>JAQUSU010000073.1 GCA_028710085.1 Anaerotignum sp.
GATTTTGACTGGAATAACATCTTAGACGGCGTGGAATTTTTCCATTTCACAGGAATTACGCCTGCCTTAGGTGGAGAAGTACCTGCCATTTGTGAGGATGCTTTGAAGGTGTGCAAGGAAAAAGGGATTATGGTTTCTTGCGATTTAAATTATCGGAAAAATCTTTGGACAAAGGCAGAGGCAAAGGAAACTATGTCAAAGTTAATGCCCTATGTGGATGTATGCATTTCCAATGAGGAGGATGCTGCAGACGTTTTTGATATTCATGCAACGAATACAGATATTTCCTCAGGGAAGTTGAACCATGACGGATACAAAGAAGTAGCAAGAAAGTTGGCGGAAACCTTTGGTTTCAAAAAAGTTGCCATCACATTGCGTGGTTCTATTTCCGCAAATGACAATAACTGGGCGGCTATGCTTTATAATGGAAGTGAGTTTTATTTTAGTAAAAATTATTTGGTTCATATTGTGGACCGCGTTGGCGGCGGCGATAGCTTCGGTGGCGGTTTAATCTATGCTATTTTAAACAACTTCCCTATGCAAGAAATGATTGAATTTGCTGTGGCTGCAAGCTGTTTGAAGCATTCCATTGAAGGTGATTTTAACATGGTTTCAGTGGATGAAGTGTTGAAGCTGGCCAAAGGTGATGGCTCCGGTCGTGTTCAACGATAAATTGCAGAATAAGAAGCTAAAAAATGTATTTGCTAGCCTGTTTAAGGATGACTTGGACAGGCTTTTTGTTTGGGGAATATAGGAACTATATCTTTCAAGAAAATAGTCCTTAAAAAACAGTTGCGTTTTCCCCGAAATATGATATGATAATAAGGAACGGAGGTTCTTTATTATGCAAATATTAAAAGAAGAGGTGCGGCTTCAGATTTTGCAGGCAGCGGAAAATCTGTTTTGTGAGAAGGGGTTTCTTGAAACCACAACTAGAAGCATTGCCAAAGAAGCTGGAATTAGTGTCAGCAATTTATACTTATATTATGAAAATAAAGAGATGCTGTTTTATGCTGTTGCAGATCCGATTTTTTATGAGTTTGTTACTGGGTTTCAAAAGCTGATGGAGCATGAGGATCAACAAGACGAGTTGAATAAAAATATTAGCTTTGTAATCGGTAAAATGATTGCAGCAAGCAAAGGGCGGTTTCTATTAATTTTTGAAAAAAGCAAAGGAAGCAAATACGAGGGGTTTCAAGGTGAAATAATCTCCCGTGTGCAAAAGCATATCATGGCTCAGATGAATGTCAGGATAATCGACAAGCCTTTGCTGTCAGAGATATTTGCAAGAAATTTGATAGAAGGAATTGTGGCTGTTGTGAAAGCACACAGGAACGAGGCGCATCTGCAAGAGAATTTGCAACACTTAACTGATTTTTATGCAGAAGGAATTAGACAATTTTTAAAATAGCTGCCAGTGGCAGTTTATTTTATGAATTAATAAGGAACGATTGTTCCTGAATAATAAGGAGGAGAGAAAATGGAATTCAGAGAAGTGTTTTTTGCAGAAAAATCTGAAAGAGGGGTTGTTTTTTATCAAAAGCTGCTGAAATGTTTGGAGCATCCAAGAAGAAAGAAGTATAACAATCCGGAAAAATTAGTTGGAAATGCTTGTATCTCTAATGGTCAAGTGATTCTTGAGATAGGGTGTGGTTCCGGATTTTTTACTGAGGAAATATCAAAACGGGTGGGAAGGGCTGGAAAGGTGTATGCAACAGACATTCATCCTATTGCCATTAAAGAAATGGAGAAGAAGGTCACAGCGCTGGGGTTGATCAATGTTGTGGTGCAACAGCAGGATGCGCTGAATACAACTTTTTCTGATAATATGTTTGACATGATTATTCTGTATGGGGTAATTCCGGCACCGGTAATTTCTATAAAAAAGCTTTCAAAAGAGATGTATCGTGTTTTAAAACCCGATGGTGTATGTGCGATTTGGACTGTCGCACCTTTTTGGAGACCAACAGGAATTCACAAAAATGCTAAATTTGTTCAAATGAAGCGTATGTATCCGATTTTTAGATTGCAAAAGAAAATGTGAAAAAGCAGATAAGTTTGTGTGAAGGAAATACAAAAATATAACGTTCGAAACACTGCATGTTCTTTATTTTAGTGAGTAGCTGCCCCTTTAGCCAAAGACTTCAAGCTTTGGCTTTTTTAAGTTCATTTATTATCCCTCTGAGCATATGCCAAACTGTTTTATTGCATTTGGGGGAAAAATTTAATTTCGTTGTAAAAACAACATACAGATGGCGGACATAATTATATAATCTAACAAATGAAAAGGGAATAGATTTTTGATAAAAAAGGGAGATGATGAATTGATTGAACAAATTTTTAAAATGTCCACAGAAAATGAAAAGGAGGGAAGAAAGATGCAGAAATTTATTTGTATTCCATGCGGATATATCTATGACCCCAAAATAGGTGATCCCGAAAGTGGAATTGCACCGGGGACCTCGTTTGAAAATATTCCTGATGACTGGGTTTGCCCAATTTGCTTTGTTGGTAAAGATGAGTTTGAAGCAGTAAAAGAAAAATGATAAAGGAGGAACGATTATGAGTATGTTTTGTTTTCAATGTCAAGAAACCGCAAAATGCACCGGCTGTACAGTTAGAGGGGTATGTGGCAAAAATGAGGGGGTTGCGAAACTGCAAGATTTGCTTGTTTACGTTACCAAGGGAATCGCGGAAGTAGTTGTAAAAGGGAAAATCGACGTTAAAACCATCAGCGAAGTAAATCATCAAGTCTTGAATAGCCTTTTTATTACCATCACAAATGCTAATTTTGATGATGATGCTATTGAACAGCAGATTCACAAAATGATATCCCTGAGAAATGACCTAAAGAAGCAATTATCTAATGTTAGCCTTGGCGATGCAGCAGAGTTTGAAGTAAGCGACAGAGCCTCAATGTTGGAAAAAGCCTCAAAGGTGGGGGTACTTTCAACGGAAAATGAAGATATTCGTTCCCTTAGAGAGATGATTATTTATGGCATGAAGGGTATGGCAGCATATACGGATCATGCGTTAAATATCGGCAAAGAGGATCTCTCGATCTATGCATTTATTTATGAAGCATTGATTTCTACGCTAGATGATTCCTTGTCAGCAGATGACCTTGTGGCTTTAACCCTTAAGACGGGGGAATTTGGCGTAAAAGCTATGGCGCTCTTAGATGAAGCCAATACCTCAAAATATGGAAATCCCCAAATTACCAGTGTTAATATTGGAGTTAGAAACAATCCGGCCATATTAATTTCCGGCCATGATCTTACGGATTTAGAGCAGCTGCTGGAGCAGACGAAAGGTACAGGTGTGGATGTATATACACATGGAGAGATGCTTCCTGCACATTATTATCCGGCATTTAAGAAATATGATAATTTCCCAGGAAACTATGGTGGTTCATGGTGGCAGCAAATTACTGAATTTGAAACCTTTAACGGCCCTATTCTTTTTACCACAAACTGTATTGTTCCTCCTAGAAGTGAAGAAATTAGAAAAAGAATTTTTACTTCGGGTTCCTCCGGCTATCCCGAGTGTACGCATATTACACCAGATGAAAACGGCAAAAAGGATTTTTCTGCAATCATAGAAATGGCAAAACAGTGTAAGCCTCCTGTGGAAATTGAATCCGGCAATATTGTTGGCGGTTTTGCCCACAATCAAGTTTTCGCACTGGCAGATAAAGTGGTTGATGCAGTAAAATCTGGCGCAATTAAGAAATTTTTTGTGATGGCAGGCTGCGATGGAAGGCTGAAATCTCGCGAATACTACACGGAATTTGCAGAAAAACTTCCTAAGGATACGGTAATCCTTACCGCCGGCTGTGCAAAATTCCGCTATAACAAGCTTAACCTTGGAGATATTGGTGGTATTCCAAGAGTGCTTGATGCCGGACAGTGCAATGACTCTTATTCCCTTGTGGTAATTGCCCTTAAGCTGAAAGAAATATTTGGACTTGAAGACGTAAATGAATTGCCAATTGCATATAATATTGCTTGGTATGAGCAAAAAGCGGTAATTGTATTGCTTGCATTACTTTCCTTAGGTGTAAAGAATATTCATCTTGGACCAACTTTACCGGGATTTTTATCTCCCAATGTTGCCAATGTGCTTGTTGAAAAGTTCGGCATTTCAGGAATTGGACGTGTGGAAGATGACATCAAGTTATTTATGGGTGAATAATTTTTTAAATACAAAAGTAAAGACTCCGGTAAACCACCGGAGTCTCAGACTGTCGAAAAACCTTGGGCGCCGCCCAAACCTGCTTGCTTTTTGTAAAAAGCAAGATCAAAAACTTTTATTGAAACCATATATTTATGTGGTTTCTAAAGGGTCAAGGTGTAATAGCAAAGAAGTGCCATTTGTCTAAAAGACAGCTTTGCGCAGCAAAGTGCTGACTACTCACTGCTCAAGATAGGGCAGACAGCGAAACTGGCTTTTGCGAAGCAAAAGTGATGACCAATACCCTTGTAGGTGTTTGAGGGCAAAGCGCTCAAGGTTTTGACTTTATCGACACACTAAGACTCCGGTAAACCACCGGAGTCTTTACTTTTCAAATCATTTTATTGGTTTTGAGAAGTAATTTCTTCTTGATAAAATTTGATTTTTTCATCCAGCTTTGCCTGATGCTCTTTTAATTGCCTGATTTGCTTCTTTAATACTTGACGGTGCTGTATCAATATCTCCATTCTTTCATTTTGGGTCGAATTTCCCTCGGCCCGCAATTGCGCATAGTGTCGGATTTCTTTAATTGGCATGCCTGTATCCTTTAAACGCTTGATAAAGGCAATCCATGCGAAATCTTTTTCACAATAGCATCGACGGTTAGCGTTATTTCGTTCTGGAATAATCAGTTTTTCATCCTCATAATACCGTAAAGTATGTATTCCTAAATGTGTCAGCTTTGAAAATTCACCGATAGAATATTTCACGATAAAATCACCTCAATCCCCTTGACATAGAGTTAACTCTATATTGTATTGTTTGAGTATAACAGACCAAAGGAGGCTTTTCAATGATAGAAAAAGCAAAGAAGTATACAGTTATTACAGGGGCAAGTTCCGGCATTGGTTATGAAACAGCAAAAGCGTTTGCAGCCCGTGGCAAAAACTTAATTATTGTTGCCCGCCGCCAAGATCACCTTGAAGCTTTAAAAGAGGATATTCTGCGGGAATATCCAACATTGGACGTTATTATTCAGGCTGCGGATTTATCCTTTATGGAGAATGTATATCAGCTTTATGCTGACTTGAAGGCGTATGCGTTGGAAACTTGGATTAATAATGCGGGGTTTGGAAGCTATGCTCGCGTAGCCAATCAAGATTTGAAAAAGATTCAAAACATGCTTCGTTTGAATGTGGAGGCACTAACCATTTTTTCTTCTTTATTTGTACATGATTATAAGGACAGAGAAGGAACGCAGCTGATTAACGTTTCTTCTTGCGGAGGTTATATGATTGTTCCCACTGCCATTACTTATTGTGCCACAAAATTCTTTGTTAGCGCCTTTACAGAGGGCTTGGCCCATGAATTGAAAGAATCTGGGGCGAAGATGCAGGCGAAAGTATTGGCTCCTGCGGCAACGAAAACGGAGTTTGGGAAGGTGGCAAATAATGTAAGTGAGTATAACTATGATAAACTTTTTGGTACTTACCACACGAGCCAGCAAATGGCGTCATTTTTATTGGATTTATATGACAGCAATCAGGTGGTTGGCGTTGTAGACCGTGAAACCTTTGAGTTTAAGCTGTGCGAGCCGATGTTTGCATATGCGGGAAACTCCGCACACAATCAAAAATTGCAATAAAAACAAGCTGTTTCTTGTACCCAATCATTTTATTTTGAAATTTTGAATAGTAATCACTTTTTTGAGGAAATAATAAAATTGTTCAAAACATACTATATAGAGGTGATTATATGGCAAAAGAAGATGTAAAATATGATACGCGAAAAGAGCTTTTAGAACCCAAAGGAAAAAACAAGGTGAAACAACAAGCGCAAGGGAAGGAGCCGTTACCTTTCCCTGAAATTCCAAGAAAAAAATAAAGGGCGCATAATGAATTTGGCTTAATGAGAAAATTTTTACTGAATAATTTATTTTAATCTATTTTTCGGACGAAAAACTGAAAAAATTTGGTTGACAATAAAAAAAAGTCATGCTAAAATCAGACCATAGATTATATGACTGACGGAGCAGTGGGTTCAACCACGTGAAGTATAATCGTTAAAACAGCCGACCGTCTGGGCAGAAAAAGCCCGGATTGTCGGCTTTTTCTATTTCAAAATTTTGGATTAGAAAGAGGTGATTATATGCAAAAAGGCAGAATTCACTCCATTGAGTCCATGGGACTGGTGGATGGCCCCGGAATACGAACCGTTCTCTTTTTTCAAGGCTGTAAACTTCGCTGCAAGTATTGTCATAATCCGGATACTTGGGAAATGCAAGGCGGAAAAGAAATGGACGTAAACGAAATAATGAAAATGCTGAAACGATTTCAACCCTACTATGGGAATACAGGCGGTATCACCTGTTCCGGTGGAGAGCCACTTTTGCAAATTGAGTTTTTAACGGAATTATTCAAAGCCTGTAAAAAAGAAAATATCTCTACCTGTCTTGATACGGCTGGGTATGGATACGGAAATTATGAGGAACTATTAAATTATACGGATTTGGTCATATTAGATGTAAAGCATTTTTTATCAGAAAATTACAACGCGCTGACAGCTGGGGATTTTTCTGTGCCGACAAAGTTTTTAGAGGCTGTGAAGAAAAAAGGAACGCCTCTTTGGATTCGCCACGTTGTGGTGCCAAATTTGACTGATTCCGAAGAACATATCAATGGACTTAAGGAGTACATCAAGGGGATTCCCAATGTGGAAAAAGTGGAGTTGCTTGCGTATCATACTTTGGGCGTTGAGAAATACAAAGTGATGGGCATAAACTATCCTTTAATTGATTTGTTGCCCATGAGCAAAGAAAAAACAAAGCAGCTTCAGAACATGCTTTTAGATATTATATCGTAGGGATTAGAGAGGATTGAAAACATGAATACATTGGTATGGCAGGGCTTTGAAACAGGAAGATGGACAAAAGAAATTGACGTTCGCAATTTTATTCAAAAAAATTATTGTCTTTATGAAGGTGATGATTCCTTTTTAGAAGGGGTTACAGATAGAACAAAAAAGCTTTGGGACAAATGCCACGAGTTGATTGTGGAAGAAATGAAAACAGGTATTTTGGATGTTGAAACCAATATTATTTCGGGG
This sequence comes from Anaerotignum sp., assembly GCA_028710085.1. Taxonomy (GTDB): domain Bacteria; phylum Bacillota; class Clostridia; order Lachnospirales; family Anaerotignaceae; genus Chakrabartyella. Next base: position 7,279 of record JAQUSU010000073.1, read on the forward strand.
ATTGACAACTTTGCACCGGGCTATATTGATCAAGAAAACGAAGTAATTTTTGGCTTGCAGACAGATGCACCTTTAAAGAGAATTGTGAATTTATACGGTGGCTTAAAAATGGCTACCAGTGCGTTAGAGCAATATGGCTATCATTTGAATCCTCAAGTGGAAAAAGATTTTCATGCCTACAGAAAATCACATAATGAAGGTGTTTTCGATGCTTATCCTGAAAGAACAAAGGTTGCCAGACACGTTGGCTTGTTGACAGGCTTGCCTGATGCCTACGGCCGTGGCCGTGTAATTGGGGATTATAGACGTGTATCCTTGTATGGAGTGGACTTTTTGATCGAGGAAAAAAGAAAAGAGCTGGCTGAGTTTGATGGTCCTATGACGGATGAGCGCATTCGTACAAGAGAAGAATTGAGCATGCAAATCAAGGCTTTAAAAGAAATGAAGTCTATGGCTTTCACCTATGGCGTTGACATCAGTAAGCCTGCCGTAAATGCCAAGGAAGCAGTACAATTTTTGTATATGGCATATCTTGCAGGTGTGAAGGAAAACAATGGTGCAGCGATTTCCTTGGGTCGTACCTCCACATTTTTGGATATTTATATTGAAAGAGATTTGAAAAACGGCGTGCTTACGGAAAAAGAAGCACAGGAATTGATTGATCAGTTTATTATTAAATTAAGATTGGTACGTCACTTGAGAACTCCCGAATACAATGAATTGTTTGGCGGTGACCCCACTTGGATTACAGAGGCCATTGGTGGAATCAGCGTGAATGGAATTGCACTTGTTACAAAAAACTCCTTCCGTTATTTGCACACCCTCACAAACCTGGGAACGGCGCCCGAACCCAATATGACCGTTCTTTGGAGCAGAGATTTGCCCTATGCCTTTAAAGAATATTGCACAAAAATGAGCATTGATACAGACTCCATTCAGTATGAAAATGATGATGTGATGCGTCCTTTGTATGGAGATGACTACGCAATTTCTTGTTGTGTATCGGCAATGCGTGTGGGCAAGCAAATGCAATTTTTCGGTGCAAGAGCAAATATCGCAAAATCTCTTCTTCTTGCAATGAACAGCGGTGTAGATGAATTGATGAAGGTGCCTGTTGTGCCTAATATTGCGCCGTTGCAAGGGGATGTTTTGGAATATGATGAGGTGCTTGAACGCTACAAAAAGGTATTGGATTATGTGGCGGAATTGTATGTAGACAGCATAAACATTATCCATTATATGCACGATAAATACGCTTATGAAGCAAGCCAGATGGCACTTCATGATAGGGATGTGGAACGACTGACCGCTTTTGGCTTTGCAGGTGTTTCTGTGGCGGCAGACTCTCTTTCTGCGATTAAATACGCAAAGGTTACACCAATTCGTGACGAGCATGGCGTAACGGTAGATTTTAAGGTGGAGGGAGATTTCCCGAAATACGGCAATGATGATGATAGAGTAGACGATATTGCGGTGGAAATTGCAACCTATTTTTCCGATGCTTTGAAAAAACATCCGATTTATCGCAATGCGAAGCATACCTTGTCTGCTTTGACTATAACAAGTAATGTTATGTATGGCAAAAAAACAGGAACCACACCCGATGGCAGAAAATTTGGGGAACCCCTTGCGCCAGGAGCAAATCCTATGCATGGGCGGGATGAAAACGGAGCCTTGGCCTCCTTAAACTCTGTTGCAAAAATTCCTTATAGAAACGTATGCCAGGACGGTGTTTCCAATACATTTTCCATTGTTCCTGATGCTTTGGGAAAAGAAGAAAAGCAGAGAATTGAGAATCTCATTCATATTTTGGACGGATATTTTATTCAAGGTGCCCATCATTTGAATGTAAATGTAATGAACAGAGATATTTTAATTGATGCTATGGAAAACCCCGAAAAATATCCTACGCTGACCATCCGTGTTTCCGGTTATGCAGTAAACTTTAACCGCTTGACACGCGATCAGCAGCTGGAAGTGATTAAAAGAACCTTCCATGAAACAATATAATACACTTCCGAAAATCCTCCGCCCTTTGGTGGGGGAATGAGGGCCTAAATATAAAAAGACGGAACAATTTTTATAATTGTAATCCGTCTTTTTTATTTTACTTATAATAAGGAAGCAAAGGCATAAATTAGGCAAAGATTATTAAAAAAAGTTATATAAATTAATCTTGACACTGTAAAGATATAATGCTAAAATCTTTACAGTGATAAGATTGGAGTGGGACATATGAATGAAAAGAAATATCATCACGGGAACCTTAAACAGTGCCTGATTGAAGCCGGCATAGAGCTTCTCAATGGGGAAGGGGAAACGCATTTTTCTTTGCGTAAGGTGGCTGCTATTTGTGCTGTGAGTAATGCAGCGCCGTATAGTCATTTTAAAAACAAGGAAGAATTGCTTGAGGCAATGAAAAATTATGTGACAGAGCAATTTACAGAGCAATTAAACAATGCAATCAAAGGTGAGAACATGGAGCAGCCCAATACCATAATTAAAATGGGAAAAAGCTATATTATGTTTTTTATCAATCATCCACAATATTTTCAATTTCTGTTTTCTCAGCCATGCATAAGGGTAAATCTAAATATGAATGATGAAGGGAAGGGTAATTTTCCGCCATTTGAACTCTTGAAAGAACTGCATTTTAGAGTGTTGAAAAAATATGGTTTTTCTGATGAAAAAATAAAAGATGCAATCATATCATCATGGGCAACTGTTCACGGTTTAGCTGCAATCGCAACGATGGAAGGGGTTATTTATGATGGAATCTGGGAAAATAAGATTGAAGACATTATTTCCAATAAAGAAGAAAATTAAAATTGTCGTGCGCATTGTGCTAGGTGCCATTTTAGCAGTTGTTAGCCTATGCTTCGTGGTTTTGCTGATTATGAGTCCAGGCAAGATAAAACAATTTACAGACGAAAACGGAAGGAAATTAGACAATAGCTTGGCGGAAAAATGTTTTGTGGAAATCAATGACGTTAAAATGGGTATGATCATAAAAAGTAAAGATAGTTCAAATCCTGTACTGTTGTTTGTGCATGGAGGGCCAGGTATGCCCGAATTTTTTCTGACGGAGGATTATCCCACAGGCTTGGAGGAATATTTTACCGTGGTCTGGTGGGATCAGCGGGGGGCTGGATTATCTTATGACAGCCAGATTGATCAGACCACCTTAACTGTTGACCAGTATATTGAGGATACCATTGCCGTAACAAACTATTTGCGCGACCGTTTTGAACAGGACAAAATTTATCTTATGGCGCACTCATGGGGAACATATTTTGGTATTCAGACGGTGCAAAAAGCGCCGCAGCTTTACAACGCTTACATCGCTGTAGGTCAGGTTACCAATCAGGATGAGTCTGAAAAGCTGGCATATCAGTATATGTTAGATTATTATGAAAAGACAGGCGATAAAAAAGCCTTGAAAACATTGAAAAAATATGATGAAGCATCTGATGGTTACAAAAAAATACGGGATGCATTTATGCATCGGGCAGGAACTGGAACAACCCATACTATGAAGTCAGTTGTTTCGGGAATATTTTTTGCTTCTTTAGAAAATAGAGAATATACTCTTACCGAAAAAATAAATTTATGGCGTGGTATGCTGTTGCTCAATCAAAATGATCAGCTGAAAATGGTGGAAGATTTGCGGAATAAAGTGACCACGTTAGATGTTCCTACATACTTTTTTTCTGGCAAATACGATTATACAGTTAATTATAAAATGTCAGAGGAGTATTTGATGCAGTTGGAAGCGCCGGTAAAAGGATTTTATCTATTCGAAAACGCAGCACATAGCCCTATATTTGAAGAACCTGATAAAGTTGCGCAAATCATTGAGAATGATGTATTTTCAAACAGTAACACGCTTGCTGATATGAAATAAGCGTAACTGAACGAATAGAATTTATTTGGGAGCTGTAGCAGAAAGAAATCTGTGCGGCTCCTTTTTGATTTATTCATTAGATTGATTTTTGACAAATTTACATGAAAGGAAACGGAGTGTTTCACCAAAACTCCAATATAATAAAATATAGTAACGATAGAGAATTTTAATTTAATTTTTTATTGCATTAAAAAAAATACTTAACGTTATCATATATGAAAAATTTAGAAAAAGTTGAAAAATGCCTAAAATTAAGGGTTTCCGCTGATTTTTGTAAAAAATCGGAGGGGAACCTTGCTTTGATTTTGTAATGGTTTTGTAACGGCAGTGTGGTAGAATATGTTACAAAATGCAAAAAATGTCGGTTAGACAATAACTTTTTCTTAAATATAAACTTGGGACAGGGGGAATAGGGGTAAAAAAATGAGCCTTTACCGACGAATGAGAAGCAAATCTTTTCTTTGAGGAGGAATTGAAACAATGAGGGGAAAATTAAAAAAAGCACTTTCTAATGTACTAACGGTGGCAATGTTTGTATCTTTGCTGCCGGTGAATGCGGTAACTGTAATGGCGGGAACCACAGCAAGACATGCC
>JAQUSU010000134.1 GCA_028710085.1 Anaerotignum sp.
TCGTTTTCGCCAAGGTGGAATATCTCAGGAGCAGGCTTCAGCACAAAAGCAGCTCATGCGTGAAAGTTACCAAAGGGCCTGTCAGCATCGAGGAGCACTTGAAAAAATTGGGGCAGTAATGGCCAGTGCGGAATGGAAGCTTGGTCAGATGCAAACAGAAGAGGCTTGTGACTGCTTAATAAAGGGTATGGGGCAGGTATCTCCAAACGAGGAGTACAAAGACATCATAGTTTGTGTTGTAGATTATTTCGATAAGCGCATAAAGGAGGGATAAGCGTTGAAAATGGCAGATTACAGTGCAGGAAGACACGATGGCCTAGCTTTGGCACTGAAGATTATAAAAGAGGGCGGTATTGAAGCGTTGGAGCAGGAAATAAAATTCCGTGGTGTTACCAATATTCATACACCGTTAGCCCAAAAAGATTTGGAAAAGGCACTTGCACCTATCAAGGAGAAAACAATTGCCACAATGTTGGCCATGTCCATTCACGTTTTGTATGATGAGTTTGATTTTCGCACCGTTCGGCTAAACCGATTCAAAGACAGATTTGATTCCAAAGTGGACTGTCTGATTGATGATATGGTGTCTTGGAGCGATATTGTACAGGACATTCAGGAGAAAACAAAGATCATGATTGCAATACCGCATAATGGATAAAGAGTTTTGAAAAAACTAGAAAGGGGTAAGAGGTTTGCTGGCCAGCGATAAATCCGGATTTACTCCTGTGGTGATATGGCAAAGAGATGGAGCGAAGAAGAAATTCAATATTCGAGGGTGACAAATGCATTTTAGCTACGTTTGATTACAACGGATTAGATACACAACATGAAGTTGTTGTTAAATATTTGGGCGGAGCGTTCTATTTCGTGAATGAAAAAGAAGAGTTTTACATGTGTGTTGCCGAGGTAGAGGATACAGAAAACGATGTTGTGGTAATCGGTTCAATCCATGACAACCCAGAATTGCTGGAAGGGGGCAAAGGGGTATGATTTTAGATAGTGGTGCAAGACAGGAATTTGAAAGTGGAGCAGTACGGGACATATCGAAAGGCAAAGGCAGATGTGATTTATTGCCGCTGGACGTGGTGGCGAATTTAACGATGGACACAATTCTTGGCGGATTGTCGTACTACAAAGAAAATGGGGAAAAAGAGTTTTTGAGAATTGTATTTCATAACTTTGTATCGGTTAATTATCCGAGCATTGAGGATGCCGTTCTTGACTTATCCATTCACTTTGAAGAAGGAGCGGAGAAATACGGCGTTGACAACTGGAAAGGCTTGCCCGAGTGGACATTTTTATCCTCTGCTGTACGGCATTATTTAAAATTCAAAAGAGGTGACAATGACGAGAACCACGGCAGGGCGTTTATGTGGAATATTGTGTGCTTGATGGCGGTTAAGGGGGATGCGGAATGAGCGTTGAAACAGTAATACAGGCGATGAGGAACGCTGTGGCGATTGATAAAGACGGGATTAATCATGTTGCAGATTTACTGGAACAGCTTCAAGCAGAAAACAAGCGATTGAAAGCAAATCAGCCTGTGAAGTGTGGGGAGTGTATTCATATTTTTGAGCGTCATTATGAGGATGAATTCGAACCGCCGTATATAAAATATGCTTGCAAATATAAGGGTAATTACCAGGTGTTTTTGAATGATTTTTGTAGTTACGGAGAAAGGGTGGCTAGGGTTGAACGAGATTGAAGCAATCGAAATTATAAAAAAAGTTGATATTTGTTGCAATGCGGCAGAAACAGCAAGAGATTTAGCAATTCAAGCCCTGCAAGAAAAACTCAAACGGGAGAATCCGCAGCCATTGGGGTTGGAGGAAATTAAGCTTATGGATGGCGTTTATGAAATTTCCTGATGCAACAAAAGAGGGGTGATTGATTGAAAGAACGTGATTTAAAAATACTTGAACTTTCGCCAAACAGATACAGAGAGTTAAAATACTTTTGCCGTCAGTACCGAGAAAAACAATCTCAGCTACGGTCTATCACAGAGTTATCCTCTCCCAGCTTTGGAGGAACGGGTGGAGGTAATAAAATATCAGATAGAACGGCAGATACGGCGTGTAGACGGGCTTGTTTGGCTAAGGATATAGAAATGATTGAACAGGCGGCGATAGAAGCTGACAGCGAGATTTATCCGTACATAATCAATAATGTGGTTGATGGGATAGCCTATGAATATTTAGAAGTTCCTTCAAGTATTGCGACGTTTTATCGAAAACGAAAAGAGTTTTTCAAGATACTGGACAAGCGCAAAAGATGATAACAAAAGGACATATTTTCATGTTATTATGATAGTAGTTAATTGGTTCAAAACAAATAGTATTCCTCCAAAAGGGGCATTGGCGTAGGTTGGTGTCCTTTTTTGATGGATAGAAAGGGGCGGTGGGATGGAGCAAAGGATATGCGATATATGCAAGAAGAACTTAGCCGATATGTCATTTAAGGTTAAACGTTCCAACAAACGTTGGGGCGGATTATGGAGTGGCTATGAAGATATAGACATATGCAATAAGTGTGGAAAGAAGCTGTTGGACGTTGTTAATTATAACGCGATGTCACCAGTACATCCA
>JAQUSU010000006.1:0-49687 GCA_028710085.1 Anaerotignum sp.
ACTCGCCGCTGAATTGGAAAGCCCCATCGCCGCACTGGACAGAAGCTGATAAACGAGAATAGGAATACCGACCTTGAAAATCTCCCCATAAATCGTACCGCTAAAAGTAAAACTACGAATTGAAAAATGCAGATAGCCTTTTTTACACAGGATATACCATAGGTAAAGACCAGTCGTTACAGCTTGAGAAATGACTGTCGCAATAGCGGCGCCTTGAATTCCAAAGCCCAGCGGGAAGATAAATATAGGATCTAATATTACATTGAGTCCTCCGCCAATCAGCATGGATATCATGGTCAGCTTCGACCTGCCCTCGGCGATGATGATATTGTTCATAGTGACATTAAAGATATTCATAATGGAACCTGCAATATATATAATGGCATACTCCCTCGCATAAGGAAGTATGGTTTCCGTCGCTCCCAGCGCGACCAGTATGTTGTCGAGAAAACACAGGGATATCACAATGGATACAACCCCGACAAATAGGCTGGAAAACAGTGCTGTTGATGCCGTCCGGTTCGCTTTCTCAGTATCTCCTCCTCCTAAGAGCCGGGATATGTAGGATGCCGCTCCGCTGCCGAAGGTCATGCCAAGTCCAATAATAATTTGTACGACGGGGAACACGATAGATACAGCACCCATCTGACTTGTACCCAATCCCCCGACGAAGTAGGCGTCCACCACGCTGTAAAGTGCTGCGACCATCATGCCGATCATGGTCGGCATTCCCATTTTAATTAGTAGCTTTGGGATTTTTTCATCCCTCATCATTTGAATTCTTTGGTCATTTGAGTTCATATTAATCAAATCCTTTCCTGCGTTGCGTATACCTGCTATACGCTTATTTTAAAAAAATATAACTCTTAGATTCATTTGCTTATTATTCATTAAGGTGGTTTTGCATAATTAATGTGCGCAAAGAGTGTAGCAGATATACTCTTTGCGCAAAAAACACTGTTCTTGTAAACACTAGCATATCATTATTGCCCTTTCATAATCATCATTCAATCTGTTCTTCTTTTTCAAAAATGTCAATTTGCTCGTCAAGGGAGTTGAGAAAACTTTTCAGAAACGCTTTGTTTTCCTCTGTTGCAGTTTCAAGTATGCCATTAAAAAGTTCATCATATTTCTGATGCAGCTTTTCATGATGCAGATATGCAGTTTCACCTTTTGAAGTCAGTCTTAGCACAAGCCTTGATAGATTACGCGGATCGGTATCTTTAATGATCATCCCCTTATGCTCAAGCTTCATAATGATCTGGGAAACTGCGCCTTTCGTCACGCCCAGCATATCTGCCAAACCCGTAACATGAATACCTTCATTCTCTTTAATGGATTTGATCATGTGAATTTCAGCTTCGTATAAAGGCCGATCTGTCCCATAATACCGAATCTTCCTATCAAGCTCGGTAATCTTTGTAACGATCCGCAAAAAAGTGTAGCTCATTTTCGTTCTGTTTTTAAATTTCATATTCATCATGAAAATAGTATATAGCCGCTAAACCCTTTTGTCAATACTACATCTGAGAAAATCATTTTCTAATTAAAATGGCTATGGCTTTTGATTTACTTCAGTCATTTTGGTTAATGTCAATTGCATTTGTTTGAATGTCTCATCACTGATACGATGCTCCATTTTGCAAGCATCCTGAGATGCGGTTTTTTCATCCACTTGTAAAACTAAAATCAAAAAGCGTTCAATCAAAAAATACTTTTGAAATACGTTCCGTGCCTTCTCTTCTCCTAAATCAGTCAGTTTTATTACTTTATCATCATCCATAATGATATAATGATTTTCTTTCAAATTTTTCATTGCTACACTGATGCTAGGTCTTGAATATCCAAACTTTTGGGCAATATCAATAGAACGTACAAGTCCTTGATTCATTTGTATTATCAGAATTTCTTTTAAATAATTTTCTCCCGATTCATGCAAACAATTCTTCTGCATAATGATTTAACAAGCCCTAATCGGACAAGATGAGTCCTGCAAATTCATGTAGCAATTGCGTTTATATATTTTCTCTTTTGCCAATATCATATGATAGCCTTTTTCGGTACAGATTACATGGATCTCGTCATTCACAGGCATAAATCCAAACACTCTGTGGTTACTTAGAAATTCAGAGTCTTCCGTAAAGTGTAAAATGTCCTGTACATCTCTTTCGCTTAACTGGCTTACTAATAATTTAAAAATCTGCACCACGTTCTTTGTAGCCGCTTCGGAAAATACAAGAGACCATAAATAGTCTATCAGGGCTTTTGGCAACGCATTCTTGACATGTTCAGAAGCTATTAATTCCGTTTCCACCATATTAATTGTTTTAGGTTTCATTATCGTACCTCCGTTTCTTTTATTGGTTACATCCTATCACCTCATTTTAAACTCAATTTAAATTGATAAATAATTTTAAAAATTATAGTTACTTTATGTTTTTATCAGGAATGTTTACGCTAAAAGTAGTTCCCATGCCTGGCTGACTTTCTACATCAATCGAACCATGGTGCATTTCTATAATTCGTTTTACGATAGATAACCCTAGTCCACTACCACCGGCTTTCCGGCTGCGTGACTTATCAGCCATATAAAACCGTTCAAAAATATGGGTTAGCGTATCCGCCGACATCCCGATTCCATTGTCCGCTATCGTAACTTTGGCTCCCTGTTCTGCTTTGGAAACAGACACACAAATTCTTCCGCCCTCCGGCGTGAATTTAATACTATTATGTAGCAGGTTAATCCACACTTGGCTGAGCAGTTCCTCATCCGCCACTATATCAGCAGGTTCATCCTCAACAACAAGTTCTATGCTTTTAGAAGACCATTGCGGCTCCAGCATAAGTATGGCATCTTTAAGCTGTTTGTTGAGCAAAAATGGTTTTGGCTGAAACGATGTATATTCTGAATCCAGCGCAGAAAGTTTCAGTAAATTGTCACTGAGTTTAGATAGCCGCAAGCTCTCTGCCTCAATTATATCAATGTAATGTAGGCGTTCGTCTTTACTTAAATTTTCATTTTTCAGCAACGTAACAAAACCACGAATGGAGGTCAACGGAGACTGAATTTCATGAGATACGTTAGATACAAAATCTTGACGCATCGTTTCCATTCCGCTAAGTTCCTGTGCCATAACATTTACTTTTTCTGCCAAGTCAATTAAATGATGATTGTGATGTTGAGCCATATCTATGGCAATTTTAAAATCACCTTTGGTAATTCGATCAAGCGCCTCTTGAATTTCGTCATAAAAGTTATGGTGAGATTGATCTTTTTTGGTTTTATGATACCAAATCCGCATTAACCATAACAGCAGCGTATAGAAAAGAACTCCAACCATGGAGATTATTAAACATTCTGTAACCTTAATGAAATTTCCTTCAAACCCAAAAAAGGGAGTAATCATATAATAAGCAGACCAAAAGCACGCAATCAGTAAGATTAAAAACAGAACAAGGCTTACCGCAATTGAAAATTTATTTTTTTTCATATCGTCACCTCAAGCCTGTACCCAAGACCTCTTATTGTGGTGATTTTAAAACCGTATATTTCCTGGGAAAATCTCTCTCTGATACGGCCTATGTGAACATCCAACGTCCGTTCGTTTCCTTCAAAATCAAATCCCCAAATATCTTCTATCAATTGATCTCTTGAAAAAGTTTTGCCAGGATAACCAGCCAGCATAAATAACAGCTCAAACTCTTTCAGAGGCAATGTGATATCTTCTGACTTTGTCCGAACTGTAAATAAATTCTTATCTACGATGATGTTACCAAGCTGAATAACCTTTGACGTTGCAATGTGGTAACGTTTGAGAAGTGCTTTTACACGAGCCACTAATTCCGCAGGTTCAAAAGGTTTCGTCAAATAATCATCTGCTCCAAGCCTGAATCCCTTGATTTTTTGACTGGTTTCTCCTTTGGCTGTCAGCATTAAAATTGGCAAATCACCGTATTTACGGATCTCTTGACACAATGTCCAACCATCCATATTGGGCATCATTATGTCTAATATCAATATGTCCACTTTTTCATTTTCCAGCTTAGAAAGGGCGTCTAATCCGTCTATTGCATCCAGTACATCAAGCCCTTCATTATTAAGTAACACATGAATTAGCTCACGAATATTGGAATCATCGTCCGCAACCATAATTTTACCCATAGATCTTTCCCTTCTTCCTTTTTTACTAATCTACAGCTTGTCAGTATATTATTATAAAGCACAAATGTAAACTGAATGTAAAAGGAGTTTTTAGAATCCTAGTTTTAACTTTTCAGTGTAAATTGTCGTATCAAAATACTCTAACCCCTGCTTCAAACCTCTAGTTAAACTCTGCTTGCCTCTAGCACTACCATTTACTGGTACCATGGAATATTTTATAGGTCATCAAATATACTTACATCGCGGCAAAGCCAAACTAATTATTACATTATTGGAATAATCGAATTACGGCTTTCCAACAGTGTTTTCAAATTATATAAGAATTTTCCTGCATATGCTCCATCTAACGGTCTATGGTCAAAGGTTAATGTAAGTGACATAAATGAACCTTCTTGATTTTTTTCAATAGTCCCGAAGCAAAGCGCCGCTATCATTGGTTGGGATATGGCGATTGTTCCACTGTTCATGTGAAATGAACCTGAATTCGAAACAGGGAAGGTGCCATAATGCTCTCTTAAAAAACGCATCTTCCCTTCCGGACCGCAAAAATACCTTATTTTTTGAAATATAGACATTGTATTCATATGCATCAAAAATTGCTTATAGGTTCCGTTGCCCGATTGAATACGACTAAGTTCTTCATGAAATTCAAACGCTATGTCATCAAAGCTTTTTTAATCAGGATTTCTTATAATAATCCTTAAAAAATATTTGAGAGCAATATTCAAGGTTTCTCTTGTAATCTAATTCAATAAAATCAGTAGGCTTTACATCCTCTGGTTTTTTGTCAAAGTAATGAAGCCCCACAGCTTTTAAAATCGTATATACGAATTGAGAGCAAAACATGATATTCTCTCTGGGTGAATAGGAAAGGATGAGACCAAGAAGGTTGTATGAGCTTCCCAAAGAATTTATTTTTCTTACTTCCTCCAAAGCCAGTAATTTTTGTTCTTTCGTCGCCTTAATTTTATAGATGATGATATTGGCATCTTCTTTCTGATGAAAAAATTCCAGCATCTCCTGATTTAGTCCGGGTTCGTATATGTTTTGGCCTCCGTTATAGCTGATAATAGTCCTAAGCTCCTGATCAAAAGAGAGGGAGGCATGGGAATATTCTTTTTTCGTAACCTTTCGGATCAGTTCTCCTGCAGCACTTCCAGTGCTAGAAAGAACCACATAAAGATACCCATCATTTAATGATTCCTCTGCTATTTTGAAATAATCATCATTGAGGGAACCTTTATTGATATAGTTCAAAGCATTATGACGTGGCAAATCCGCAGCAATCTTTAACATATCAGCAATGACATTTCGATCGATCTTAAAATCTTTGAACGGTTTGGTCATCTCGCCCAAAACACCATTGTAAATCTGTTCTGCTGCATATTTAATGTCTGCAAAGCTGAATTCTCTTGTGCTTTCAAACCCATCCTCTTTATTAAATTTTGTATTGATTCTTAATTGAGAAGGAAGAACCCGAACATTCAGAGGGAAGCCGGTTCCTTTTTCTCCATCTAAATCTGTACCTATGTTTTCGTCACACTTGACGGTAAGCTTAGAAGATTGAAAATAGATGACATAGGGGCTAGAATCATGTTCACCTTTGAGTGCCTTTCCCACCAAAGACATTAAATCCATTAGCGGACATTTTTTAAAGATGTAAATGTCCAGCAATCCATCGTTATATACTGACAAAGGCGCTATATTCTTAAATCCACCCGCCGACTTTCCATTCATAATAAGCATAAAGTAGGCTTCATCATCAAATATAAATCCGTTGCTTTCGATCCTGACTCTAACTGGTTTCAGCTTTTGAAATTCTTCTATGCCCCTAAGATAATAGGAGAATATCCCAAAGCTTGTTCTTTGGCTGACTTCAACAAAGCAACCAAGACTGGCTACATTGATAAAATAACGTTCATTAATCTTTCCGATATCTACATTAGTATAGTTTTCTCTTGTATAGATATCTGTAATTTCATCAACCGATGTCGGCAGATTAAAATTGTGCGCGAAACCATTCGCAGTCCCCGCAGGGTAAATCCCTATAGGGAGATTCATTCCATTATCCAGCATTGCATTGAGAACTTGGTTTATCGTACCATCGCCTCCAGCAATCAGTATTTTCTTATATTGTTCAGGGTTGATTCTTTGAAAAAATTCATTTAAGTCAATGCCCTTCCCAAGTCGGAAGGGGCTGACTAAATAGCCTTTTGCCTGCAACCTCTCAATGATTAAGTCCAAATTGTTTTTAAAAATATGATTTCCTGCATTGGGGTTATAAATTAATAATATATTCATGAAATATCCTTTCTCTTCAATATATTGATATTATATTGATATTTTAATCTTAATTGTATCATTAGTAATGCCTATTATATTACTTTATTATATATATTTCTATCTATTTAAAAAAGGGCAACTATTCATATTCATAAAAAACCTCCTATCCTATATTGTGTCTTGGTTGACGCAATATAGGATAGGAGGTTTTCTATCGCTAGGCTTTTGATTCACCCTGTAGAACAGCGGATTTATTGGGTTTACCAAGCAAAAGACAAGGCATTTTTTTAACCTTGTCTTTTGCTTTTTTTCATTGGGTTCAGGTTAAGAAGTTACATATCAAAAAGGTGAAAAGAACCACCTCCGTATTTAATATGTTTTAGCTTTGCATTTTTAACAAAACTGTAAAGAAAACTTCTAACATATTATGACAATCTTCTTCATAAATTTCACCCATATTTGCAACTTGAATCATGCCTTGTTTTGCATAATCACCTTTGCCCGCATAAAAGGTGTATCCACGTTTTTCCATCTCAAGAAGAAAAGTTGTGTTATCAACACCAGCAGGCAGGAATACAGAAGTTACTGTGTTTGCCATGTGGTCATCTAGCAACAAACGGCAACCTAAGGCTACCAAACCTTCTCGAATAATTTTTGAGCATCTTTGATAACGAGCAATTCTGCCAGCCAAAGTTTCTTCCTCTATGATGTTTGTCAAAGCAACATTTAGCGGCCAAAATAAGGTTACATTAGGTGTGTTTGGTGTTTGATGTGCAGTTACTGCACTATGATAGTGTTTGTATAAACTTAAGTATACGTTCTTGCATTGGTCCGCAGTCAAGGTTTCCAAAAGGTCTCGCTTTGCACAAACATATGCAGAGCCAGGAAACGCACCAACACATTTACCACCAACTGATGTACAGATGGAAATATTATTTTCCACAACATCGATATTTTCACCACCTGCAGCAGATACGCAGTCAATAAAAAATATCTTGTTATATTTTTTACATAAGTCCCCAACCACTTTTACGGGGTTAACCATTCCTGTACAGGTTTCATGGAAAACCATTGCCACTACCTTAACATTACTGCTTTGCGCAATCTCTTTTTCGATAACAGAAGCGTCAGGATAATCGCCCCAAGGGAAAGCCACATCTGTAAGAGGAATTTTGTATTTATTAATAATTTCTAACAAACGTTCACCAAACATACCGTTGCGAATTAAGAGAACACCCTCGTCTTCCATAAATAAAGAAGAAAGAACCGTTTCATTGGAAGAAGTACCTGAACCTGAGATAATTAAACTTTCATAGCTATCATCTGCGTTAAAAAGTTTATTGATTTTCCGTTGTGTATCTACAAACATTTCTTCAAACTCTACGCTACGATGGCAAATATCATAGTGCAATAATGCGTTCCTTACATTGTCTTTTACTAAAACAGGACCTGGACTAAATAATTTTGTCATGCTCATGTTACATTACCTCCCAAAGAATTCATGGTTCAAATTGTTTGACTTTTTATATTTTTTACAGGAAATAATGCTTTGATTTTTCCTTAGCTTTATCATAGCAGTTTTCATTTTAAAGTCAACGAAACCAAAGAAAACAGGTAAAAATCAGAACTCATGAATCCAGAAATAAAAATGAAACTATTTTAAAATATGCTTAAATGGCATAAAAACAACTGGAATCAGCTGTTTACAAGAACAAATGAATAAAGCCACGAAAACAAGAATGGAAATTCCATTTGTTTTCGTGGCAAAAATAAAGTCAAAAAATTGTAAAAATCAGCTTTAATCTTCTCGCCAATATTTTGCTCGTTCCACCGCTCTATGCCAATTGTAAAGAAGCGTATCCCGTTGGTCTACACTCATTTTTGGCTCATACCGTTGGTTTAATTTCCAGATACTTACTATATCATCCATGGAATTGTATTCCCCAATTCCCACAGCTCCCATAAAAGCAGCACCCAAAGCAGTCGTATCAGCTACTTGTGGAATATCCAGGGGAATACCCAATATATCTGCTTGAAATTGCATTAAAAAACGGTTTATCGTTGGTCCGCCATTGCAACGCATTACTGTAATAGGCACTTTTGAATCTTTCGACATAATATCAAGAACATCACGCACTTGGTAAGCAGTTGCCTCTAGCGTTGCACGCACAATATGAGCTTTCTGCGTGCCACCTGTTAATCCAATCAGCATACCAGAGGCATAGGAATCCCAGTGAGGGGCAGCAAGTCCCGTAAAAGCTGGTACAAAAAAAACCCCTCCGTTATCAGGTACTTCCATTGCCATTTTTTCGGTTTGTTGAAAGGATGAAATAATGTTCAAATTATCCTGCAACCATTTTACTGCGCCTCCAGTGATATAGACACCGCCATCAAGGGCATATGTGCGCTTTCCTTTTAACTGCCACGCAACTGTCGGCAAAAGTCCACTTCCTGCACAAACAGCAGTTTCGCCAGTATTCATTAGCATGAAACAACCCGTGCCATAGGTGGTTTTAATGGTGCCAGGAGAGACACAAGCTTGTCCTGCCAAAGCCGCCTGTTGATCTACCAAAATACCCGAAATAGGAATATTGGCACCCAAAAAATCAAGGGGGTCCGTATGCCCATAAATGCACGCGCTATCCTTGATTTCGGGTAAAGCATTTCCTGGAATGTCAAATAGCTCCAACAAATCTTGGTCCCAATCCCCAGTATGAATGTTAAACAGCAGCGTTCTTGATGCAGTAGATGCATCAGTTACATGAATCCGTCCGTGTGTCATCTTCCATACCATCCAAGTATCGATAGTGCCAATCAATAGATTCCCTTGGTCAGCCAAAGTTTTTGCTTCGGGCACATTTTCCATAATCCATTGTAATTTGGGCGCAGTAAAATAAGAATCAATTAATAACCCAGTTTTATTATGCACTAAATCGTTATATTCATCAGCCATTAAATCAGCACGTCTGGAAGTTCTTCTATCTTGCCATACAATTGCGTTATAAATCGGTTCCCCTGTAGCCCTATTCCATGCCAATACGGTTTCCCCTTCATGATTTAAGCCAATACAGAGTAAGGATGAGGAAGTAACCCCAATATTTCCCAGTGCTTGCGCTGTTGCCCCAATGACACTGCTCCAAACTTCTTTCGGGCTATGTTCGACCCAACCAGTTTTTGGATAAAGCAGAGTAATTTTTTCATATCCCTTTGAAACAACATGCCATTCTTGGTCAAAAAGGATGGCAGTAACGCCAGTTGTTCCTTGATCTAATCCTAAATAATATTTCGCTCCCATATATGTTCCGCCTTTTTTCTTGTTCAAAAAATGCTATTTCTCTTCCAAATAGATTTTAACGCAAAGAATGAAAACAATCAAGGGCATTCATATTTTGTGTAATTAGCCTAAAAATCGTGCAGCCAAAAACAATGAGCTGCACAATTTTTAGGAGAATACGCCTTTGGTTAATCTAAAATCCAACCGCGTGATCTTTCTACGGCTCTGTGCCAGTTAAATAATAGAGCGTCTCTTTGGTCTTTGCTCATACGTGGTTCGTAATATCTTGAAATTTTCCAAAAATGAGAAACTTCTTCCGGAGACGAAAATTCTCCAATACCTATAGCCGCCATATATGCTGCGCCAAGGGCTGTGGTATCGGTTATTTCGGGGATTTCTAAAGGAATACCTAAAATATCCGATTGAAATTGCATCAAAAATTGGTTCGCAACCGCGCCTCCATCACAACGCATGGTAGTAATCGGAACACCAGAATCTTTTTCCATCACATCCAAAACGTCTTTCACTTGGTATGCAGTGGATTCCAAAGTCGCACGCACAATGTGCTCCTGCGTGGTGCCTCCAGTAATTCCAATCATCATACCTCTTGCATAGGAATCCCAATAAGGCGCAGCTAAACCTGTAAAGGATGGCACAAAAAACACACCTCCATTATCCCCCGCCTGTCTTGCCATAGCTTCTGTTTCAGAAGCAGATTTGATGATTTTCAAGCCGTCTCTTAACCACTGTGTTGCCGCACCAGAAATATAAATCCCTCCATCAAGGGCATAGGAACATTTCCCGTTTAATTGCCAAGCAACAGTAGTCAATATTCCATTTGTAGAATAGACTGGCTTATCTCCAGTGTTCATCAACATAAAACATCCCGTTCCAAAAGTCGTTTTTACAGAACCAGGGGTGATGCAATTTTGCCCGAACAACGCTGCTTGTTGGTCAACCATTACGCCAGAAATTGGTGCACGAATCCCCATAAAATCCATGGCATCACTATAGCCATAAATCATAGCACTATCACAAATAGTGGGCATAATGCTACGGTCAATATGTAATAAATCCAAAATATCCTGATCCCAATCCCCTTTATGAATGTTGAAGAGCATCGTTCTTGAAGCAGTGGATGCATCGGTGATATGCACTTTCCCATGGGTCATCTTCCAAATCAACCATGCATCCATATTTCCTGCCAGAAGCTGCCCTTTTTTCATTAGTTCCCCAGCTTCGGGCACATTATCTAATATCCATTGGATTTTCGTTGCACTAAAGTAAGAATCAATAATCAACCCTGTGTTGTTGCGCACAAGTTCTGCATATTTTTCACTTAATTCATCAGCATGCCTAGCGGTTCTTCTATCTTGCCAAACAATTGCATTATATACAGGTACGCCTGTTAATTTGTCCCACAAAACAACGGTTTCTCCTTCGTGATCAAGACCGATACAAGTGATTTCTTTTGGCATCGCGCCAATAACCAACATTGCTTGCCTTGTTGCAGACATAATGGATTCCCAAACTTCAATGGCATCATGTTCCACCCACCCTGCTCTAGGGTAAATTTGGGTAATTTCCTTGTAGCCCCTTGCTGCCAAAGTCCAATTTTCATCAAATAAAATTGCAGTGGTACCAGTTGTTCCTTGGTCAATTCCTAAATAGTATTTTTTCGGCATAGTTATTCCTCCAACACAATAAAGATATTTATAAAATATTGGTAATGGTATTCCAAGTTAGACTGTGTGCGTCGGCGTAGCGCATATCACAGGCTGTGCAATCTAAAAACTTTTGATAGGAACGGTTCATATGGGCTTGGTCAAAATATCCAAAGGTCACGGCCGTATTTAATAAGGATTTCGGCTTTGTTGCAAAAATGTTCTGAAGTGAGCATTGGAGCTGCGTCATTTCAGAAAATAGTTTTGTTGAAACTCCAACATGTTCCTGGAAAATTCGGTTCAAATATCTTTCGCTACAACCGACAATAGTGGCAATTTCAGATACCTTAATCACACCCTGATTTTCAAGAATAATATTAACACAACGTGAAACCAAAGCCATAGGCGAAAATTGAGCAGAATTTAATCCACTTAAATAGCGACCCAACAAAATGTTTCTTTCATGAAAAGACTCCCCCCGCTTTAATTCGTTTAGAAAGCTATCAACTTGTGGCAAAAATTGTTCTAAGGGCAAAGCTCTATCCGTCAAGTCACTGGCCGGGATGTCTAACAACCAATGTATGACATCCGGGTGTAGGCGAACACAATATGCCACTGAATATGGCTTAATGCGTAATTTACGTAAAAACGTTAAAACGCCACTAACGTAACCATGAGAATTGTTACTGCCTAGCATAAAATAGAGTGACATATACCCGTTTGGGATGAGTGGATATTGTAGCTCTTCGCCACTTAGGTTCGCTATCTCAAAGGTATCTAGTATAAACTTATGGTATTCATGGTCATGGGGAAAAATACGCCGTTGTAATTGTATACCCGCTCCATCTAGCAAAATAGGGGCTAAGGGTTGCGTACTGGGTCGATCCTTTGCTGTTTGTTTATTACTTATAAATAAAGACAACAATACCACTCCTTGCTCCATGCTAGTAAAAATAAGAACTCGCCTCTTCATAAAACTAGTTTAACATATAGTATTTCAAATGAAAATTCCGATTTATGCTATTATTTTTAATAATAACATGCTAGACTTTATAAAAAGTTAGGTGATAAGGGGGTTTCAAGCAGGCAAAACGGCATAATTGTTTGTAAAATGTTAATTGTATTGAAATGTTGAAAGAGTAATACACATAATAAAGGAGGTGCACATATGAACGAATCCCAAAACAACAAAGTTTTAACACGTGCTCTCGGACTTCCCGAATGCGTAACCATTACCGCCGGTGCTGTAATTGGTGTTGGGTTGTTCACAGTTGGTTCTTCTCAAGTAGGCATCTTGGGAGGTTCCATAATCATCGCAACGATCATTGCTTTCTTCTTAGTATTATGGCCTTCTGCAATTTATGGCGAATTGGGTGCAGCCCTTCCGTTAGCAGGTGGTACATACGCATACGCAAAACGAGCAATTAACTATCCCGTAGCTGTGTTCTGTAGTTGGAATTATACTATTGCACAAATTGGTATCGGTGGTTCTGAAGCCCTGGCATTTGCAAACTATTTCTAGCGTCTGTTAGAAGCTTTGGGTCTTCCAAATAACATTGACCCTCGTATCCTTGCTGGTGCTCTATTCGTATTATTCGTATTTATTAATTATCGTGGTATTGCAATTGCTGGTAAATGGCAAAATGCCTGCATGTTCTTTTTCTGGGGCGCATCTTTGGTATGGTTTGCAACTGTAATCCGCGAAATGGACTTTACAAACTTCTCTTACGTTTTTGCTGGCATCCCCGCTGAAATAACTGCATTTGCAAAATGCGTATTGATGGTATGGTGGTGCTTCGCTGGTTTTGAAACAGTAGTCGGTATGGGTGCGGAAGTTAAATTCCCTCAAATTACAATCCCTCGTGCTTTAACAATTTCCCCCTTCATCGTATTTGGGGTAAATGCATTATTCCAATGGTTCTTATTGGGCATCACACCGCCAGAAGCGCTTGCGGGTTTGGCAACTGCTGATGCACCTTTTGCTTTCTCTATGGAAGCAGCTGGTTTGGTTGGGATTCCTCTAGTAATCCTTTGCTTAGGAATTACATTTGGCGGCGACTTCTCTACAATGAATCCATGTGTAACCGGTCCTGCTCGTTATATGTACGTTATGGCGAATGATGGTTCCATGCCAAAGGCTTTTGGTAAGTTACATCCAAAATACAACAGCCCTTATATCTCCGTATTAACAGTTGGTGTGATTGGAGTTGCATTAATTGCAACGGGTTCTATCGCAGTATTGGCGGCGATGTGTGCATTTTGCCAAATGACCTGCTACATTATCGGCTACATTTCTTATTTGATGTTACAAAAAAAAGAACCAAATCTGCACCGTCCTTACAAAGTACCTTTCGGTACCTTTGGTGCATACTTCAGTATCGCAACTTACGCTATCTTAGCGTTATTGGCTCTTGATATGAACGCACTTCCCTACAACATTGGCTTTGATGCAATTTGCATCATCTATTACTTTGCCTTCGTTCGTAAGCGTCCTATTCCTCAAGAATCAGTTGATATTGAATTATTGACATTGCAAACAGTTGAGCCTACTGCTCAAGAAAAAATTGCCTTGGATAAACAGTATCTTCGTTGGAAATACGCTGGCTACATTGTATTTGCAGTATCCTTGTGCATGTTTATCGTCGGTTTTATACTATAATTCTTGATTGACCCCCTGAAAACAAAATAGATTATGGTAGATTGAAACAAATCTAAAGTCAAAATTTTAGTTGATACAAAAAAATTCCCTTATCCATAAAAACACTTATGGTCTGGGAATTTTTTTTATTTTGGAATGTCTGTTTGTAAGGTTTATCCTTTATTTAAAATCTCACATGGTTAAGCCTAAGTGTCATTTTATGACACGGATTTAACTTCTTTTTACCCTATTTCCTTAAAAAGCCTTATTTCATCTATAAATTCTATATTTTTTAAGGCTCAAAAATGGCATTTTTTGCCTATTTTCAAGCCTAAAAATTGCCCTTATCGAAATATCACGCAAATAAGCATCGTTTATCAAACTGAGAAAATTCACAGGCCCTTAAAATGCATTTTATCTCCCCAAGCCGTTGCCAAAAGTATTTCAAATGTAAGGAATACTCTAACTTTCAACAACTTCCTACGGAGTTATTCTATTGTCTATTGTAATAATCAATTCCATCTTCCGGTTTAAAATATGTACGCAGATAACCATCCGTTGAAACAATTACAAATTCATTTGTGCTTTCAATATAGTAAATATCATCGCCATCTTCTTTTTCTGTTTTATAAAGAGCCTCAGTATTATTCACTACCATACTTGCTCCAGCTTCATATTCTTTGGCTGTTGCATAGTTAAAATCCGCACCATGCTTTTCAAAATGTTCATCCCTTAACTGTTCATTACGAAATACACAAAAAATCTCATTCTTACTTTCAATTCCACTATGTATACTATCCGTTCCAACGTTTTCGGAATCAATGCCTTGAAAGTCACTTTCAACCGTCGTGCCAGAGCTTCTATCCGGAGTGAACAGCGTTAATTTACCTGATAACACCCCTATTAATATTAAAACAATTAGCAATACCGCAAAAATACCGCTTCTAGCACCACGTTTTTTTTGCGTATATGTTTTTGCAGTTGTTTTATTTTTCTCCCTGCATTTTTTACATCGTTTCGGAAGTGACAATTTTTTGTCCTTGTAAAACTTTATTTCCGCTTCGCTAAGTTCATACTCTTCTCCGCACTGCTTGCAAGTTCTTTTTTCCATAAAATCAATCCAATGCCTGTAAATTTTTTATTACATTTATATTCTAGTCTTTTATGCAAATTTTGTAAATCAACTTAAATAATATACATATAGCAAATAGCTTAAACATCAATTATCGTGTTTAGGCTATACCTTCATTCAAATAAACTGGTACTTCATTAAAGCAGTTTTGCTCATCTTGGTAACTGCTCACACCAAGATGAGCTATTCTTCCATCAAGCAACTTCAGTTTTTATGCTACTCTTTTGTCCATAGCTATCTTAACAGCCTTTTTCAATTTCTTCTTATTCTTTTATTTTTCATATGCATTGGGATTTGTCAGTAGTTCACCAATTATTGCATAAACTATATTTTCGAAATAATCATCTACAATTCTCATTATATTTGATAATGACACATCATTATATAATGCAAGGCAGCTTCTATTTGCTTTTCAAGTCACCATTTCACTTTTTTCGTTGGAAAGCTCACTGCTCAATTATTATTTCTCACAGAAATATTATCTAATTCTGCTCGTGTGTTGTTCCACGTTCTTGCGCCTACATAGCCCTCCGTATAATCATCATCCTCAAAGGATAATACTTGAATTCCATCTACAGTTATGATGTGTTCCGTACCTTTTACAGATATTTGTATATCATAAGGATCGGTAACTTTAAAATCAGAACCCATAACAGACGTCATAGAAACAGATTGGAAAGGATTTTTTTCACTTCCATTCACTACTTTGCGCACAGTACTGTGTGGCACGGTTGAGTATACAAAGGTTAGCATTGTCCGCAGTGACTTTTGCTTTTTGATTAATGCTCCAAAATGAAACCATGCTAATGGCAATAAGGATAGTGATGATCCCAATTACGACAAGCAATTCCATAAGCGTAAACCCTTTTTTATTAAAACGACTAGCTACTAACATAAACACCACCCAGACACATGCTAAAATAAGAAAACAGCCATACCCTAACAACAAAAAGCTAACAAGTTTTCTCCTGGTGTTTGACTTGTTCCAGTTATAGGCATATTCATTTTCAGCGTATCTAAGCACCTTTAAAAGTTATTGCCTTAAGGGAACTAGATTTGTTGATGAGAAATGGGGAGGACATTCTTTACAACCCCAAAAACTGTTTTATAATACAAACGTGCGCAAAAAGCAGAAAAATAGCCTTGCTTGTAAATAACTATCAAATTTCATATCAGTTTTCTAAGTTTAGCCAGATTTTTGAACATATAACATGATTGAATCTCTGGAAGAATTGGAATATATATTGGATGATTATGAAAACCAGTTTAACAACCATCAACTTCTTCACTCCTTGTTAAGTTATTTCACACCACAATAAATCACTACTTACTTCTCGCTTTTTGAATAATTTGGTGTAGCGAAATGCATTTTCGAATTTTCTTTCTTGTTTATAGGATAATATATATCATCAGAGGTTTTTTCAAGCTTTTCCCTATTCCAACAGAAGATACTTGTCCCTCCATTGAGTCTATTGTACCCAATAATCTTGAAACTTGGTTTCCATTTTTGTCATAAAAAAGGGCAGATCAACAATTTGTCCATCTGCCCTGCCATTTTTATTAAGAATTTTAAATTATCTTATTACACGTCTTGCCGTTACATAGGTTCTTGCACTGTAATCGCTATTTAAAGCTGTGATTGTAACGCCATAAGCAGCCCCATTGGTTGAATGAATGTAATTTCCATCACCCATATAAATTCCAACGTGGCAAATTCCGCTGTTTCCGCCACTGTTAAAGAACACCAAGTCGCCGGCCTGTAGCTCAGCCTTAGAAACTGCTATGCCATTTGAAGCCATGCTATAAGAAGCTCTGTTTAAAGTGATTCCAAAATGCTTCATAACAGAATAAACAAAACCTGAGCAATCAACGCCTTTTGTCAGACTTGTTCCGCCCCAAACATAAGGTGTTCCAATAAATTGCTTTGCATAAGCAACAACCTCTGCACCTTTGCTGAATGCATAAGATCTGGTGGTACGCTCACCCTTGCGGATGGAAAGAAACTCTGCACTTACATAGCCCTTTACACCGTCATCGGTAATAATTCTAACCCATTGTTGACCAACGCGGTCAATATTAACTTCTGAGCCATAAGGCAAAACCGTTAATACAATTGAAATCATTGATGCTTCCTTGCGAAGCTTAACACCCGTAGCTGCAGTAACCACACCATAAGTCTGTTCAATATCTTGCCCTGCATTTTCCACTGCTATAGAACTAGCCCCAGTCAAAAGTTCTCCGGAAATATAATCCTTGTTGACATAACCGCTTTGTCCATCATAGGAAATACGATACCAATCTCCGCTTTGCCCTGTAACAATTACCTCTTTGCCTTCAGCCAATTGGCCTAATATATCACCGTCGGCAGAGGGAGACTTTCTAACATTAACATCATTCCCAGTGGCAACTGCATCCGTTTTTGTTATTTCAAAAAAATCGGCAGAAACAAAGGCATCCTCGCTGTCATAAGAAATCTGATACCAATCTCCGCTTTTTCCCAATACTGTATATTCAGAGCCCTTATCAATTTTAGCAACAACATCTGCGCCCCCATCAGCTTCTTTTCGAATATTAACAGCAGCTTCGGTTGCTTGCCCCATATCTGCAGCAAAGGTAATGGAAGAACTTGCCATTACAATAGATGTTGCGATACAAACTTGTTTCAGTGCTTTGGAAACTATCATAACAATATCTCCTCCGTAACTAGCCAATCAAATTGTTACATAATTGTTAACTATAGTATAAATAAAATTAACAATTTTGTCAACTTATTTCTTCTAAATTATGCATATTTTTTTAAGAAAAAACATAAAATAGCGGCCGAAAATTCAAGTCCATTTTTGCTGGCAACGGGAGTTGAAAAACAAAGCGCATCCCCAATGAAATTCGATCGGTAAGCTTTCCCAAGGCAAAGAGTCAGCAAATTTAAGGTGCAACTTATTTAAAAACAGCCCCATCTATCAGTGATAAATGCGGCTGGTTTTCGCTTATTAATATTTGCTGTTTTCAAAATCAAGCATGGTTATATTTTGTTTTTTCATTGTTTCGTCAAAACCATTGCTATCACTTTCTTCGGATTGAACACCATAAGCAGACTCTTTTAATTTAAATTCTGAAATCAATTCTTTCAGTAATTCTGCCTGCCCAGATAATTCTTCGCTGGCAGCAGCACTTTCCTCGGCTGTAGCAGCATTTGTTTGCACCACCGCTGAAATTTGGGCAATCCCCAAATTAATCTGTTCAATGGAAGTTGCCTGGTGTTGGGAGGCCTTGGCAATTTCAAATATCAGGGAAATAACTTCTCTTGAGCCCTCGGCACTTTGCTCCAAAGACTTTGCTGTATTGGCTGCAATGTCTGATCCACTTTTTACCGCTTCCAATGTTTCTTCAATCAAAATTGTGGTGTTATTGGCAGCCTCTGTAGATTTTGCAGCAAGATTTCTTACCTCATCCGCAACAACGGCAAACCCCTTACCTGCATTCCCTGCCCGTGCTGCCTCAATGGCTGCATTTAATGCAAGAATATTTGTTTGGAATGCAATATCTTCTATTAATTTAATTATTTTAGAAATTTCTGCGGATCTAAGGCTTATTTTCTCCATCGCCGCAATCATTTGCTTCATTTCTTCATTACTGTTGGCAAGCACTTTTCCAGATACATCTGCTTTTTCCTGCACCAAACTTGCATTTTCAGCATTTTTATTTATCTGTTCCGCCACCTCAGCAATTCCCGCAGACAATTCTTCAATTGAGCTTGCTTGCTCCGTTGCCCCTTGGGATAGCGCCTGCGCACCGTTTGCAACCTGTTCTGAACCACTGTCTACCTGCACAGCCGCTTGATTAATTTGCGTTAAAATTGAATTTAGGTTGTCAAGCATTGCCTGGGAATTAATTTTGATTTTCGCAAATTGACCCTCGTATTCTCTATGTAATTTTGTGGTCAAATTTCCATTGGCAATATCCAAAAGAATATCTGAAACTTCATCAATATAGCCTTGATAATTTTTCAGCCTTTCAATGGTTTGCCCAAATGCAACGGCAAGCTGCCCGACTTCATCCTTGGAGGTAACATTTATTTCGGCATCAAAATTACCGTTGGCAATTTGCTGTGCAGCTTTTGTAATTTTATTGATTGGTTTTGAAATTGCCCCACTCACAAAAAACGTTACAATTGCCCCAAGAAGAATTCCACCTAGAATTAGAGCAATAAAGAGATTTCGTATACTGTTTACTTCATCTAAGACTTCACTGGTTTCCACACCCATAACCACGATCCATGTGCTATTTGGGACAGGTGCATAGGCCGCAATTTTTTCTACGCCGTTGTATTGATAGCTGCCGCTTCCCGTTCCGCCGGCAATCATTTTCTGCGTTAATTCGCCTAATTCTTTTGCTGACTCATCAGTTTTCCCATCCTCAATTAGGTTGTCTTGCTGTTTCACCAATTCAATATTTTCATGTCCCACGATTGTTCCCTGATTATTTATGATGTAGCCATATCCTGTGGAGCGATAAGACACATTCTCTGCGATCTGGCTAAGGGCAGAACCATCCTTGCGACCATAAAAAACTCCTACCAGCTCATCTTCATCATAAATGGGTGTGGCATAAATGATAACCAAACTTCCCGTCGCATTACTAATCAGAACATCAGATACATTGGCTTCTCCGCTTAAGGCCTTTTTAAAGTAATCTCTGCTGCTAACATCCACTTTGCTAGCTGCATCATCAAAAACAGTAGCCTCCCCTTGTTTATCAGTAATCGCAAAGGCTTCAAAGCCTTCCCTTTCAGCCTCTTCTTTCACAAAGGCAACTTTTTCTTCCCAAGGAATTTCAGCATCTAAAATGATGCCGTTATGCGCAAGTCCTTCCACATATTTTAATTCTGAATCCATTAAAGAGTTAATATATTTCGCTTCGGATACCGCCATGGTTTCCAATTCTCTATAAGCATCCTCCATCAATTTGTCACTTACAATTTTTACATTAACAACCCCTAATGCAACCGTAATTAAAAATATTACCAGCGTAAAAACTGTAATTAATTTAAGCTTTAACGATTTCATTTGTATTCCCCCTTTTTTTGCATTTATCTCCATTATTTAGTTCAAATGGTTTTGACGATTGGCATTCACTTTTACGTTCCACTCTGTTGATTTTTTACCAAAAACCATGTTGACTTTATTTTACAAAGAAAAATATTTCACATTATTTGTCAATAAAATATACTATTAATATTTTTTCTTATAATTAATTCACTATGTATTTGTTTATTTTACCATACACCATAAAATTTATCTACATTTTTCAACAAATTTCGACTGTTATTTTAGCAACAATTTTATATTAATTGACAAAATTCAATTAATTAGCAAGTATTACATATAATTATATGAATTATTGTATACTAAAGTATTAATGAAAGTTGAATAACAATTACAAAAATGAAATAAATGAACAAACACTTTGTTTCTCCAATAAAAATAGTTTTTTTACATTTTTTATAATTATTTACATAAAAAAACTTCCGAACTATAATTATTATATTATAATCCGAAAGCTTTCTTAAAAGATTCTACACGAAATTATTTTCTTTTTCGAGTATTTCCAATTTTTTTGTATTTTTATTCTTCACCGTTCACTCTTACACCAATTTCCAATTTTGTGTTTCCGTTTGAATGCGAACCATACTCTGATAAATTCCTGCTTGTTCCAGTAAAGTGCCTGGTTTCCCTTCTTGTGCAACATAGCCGCCATTTAACACAACAATTTTGTCTGCACCGGAAACCGTACGCATACGATGGGCAATAATTAAAACGGTTTTATTGCGAATGAGCCGCGAAAGTGCCTCTTGAATGATTGATTCATTTTCAACATCAAGAGAGGCTGTTGCTTCATCCAATAAAATAATGGGTGCATCCTTCAAGAACGCCCGTGCAATGGAAATTCTTTGTCTCTCACCGCCAGAAAGCTCAGAACCATTTTCACCGATTAAAGAATTCCAACCCTCCGAGAGCTTTTCTGCAAACTCATCACAATGCGCCAACTTGGCGGCTGCAATTACCTCTTCATCGGTGGCATCCTTTCGGCCAATGCGAATGTTCTCCAAAACAGAATTGTTAAACAGTGTTACATCCTGAAATACAATGGAAAAAAGCTTCATTAAGGCTTCGGGATCAATCTTTGAAATATCCATCCCTCCAACAGTAATTTCCCCCTTACTTACATCCCAAAAACGTGCAGCAAGCCTTGAAACCGTGGTTTTACCTCCACCTGAGGGTCCAATTAACGCCGTTACCTCCCCCTGCTTTGCAACAAAGGAAACATCTTGGAGTACCTGCTCATTTTGGTTATAGCCAAAGCCTACATGGTTAAACACAATATCACAGCCTTTATTGCTCAAATGATCCGTCCCGGTTTGAATGGGGTGCGAAAGTATTTCATCCATACGCTCACATTGAACATTTGTGGCGATAATGGCCGCTAGGTTCTGCAATGCCAGCTGCAATGGATCGTATAAGCGGGATACAACCAAAAGGTACATAAAAAAGGTTAAAATATCCAGGGTTCCTTGTGTAAGCAAGTAACCTCCCACCAATGCAGCCGTTGCAATGCCAAGCTTCAAAATCATTTGGGAGGAGGCAACAAATACCGCTGTCCCAAGCTCCGATATTATTGAGCGTTTTTCCACAGCTTTAATTTTTTTGTCAAGCCCCCGCAAATAAATTTCCTCTGCGTTGTTGGCTTTTAAATCTCTCACGGATTCCAAGCATTCCTGAATTCCATCTGCACATGCCATTTTTACAGCCATCTGCTTCAGTCCTAAGGAATGCTGAACCTTGGAGGAGAAAAACACAATTCCAAACGCTACGGGCAAGACCCAAAGGGAGGCAAGCGCCATGCGCCAATCAAAAAAGAAAAGACTGATTGCAATTAAAATTGTAGAGATAATGGAGCCAATCAATTCTGGTATCCAGTGGGAGGAGGCAGTTTCCAAGCTTGCGCAATCTGCCATAATTGTGCTGGTTAGGTCACTCAAATCCTTTTTCCCAAAGAAGGACAGGGGCATCCTGCGCAGTTTTTCTGCTAAAGAAATCCTTCTGATCCCACTTTCTACATAAGTAGCAAAAAACGTTGCATTATACTGAATATAGGTGGTTACAAAAATGAACACAAGGCATGCAATGGCTCCAATTATATAAAAACTCTTTTTTTCTTGGGGCACACCGCCATTCATTAAATCGCAAGCAAGATAATAAAGCAACCCAATGGGCAACATCAACGCAATGTTCGCTAAAACGCAAGCAACGCAAGCCTTTATCATATCCTTTGCGCCTTTATGAGAAAGCGCGTATTTGTGCTGCAAATAATTAATCATTGATCACACCAACCTTCCATTGAGCGGCACGATTATATTCCTGCCACATTTGTGCGTATAGTCCGGATTTTTTAACTAGCTCTTCATGACTGCCGGACTCGGTGATTTTCCCTTCCTTTAACACAAAAATGCGGTCAGCATTGGTAACCGTAGAAAGACGGTGAGCAATCATAATGACTGTTTTCCCTTTTGATAAAACGGAAAAAGCTTTTTGTACCTTTGCTTCGTTATCCGGATCGGCAAACGCAGTTGCTTCATCCAGAATTAATATGGGCGCATTTTTCAGCATAACCCTGGCAATGGAAATTCGCTGCTGCTCTCCGCCGGAAAGATAAACACCCTTTGCACCGATCACGGTATCTACGCCATTCGGTAATTTTTCAATAATATCATCGCACTGTGCAGCGTGCAGCGCCTTTAATACTTCCTCTTTTGTTGCACTAGGCTTTGCAATACGAACGTTTTCAAAAATAGATGCTTTCAAAAGCTTACTGTCTTGAAAAACAAAAGAAACAGTATCCATCAAATCTTTTTTTGTGATGTCCTTCACATTGACGCCACCAACCAAAACCTCGCCTATGTTTACATCCCAAAACCTTGCAATCACGCTTGCAAGTGTGGTTTTTCCACCGCCAGAGGGCCCGACAAATGCCACATGCTCGCCATTTTTGATTTCCATCTGAATCCCGTCCAGCGCATTGATGTTTGCATCCTTATAGCGGAAGGTTATATTCCGCAAAAAAATGGAATTCCCTTTGGGCTGCTTCGGTCTTACCGTTTCCGCCAAAGGCTGTATTTCCATAACACTATCAATTCTGCTCAGCGCATCGGCAACCACCATTTTGTTTTCACTGGCATACATAATTTTGTTTAATGTCACCGTAATAATAGGTGTAATTATGATGTAAAACAATAAATTCAAAAGAAACGTGTTTGTAACGCCATTTGATGTAATGACCAGCGCTGCTGCAATCAAAACAGCAAAAATTCCGTTAATTGCCGTTGTGTAGCACAGCATAGGCAAGCGTAATTCCTTTGTATAAGAAATAACCCATTTTTCATAATTTTCAATAGATGCCTTAAAGCGTTTGAACGAAAAAACTGATTGCCCAAAGGTTTTCACAACGGGAATCCCACGCACATATTCCACCGCCTCATTGGACATCTGGTCAAGAGAATTTTGGTATTCCACCATTCTGCCCTTCATACTGGGTCCTGCCATCATCCCCATAATTGCAAAGGCAATGATAATGGGAATGAGACTTAATAGGCCCAGCTTCCAATCAAAATAAAACAGAAGGAACAAGAGCCCCACAGGCGTTGCAAGGGCACAAAACGTATCCGGCAATTGATGGGCTAAAAAAGTTTCCGTCGCCGCACTGGATTCATTGATAATTTTACGCATTTTTCCGCTGCCAATGCCATCCATAAAGCCAAGGGGCAGCGTTGTAATGTGGTGCATTGCCTGAGAACGGATATTTACCTGAACACGAAAGGCCGCAATATGCGAACACATTAATGCGCCGATATAAATCAACATAGACAATACTGCAAATAGTACGGCCATCCAACCGTTATGCACCAAGTTCACAGCTTGGTCAAAATTTGGTGCCACATCCAAAACCTCTTTCATTACCTTCCAAATATATATGAAAGGAAGCAGTGCCACAAAAGCACTAATTGACGCTAACACCCATGAAGCCATTGTCAGGTATTTAAAATTCCCGGCAAACTCAAATAATTTTGAGAGATCTGATTGCTTTTTCAATGTATTACCCTCTTTCAAATTAGCTATAACTAACATAACGTTTTGTGACTAGGCGTCTTAAGCCACCTAACTGCATTATCATAATGCAGCTAACCCCTCAGAATCCGCTCCATTTGTGCAAAGTACAAATCCAAAAGGGCAATTTCAATTATTATTTTTGTAAAAAAAATCTGCAAAGCGATTTTTTGTTTCGTTGAACAAAGGATAAAAATCCGCAACACATCCTTGCTCCAGCTTTAAAACATGAGTACAGCACCTGACAATTAATTCCGGATCATGGGTAATGATAAAGGCCGTCTTTCTTCCCCACAACGAGCGCAAAAGCCCTGCCGTCTGCTCCATGTGCTGAAAATCTAGACCGCTCGTGGGTTCATCGAAAATGAGAAATTCTTTATTTGCCAAAATTGCCGAGGCAATCGCCACCCTTTGCTTCTGTCCTCCCGAAAGAGACATGGGGTGACGTTGAGATAAATCTGCTAGCCCCAATTCCTTAAGAATTGTATCAACATCATTCATGTTTTCTTCATCCATCCCCAGCTGAATCTCATCCATTACGCTTTCGCAAAACAGCTGATGATTCACATCCTGCATCACCAGGTAGCTTTTTTTCAGCATTTCTCTTCGTCCATAGGCTGTACCGTCAAACACTGCTTTCCCCTTGAATTTTCTCTCCAAGCCGCAAAAGCATTTTGAGAAGGTTGATTTCCCTGCGCCATTGAGTCCGATTACAGCAATCATGCCACCAATGGGTACTGAAAGCTGGGGAATGTTTAACGCCTGCAAACCATCAAAGGAAAAACAATAGTCCTTTAAAATAAGCTCCGCACCGCCTTTTGCCTCCATAGGTTCAACGTGAAAGGCTTCCATAGAAAGGGATCTTAACCCTAATTTCGCAAGGTGCTCTGTTGAAAATTCCAAAAACGCCTTCATGGGAATGTCAAATGCTATGCTTCCATCTTGTATATAAACCACACGGTCACAAATATCCTTCAACCAATAAAGCCTGTGCTCCGCAATAACAATGGTTTTGCCCGCCGCCTTCCAAGAAAGTAGCGTATTCCTTAAATCTTCAATAGCATTCACATCTAAATTTGAAGTAGGCTCATCCAGCACAAAAATTTCCGGCTGCATTGCCGAAATTGAAGCGCAGGCAATTTTTTGCTTCTCGCCGCCGGATAAATGAAAAATGTTCCGTCCAAGGAGCTTTGTGACATTCAATTCTTGCGCCGCTTGAGCAATTCTTTCCCTCACCGTATTTACCGGTAACCCCATGTTTTCGCATCCAAAAGCAATTTCGCTGGTGGTATCCACACAAAAAAACTGACTGCGTGGATTTTGGAATACACTTCCCACAATTTTTGATGTTTCGTAAAGCTCCGCCTTAGTAACCTCCAGCTTATCAATGGCAACGCTTCCAGAAACAGTGCCTTCGTAATAATGGGGAATCAAACCATTTAAAAGGCGCGTTACCGTTGTCTTTCCGCATCCGGAACGACCGCATAAAAGCACACATTCCCCTTTCTTTATTTCCAGTGAAATATCTGTCAGTGTGCCGGAATCCGAATTTGCATATGTAAAACCAACATGTTTAATCTCAATCATTGTGCACCTCATAGCATTCCAAATGTGGATAAAATAAGCAAGAAAAAAGCGGCACCACACAATAAAATCAACAGAATATCCTGAATTTGAAAACCTATTTCACACACATTTGTGCGCTTCACATTTCCGCCAAGTCCCCTTGTTAAAGCTGCAGCAGACAGTTCCTCACCAATCTTCACCGAACAGCTTAAAAGGGGAATCAAACGATACTCCAGCATTTTACCGACATTTTTACCGCCAAAACCAATTCCTCGCATACGCATTGCCAAATTGATGGACTGAAATTCATCCCCCACCGTTGGAAAAAAACGAAACATCACCGACAGCGGAATAATCAGCTTTTCGCTTACATGCATTCGAAGCATTGCCGCTGTAAATTCGCTCACAGTTGTGGAGGAAACAACATAAGCACCAAGAACAATGCTGGGCAAAAACCTTGTGATAATCCCCGCGGTTCCAAGAATCAGGAAATTCAACAGCCCTTTTGTGATCGGCGTGACAAAAATAAACACACACAACATCACCAAATAGAGCACAGCATAAGTAAAGGCTACTTTTTTCTTTTTTGAGGCTAATAGCAGAACAAAGGGCAACACACACAAGCACGATGAAATGCTGGAAAAAACAAGTCTTCCCAAGCCGATTTTCTGCCCTGCGCCGCCAAGAACAAAGGTTGCCATTGTAAGCAATAGCAATAGCTTGGTTCTGGGATCAAAAACCAAGCCACGTTTTTCAATATTTGTTTGTAAAATACTGCACTCCATTACACAATTCCCGCCTTAACAAAATGCTTTTTCATAAGATTTTTCCCAATCAACCCACCAATGATGCCGCAAACAATGGCGGCAATGAATAATACCGGGCACATCCACAGAGGCATAATGCTGGTGAGGGTGTCAATATATTCCTGACCATAATCTTGGCGTGTGGAAAAATATTGGTCAATATTCGTAAATAACGGAATAAAATTGCCCCACATCCAAATGCTGAAAACGCCACTGGTAAGCACCGCCTTAACAACACTTTTGTAGCCTCCGCTTTTATAGACTGCTTCCGCAGCTAAGCCCGAGATTGCCCCAACAATGATAGAATAATAGCCCATTCCCGTAAGCAGCATCATAAGCCCCATGATTAAGCTCATAATCAAAATCATGCCGAATTTCTTGACCTTCGTCAGAAACAGCATAAAAGGAATACCACAAATAATCGGCGCAATGACACAAATAAGCGGCATAAAAATAGGTATGTAGCCAAGCATTGCAATTACAAAAACAATTACAAAATAGATTGCTGAATAAATACCGACATTCATTAAATCCTTACCATTTAGTTTTTCCTTTTTCATGATTTTCTCCTTTATACTTTATAAAACTTTTCAGTGCTTAATATATGGTTTGCATTTATTCCAATATCATTGCGATACTCAACAGGAACCGTCAAAGCATAGTACGCCAAAGTTGCATGAATTGCCGCATCTACACCGTTATCTCTGCTTTTTTCAAAAAAGCCACAGCAAGCGCTCAGCTTCTTCAGTAAACCACGATGAATCATATCCATAACCACCTTTCTGTAACAAGACGTTTTTCAAACAGCTATCCCTTTGTTTTATAGCGAATTTTTCCACTTAAATAATTGCTGCTCCATGAATAGAGCAAATTTTTATGCAACGAATGCAGCACACACAAAATTAAAATACAGTTTTGTTAGCAATAACTAACTCGCTGGTAAAATAGATGCCCCCCTTGGGGGAGCAATATAGTTCATTTTAAATAATAAGTTCGCTGTTCTCTGCTCCAAAAAGAACAAAAAAGGCTCCAAATAGACACATTCATCCTCCGGCATGAACTTAACGTATCTGAAATATCTTCTTACTGCGTATTTTCAGTAAAATTAGTCAAAAACAAAAGGCAGCTTTCCAAACTTCTTATTCAAGATATATTTCTGAATTTTCTAATCATTCCATATTGCTATTGATGATTATATATAACAACACTTTCCTCATTATTGATATTTCTATATTCGTTGGGTGTCATCCCCATAACATTTTTAAATGCACCGGCAAATTTACTTCCGTTATCATAGCCATACTTTCCTGCAATTTCCAAAACCGTGCATTCCGTTTGCCGCAGCATCAGTGCCGCCGCCTGCATTTTTTGTGCCCGCATAAAAGAATAAACGGATAAGCCATATACATCTTTAAAGCTATTTTTTAGCGCCGTTTGAGAAACATGAAAAATTTCAGCCAGCTCAGAAATTGTTACATGGCTATCCATGCGCTCTGACAAATAATTACATACACCTTTTGCAAGGGTAACTCTTGATTTTTTAACGCTTCGCTTGCAAGATTCATTTTCAGTTAGGTCAATGATAGATAAAAATAATAACAGCTCTAAAACCTTTATTTTAAAATATCCTTTTTTCATACTGTTAGGAATGGTATATAATTCCGAAAAAACTTGCTCTAAGCGGGGCGTGGAACGAGCAACAAAGTATGCACTGCTTTTACAGAATTTTTCAATTAATGCCGATGGGCATACATCTACCCCTTCCAAAAAGCAAGACAGACTTTCCGGCGCTTTGTCAACATCAATCATAACGGAAACCCCATGGTAATGACTTATGGGAAAATATGATTCATGGGGCGCTTCGTTTTTTATACTAATTGAAATATCCCCCTGTGTTAAATAAAAAAAATCATCTTGAAACTCGCATTCAATTCGGCCTTCTTTGCAATGATTAATCTCTATGATGCTTCCACGCACTGTATGCTCAACAAAACATCTTCTGGCATGAACATCGTTGTAAATTAATTGAATTCCCGGAAAAATTTTATTACTTGTCATCACCACTTGACCGGTTTTGTCTATAATTTTATACACGACTTGGTCATCTGAACGAGAAACGATCTGCACGGAGCTGCCAAATATTTCCCTTTCCCTTTTTGTAGCAGTCATCCCATGTCACCCCCTTTCCTTGTTGCCCAGTAGTATCATAATAATTATTGAATCAGATAACCCTACTTTTAAATGAATAAATCTATCTTTGTGCCTTTCTTTTAAAAACATATAAACATTATCGCTTGTTAGTTATTATAAACTAACTTGTTTTAATCTTACGCGTTTTTGCAAACTATGTCAACTATTTCAAAATGGACTTCTCACTTACTCGTCAACGATTTATGAATCATCATTTTGCTGACTCTATTCTTGAAAATAATCACAACGGCAGAGGATGCAATTACACCCTCTGCCACTTTTGTTTATTTCATTTATTATGTATTTCAAGCCCTATTCTTTTGATTCCAGCCCTTGCTGTTTTCACGGGTTTGCACAAAGGCATGATAAATCCCTTGCTTTTGCAGAAGCTGTGTATGTGTTCCTTTTTCGGCAATCCTACCATCCGAAATTACAAGAATTTCATCGGCATTACGAATGGTATTTAAACGATGGGCAATTACAAGTAGTGTTTTTCCTTTACATAATTCGCTGATTGCCTGCTGAATATAGCTTTCATTATCCGCATCCACGCTCGCCGTTGCTTCATCAAGAATTACAATGGGTGCATCCTTCAAAATACAACGGGCAATAGAAATGCGCTGCTTTTCGCCACCGGAAAGAGAGGCACCACCTTCACCAATCACTGTTTCAAAGCCCTCTGGCAAAGCCATAATAAAATCATAGCAGCGCGCTTTTTT
Source organism: Anaerotignum sp. (assembly GCA_028710085.1). Lineage (GTDB taxonomy): Bacteria > Bacillota > Clostridia > Lachnospirales > Anaerotignaceae > Chakrabartyella. The sequence continues at coordinate 29,596 of JAQUSU010000006.1, forward strand.
TGCAGCCTCAATTACCTCAGCACGGCTTGCTGTAGGTCGCCCCATGCTGATATTATTGTAGATTGTATCCTGAAATAAATATACTCTCTGAAACACCATACTGATATGATTCATCAATTCTGAAAGAGGGATCGCTCTAATATCCTTTCCACGAATGAACACCTGCCCCGATTTCACATCCCAAAATCTGGTCAATAGGTTTGCAATCGTAGATTTTCCGCCACCGGAAGGCCCAACCAATGCCAGCATTTGATTTTTATTAAGGGTGAAGGATACGTCATGCAATACCTCTTTTTGCCCATACGCAAAGCTTACGTTTTTAAATTCCACCTCTGGCGCATGGGTAGCTACAGGAATTTGTTCCACTCCCGTATCTGAAAGCTCTCTTTCCCCAAACACCTCTTCAATCCGATTCATGCAGCTGTTCATTACAGTAAGTCTGGCGCTTTGGCTATAAAGGGCTTTCAGCGGGCCAAATAATTCAAAAACAAAAAGCATAATTCCCATGAGATAAGTTACACTCAAAAGATCATGTGTATTTAAATAAAAGGATAACCCAACAATAAATGCCGCCCCAAGCCCAAAAACCAGAAGCAGTCTTCTCTGCCATGGACTATGCTGCATTTCAAACCTCAGGCTTGTTTCGCAGCTTTTTCTGAAATTATCAGAAAGCTCCTTGGATTTTTCACCCAGTAAATTATATGTTTTGATAATCCCAATGCCCTCCGTAAAATCAAGCACCGCCTCTGTCTGGTTTTCGCTCTGCTCCTGTCTGGCTGTGGAATCCTCTATGGCTTCCTTTTTCATTCCTTTGGAAACCAAAACAGCAATCACAACCACCAATAAAGAACCAAGGCCTAGCCAAAAATTGAAAAACAGCATAAATACAATCATAATAATTTCCGCAAAAATATAGCTCATTAAATCCGCTAAAACCATCATGCAATTTTCTTCGATAAACACCATATCCGTAGATAATACGGAGCTGATTTTTCCGATATTTCCTTCTGTAAAATAACCCATGGGCATTTTTCGCAAATGTGCGCCTAATTCCATTCTTTTTTCCGCAAAAATCATGTACCCAGATGCAGACTGCAACCGATCCGCAAAATATTGAAACAGCATCTGAAGGAGCACACAGGCAACCATAGATATGCCTACCCATATGCACTTTTCCACGGTCATTGTTCCTTCATAAAAAGAGGTCAATACAAGAAAACCAAGCATGATGGGTGCCTTTGAAAGCCCTGCCTTCAAGAATGAAAAAACAAGGGCAAGGCGTATCCGCCCCTTATATTTTCCTGATACATCAAAAATTCGTTTCATTAAGCCTATCATACTTCTTCATCTCCCCTCTTTAAATCGGCACTTTTTGTGCTGACACTCCACTCATTGCTATCCTCGGAGGCTCTCCACAATTTCGCATATTCGGGGGAGGTTTTTCGCAGCTTCTCATGGGTACCCACTGCCGCCAGCGTTCCGTTTGCCATAACACAAATCTGATCGGCTCCAACAATGGATTGCAGTCTATGGGCGATAACGATAACAGTTTTTCCTTTGATTACCTCCGCAATGGCGTCATTCATTTTTTCTTCATTTTCAGGATCCATAAAGGCAGTCGCTTCATCCAAAACAACAATAGGCGCATTTTTCAATATTGCCCTCGCCAAAGAAATACGCTGGCGCTCCCCACCGGATAGCTGCTTTCCGCCATCTCCCGCCATAGTGTAGATACCTTTTTCCAGTCGTGCAAAAAATTCGTTGCATTGGGCTTTTTCGGCAGCAGACATAACCTCCTCATCCGTGGCAGAAAGCTTCCCTAGCCGAATATTTTCCAATAAAGAAATATTAAACAGATATTGCTCCTGTGAGACATAGGAAATTTCCTGATTCAACGCTTCAAGGCTCATATCCCGAATATCCTGTCCGCCGATTTTAATGGCACCGCCGTTTATATCATAAAAATGCACCAATAATTTCGCCAAGGTTGACTTACCACTCCCCGATTCCCCCACAAGGGCAGTCAGACTGTGGGATTTTGCTTCAAAAGTAACGCCATGAAGCACCTCCTCATCTTGATATGCAAAACGTACATTTTCAAAAGAAACAGAGTGGTCTTTCCCAGTAAAGCGGTTACTATTTTGCTGCAAAGGCGGCGCATTCATCAATTTTTCAAGGTTTCCGATTTTATAATTAATTTGTGGAAGGGTTGACATAAAACCAAGCGCCCGAACCAACGGCGCACCGATTCCAAAGGACATACACAACACTAAAACCAAATCGGGCAAAGTTGATATCCCTCGAAAAACAAAATATGTACCAATGGGAAGGGTAAACAACGCGACACAGGGCAAAATTGCGTTATACATCGCCATCCACGGCCAGCACACCCGATACCAATCCAGCGTAAAATCCCGATAAGCATGGATGTCCTTTTCAAAACGGCGATAGGAGTCCCCATCTCTATTAAACACCTTCACAACTTCCATGCCATTGATATATTCTACGATGGTATTATTCATTTTTTGTGCTGCACCATAATAAACCCCCATCTTGCTCGTACCGCTTCTATACATGATCATCATAGCCATGATGCCCAAGGGCAAAGCACAAAGAGATAACAGGGCAAGCTTCCAGTCCACAAAAAACATGAAAATAAATACAAATACAGGAATCGCGATATTTGCAATTCCCTCAGGCAACGCATGGGCAAGAAGCAGCTCAATGGTTTCAATATCATCAATAAACATTTTTTTGATTACACCCGTGCCTTTTTCTTGAATTGTACCTAGGGGCTGCTTTTCCATTTTTTTCTGCAAAGAAATCCGTAAATTCTCCAATGTATGATAAGCGGATTCATGGGAGAGGGATAGCCCATGGACATAAAAATATCCATGTCCAACGGCACATACCCCAATCACAGCGACCCTCCAAACAATATCATTCCCTCCTATTGTTTCGTGGTTTAATAGTGGTGCAATCATTTGATAAATCAACCAAAACGGTATTACATTCATCAAAACCCCTAATAACATAAAGACAATCGCACGATACGTTGTTTTACGATACGTCCCCGTATATTCCAATACTTTTTGAAACACCTCATTACCCCCTTTTGTTAGTTAATGCTAACTCAACTTCAAATGAAAAGCCCCCTTTATGAAGGCTTCTAACCGAATCATGAAAATCCCAGCACACCATGCCAATCAAACAGCTCGCAAATCAATTTATTATGGTTTGCAATTTGTTCCCAATCAAAGCCATGAATAAACGGCTCAAAAATTGTTGTCCAAAAGGCGGTGAGCATGATATGCATTTCCTTCTCCGATATTTTTTTTGTGGCTAATCCTCTTCGATACGCTTCTTTGTAGTAACCGTAGGTTGCATCCGTCATTTTTTGCAGCCAATCATGCTGAAAATTGGAATAGCTGGTACCTTCCCCACCCTTGATTAACAAAACAAAGCCATCATGACGGTCATAGAGAAATTTAAACCACCAAAGCATATACTCCTCATCCATATCCCATGCTTTTATCAGCATTTCATCCGAAAGGTCAACTGGATTCAAACTGCATTTTTCGGTTACATATCCATCAAGATCTGCAACGGTATCTGCCACAACAGCGCAAAATAATTCTTCTTTCCCACGATAACGCTTATACAGCGCGCCTGTAGTAACCTCGGCCTTCATGCAAATATCCTTTAAAGATGCAGCCAGAAATCCTTTTTCCAAAAATTCCTCTTTTGCGCTTTGCAAGATGCGAGGATCGATAGATCTATCCGGCTTCGACATGCACTTCCTCCCTTTCTGAAATAATAGTCCACACTGATAATTCGATTATCGATAACTCATTTATCATTTTAGTGGAGATTGTTTATTCTGTCAAGGGATATCTTCAAAAAGAAGAAAAAAAAGACCCATTTTGAATTTAATCGCCAATATCATCCGGCGCTTTCAACTTCAAACTTGTCACCGCCAAGTTTTTTTAATAGTTCTTCAGCCATTTGGCTTCTAGCGGAGTTATGAACACATATGAACAACAGTTATATTTTCATAGAATAGACCTCCTTTTCAGGTTGTATTTTGCTATTTAAAATCATCACATTATATTATAATTTTGTTTGATTTAATCCTTTCTGCAAGTAGTTTGATTTTTTGTTCAATCTCATTTATGACTTCTTTAAACTCATCATCACATTTTCCCGTTGGGTCTTCAAGACCCCAGTCCTCACGATGTTTACATGGAAGATAAGGACAGTTTGCATTACAGCCCATGGTTATAACAACATCAACGCTTGGAATATCAGATAGCAGTTTTGAACGCTGTGTCTTCTCCATGTCAATAGAATAAATATCTTTCATCAACCTAACAGCATCTTGATTTATCTGTTGTTTTATTTCAGTACCTGCTGAGTAACTTTCAAAAATCTCTCCAGCAAAGTGCTTTCCAAGCGCTTCTGCAATCTGACTGCGACATGAATTGTGAACACAGATAAAAGCAACCTTAATTTTATTCATTTTTAAACCATCCTTTCGTATTGTTTGCAATTTTGACAAGAGTTAGCATGACCGGAACCTCAACAAGTACCCCTACTATGGTTGCCAGTGCTACGGGACTTTGTGCACCGAATAACGCAATAGCTACCGCCACAGATAGCTCGAAAAAATTAGATGCACCAATCATTCCCGCGGGTGCTGCGATATTGTGAGGTAATTTCAATGCTTTGCTTGCGAGGTACGCTATAAAGAAGATTAGGAATGTTTGTATAATCAAAGGTATCGCTATCAAAACTATGTGTAGTGGATTATCCAGAATAACATTACCTTGAAATGAGAAAATAATAATTAGTGTCAAAAGCAATCCAATTACTGTGATGTTACCAAACTTCGGAATAAAGGTATCCTGAAAATAATCCAATCCATGTTTTTGGGTAATGGCTAATCTGGTTACGACACCCCCTGCCAGTGGGATTACCACAAACAGCACTACCGAAAGAATAAGGGTATCCCATGGTATACTAACACCACTCACACCAAGTAAAAATGCTACTATTGGAGTAAACGCTATCAGAATAATAATATCATTTGTTGCCACTTGAACCACTGTATAAGCTGCATTTCCCTTTGTCAGATGGCTCCATACAAACACCATAGCCGTACATGGGGCAGCTCCAAGAAGAATTGCACCAGCCAAATAATCTTTGGCAAGCTCGGCAGGAATCAATGTTTTGAATATTACAAAGAAAAATACCCATGCGATACCAAACATGGTAAAGGGTTTGATTAACCAGTTTGTTACCCATGTTACAAACAAGCCTTTTGGATTTTTACCTACGTTTTTGATACTCTGGAAGTCGACTTTGAGCATCATCGGATAAATCATAAGCCATATTAGTATGGCAATGGGAATCGATACATTTGCATACTCAAAGTTCCCCAGAAACTCTGGAATTCCAGGAAGAAATTTACCGATCAAAACACCAATAACCATACAAAGTGCAACCCATATTGTCAGGTATTTTTCAAAAAAACCAATTCCCGTCATTTTGCTTTCCATAATATCACCTCACTATTGATTGATTTCATATATCTTTTCTTGCTGTTCATGATTCAACAACTTTTCTGCAGCTCCAGCGATAATCAAGATGCCTATAATGCTAAGTATCAGTCGGGTTAACGTGAAATCAATCCCTAAACTTGCTGCTTCGAAGGTTAACATTGGTATTTTTGTTGTTGACCAAGCACCAATAAAAACAAATACATTAAACAAACTGCTACCCTTTTTCAACATGATGCTAGCAATAGGAAAGGCGGCATACAGCGGACCTGCGGCGGCAGAACCTAGTAAAAAAGCAATTAGAACCCCTTTCAATCCAGAGTTTTTACCTGTGTACTTCATCATTGTAGCTCGGTCAACCCATACGTCCAGTAGTCCTAGAAGTATAAAAATGGGAGGAATTACCGATATCATCTCAATGAAGTTCTGCTTCGTAAGGTTAAGAGATTTTAACCCAATTTCCGGCAAAGCAAAGCCTACTACAATATTAACAATAATCAAAATAAAAAATACTTTGTACCGTTTTAAAAAAGCTTTCATTTCAGCACCACTCCAATCACAAATGCAGCAATCAGTGAAAAAACGAACGCCGAAATATTTCGTATAATTGTGGCATGTTTTCCAAAAGTCTTTATTTCAAGCGGCAGCGTAACAATCCCAACCATCATAAGCGCGGAAACAAAGGCTGCAATTTGCATGTATCCCGCACCGTTTTTTAGAAGTGCCGCCGCAAGTGGAAATGCGACAAACCCCGGAATCAGTGTAACAGATCCGATAATTGCAGCTCCAAGTACACCCCAAACTCCCGAACGTGTTCCAAGAAGCTTTGTAATTGTCTCCGGACTTAATATAGCTAGAGCAAGTCCAATTATGATTAAAATGGATAAAAATTGCGGCAAGATGTTTTCAAAGGATTTCCATGCCTTTTTCAGTGCCATTTTTGTTTTATTTCGGTCTTTAAAAAAAGATATCCCAAGACCTGTACCTGCAAGGCCATATAAGATGTAGGCAAACATTTTGCACCCCCTTTACCTAACCTTATGCAGGATTTTTACGACCTCATCAGTTTTAAGCACCTTGCCGAAGGCAACCACTTTCCCATCTATGACAAGTGCTGGTGTAGTCATCACACCATAAGCGGCAATCTGTGAAAAATCAGTCACATGTTCAATGGTAGTATCCATTCCAAGTTGTTCCAAGGCAGCTTTTGTTGCGGCTTCAAGCTGATTACACTTAGCGCATCCACTTCCCAACACCTTTACTCCTGCACCTTCGGATTTGTTTTCTGCTTTTGCCATGCTTTCGGCATCACAATTTCCGCCACAGCAACAAGATGTAGTTTCCTCTTTTTTATTCTTCTTACCAAATAATCCCATAATAAATTCTCCTTTTTAATATAATTTTCAAACCCAAGATAAAACATATAAAACCTAATGAGCAATATCAGAGCACCCATCAAAATTTTCAGAGCAGTGCTTGCTTTAGCGCATTTTTCGCTTGAAGAAAGCTTTTGCACAAAGCCTATAGACGTTCCAGCAACAATGGCAAGAATGCCATGACCGATAGAATACAATAGCAATAATAGTATTCCCCAAATAACACTCCCTTTTCCCGCTACAAACGTACCTACAAACCCTCATATCCATAAACAGCAATTTCCTCCATCATTACAACTTTTTCTAAACAATGAACGTCTGAATTACATTAAACAGGTAACCTACAATTATAATACCTGTTGTGCAAATAGCAATAAATAATGCTAAAAGTTTAGGCTTTACAGCCTTTCGCAACATAATCATTGAAGGCAGAGATAATGTTGTTACAGCCATCATAAAGGACAGAATTGCTCCAAGTTGCGCTCCCTTGTAAAACAATGCTTCAGCAATCGGTATCGTACCGAAAATGTCAGCATACATTGGAACACCAATGAGTGTCGCTAAAATCACGCCAAACGGATTTTTGCTTCCCAGTACGGCTGCAACCCATTCTTCAGGAATCCAGTTATGAATTACGGCTCCAATGCCTACCCCAATGAGGATATAAGGTAACACTTTCTTGAATGTGGAAAGCATTTGTTCCTTCGCATAAGTCGATCTATCTCTTCTAGTTAGATCCGGTGATTCGATGTCTACAGTGCTAGCTGTCAAAATAAAACTTTCCACATGCTTCTCCATGTGCAGCTTCTCAATAATTGTACCGCCAACAACTGCGATAATTAGCCCCACAATAACATAGATGAAAGCCACTTTTGCACCAAAGATACTCATCAGTAAAACGAGCGAGCCGAGATCAACCATTGGTGATGAAATAAGGAAAGAGAAAGTTACCCCTAAAGGCAAGCCTGCTGATGTAAAACCGATAAATAACGGAATGGACGAACAGGAACAAAAGGGTGTTACTGTTCCCAAGAGTGCCGCAACAATATTTGCCCCTATGCCATGAATACCACCCAGAATTTTCTTGCTACGCTCTGGTGGGAAGTAACTTTGTATATAACTAACAAAATATATTAAAAAACACAACAACACCGTTATTTTAATAACGTCATAAGCAAAAAACTGGATACTACCTATCCAACGGTTATTCATATCAAGCCCCAAGGCTGATAAACCATTACCAATTAGCTCATTCAACCATTTCATACCAAGTATTTGATTTTGAAAAAAGTCCCATACAGCCTTAATTATCTCCATAACATATTATCCTCCCTTTCAAGTCTACATATTGCTATTCGTTATTATTGCAACGATTCCCATTTTTATCGGTGCAATTTACTGATGTTATTTCCTTTAAAATATCAATAGCATCTCTACTACCTTGCTCAGAAATCTTATAATGAGTCCATTTGCCCTCCTGCCTGCTTTCAACAATGCCAGATTCAACAAGTATCTTCATATGATAAGAAAGAGAAGACTGTCCAATATCTATGTTTTCAAGAAGTTCACATGCACAATTTTCACCATTGCGAAGTAAATTTAATATATGCAGTCGCTTTTCATCACAAAGTGCTTTAAAGACTTTTGCATGTTTTTCAAATAACGTTTCCAAAAAATCACCTCATATCTAAAATATTTGATATGTAGAAGTATATACGTCAAATCGAAATTTGTCAATATGATATATGGTTTATTTGAAAAAAAAATACCGCAGGTTTTGACAGTCGTCTTCCCCTACAGTATTATTTTTATTTTGTATTAAATTGAGATAATCGTTTTTACTTTACAGATAATTCTTAATATCTTCAGCTGATGGAACCTTGCCCATAACCTTCACCTGCTCATCTACAACCAATGCAGGTGTTTTCATCACTCCATATTCTGCAATGTCCTGAATTTCTTTAACCTTCTCAATTGTTGCTTCGATACCTAATTCTTTGACTGCCTGCTGTGCGTTAGCCTCTAACTGCTTGCACTTAGCACAACCTGAACCTAAAATTTTAATTACCATTATTATCATCCTCCATTAAACATAAATTATATATCCTGCCAGCATTCCAATCAATGCCGACAAAATAATCACTAAGCCAACATAAGTAAGGGTCTTTTTAATGCCCATTACTTTAGAAATAACAATCATGTTAGGTAAACTAAGTGACGGGCCTGCAAGAAGCAATGCTGTTGCTGGGCCTTTCAACATTCCAAGCGCCATAAAGCTGTTTACAATCGGTACTTCTGTTAAAGTCGCAAAATACATGAAAGCACCAAAAACCGCTGCTATTGCATTGGCTCCTAAAGAATTATTACCTACAAATTTAACCATATATTCAGGTGGTATCACCGCCTCAATAACACCTGCTAAAAAAACACCGATTATGAAAAGCGGTACAATTTTCTTAGCCAAATCAAAAGTTGCCCTGCACCATTCAAGCAGCTCATCTTTTTTAAAATACAAAACAAGCTCCACAATAAGACCTATAACTAATAATCCAGTAATAATAGGATGCTTAACCCCCGAAACCAATATAGCAATAAGTGTTATAAAAAACAAAATGTTTTGCCATGCTTTTCTGCTATGATCATCCTCAATGTTAAACATTGCTGCATTTGCATCCACTATTTCACTCTTGTTGAATAGCAAATACATAATAAAACCTATAACAACAGATAAAATAACAGCACCAAACACTCTAACAAAACCAATATCTACGCCGATTAGGCTAAATGTAAAGGTGATTGCCAGTATATTAATTGCAGGTCCCGCAAAAAGAAAGGTTACCGCCGGACCAATCCCCGCCCCTTTTTTTCTGATGCTTGCGAACATAGGAAGCACCGAGCAGGAACACACTGCTAAAATTGCGCCGGAAACAGAAGCTATTAAATAAGATAATCCTTTTTTTGCATTAGGGCCAAAATACTTCATTACAGCCCCTTGGGACATAAATTGTGATATTGCACCGGACAAGAAAAATGCGATTATAAGCATAATTATTCGGCTTATGGTCAAGTAATCAACTAAAGCTTGCCAACCTGCCAATAAAACATTTAGTACAGCTTCCATACAACATTTCCTCCATTTCAATAATTTTTACGCAACGAAAATGAAGGTATTAATAACCTCTCCATCTACAAAAACAGAAGTTCTTCAGATTTCTCATATTGCCTCCAATTTTATGTACGAATTTGCTAATTACAAGAACACCCACAGTTAACAGTTTTTTGCTCTCCATTATCACCAACATAGTCAATTGCTTCTGCAGGACATAGGTTTTGACATCCTCTGCATCCGTCAATACAACAATCTGGATAAATTGCATTTAGTTTTGTTATATTTTTCTCATAAATACCATTTTGCATTTTCCAACACATGCACCACATTCAATTCAGTTTTCATAATTAATGACTGGATACCATTGGGGGTGCGGACGTTTTCTTGGACCAGCTAGGCTGTCAATCCAAGGCTATGTCTGTACTCCATAGGGCTCATATTCCCTAATGATACTTTTATTCGTTTTTCATTATACCAGATAAGATATTCATTGAGTATTTTTATAAACTTCTCAATGTTGACACCCGTCCAGTCGTTGTCATAAAACATCTCGTTTTTTAGTCTTCCAAATAACCCCTCACATGCAAAATTATCTGGTGAGCAACCTTTCTTTGACATAGATCTCGTTAAACCAGCATTTTCTATTTTTTTAATCCATCCAGGCCATCTATAGTGGCACCCACGATCTGAATGGACTATCGGATGCTCGTTTTCATCTAATAAGCTAATTGCTTCATCTAACATACTGTTCACAAGATTTGAATCAGGGCTTATTCCGATTGTCCAACAAGGGAGCATACCATCAAAGCAATCAACTATAGGTGATAAGTATACCTTGATTATCACTGCCTTCTCCCTATTCTTGAGAGTGGCTTGATCAATGCCAGGGTCTTTTTTTAAGACATTTATTGTTTCCTTAAGAATATCTATTTCTAGCTGCATGTCTAGCATCTGAGACTTCAGTTCTTCTACTTCTTGAGAAGATAGAGTTGATTCGTTAGATGGTTTACTTCCTTCTATTAGCGTACCTGGCTTTATATTCTTATTATTCATCAGAGCTACTGCACCTTCCTTAAGATATCTCTTTCGCCACTGGTAGATACTTGCTCTACTATAGCCAATATCTTCTGATACTGATTGTACACTTTCCCCCTGCTCATAGCAACGTTTTATAGCATCTAATTTAACCTTCAATGGCAGATTTCTAGGATTCTCTGGAGGGTTAATTATTTTAGGTAGTTGCTTTCGTGGAGGCTTGATTTCCCCTTCTTCCTTAAGCCAGTCATAAAGCAGGTGTCGTGACGGATAGCCAAGGGTTTGAACTGTTTGAGTTGCTGACCCACACTGATGATATATCTTGAGTGCGATTTCTCTCTTTTCCTTTGAATACATGTATATAAGCTCCTTTTGAAGCCCTATGTGAGTCCAACTTTATGTCCGCACCCACCCTCTTATGGTCTACTGCCTAGCTTGGGTATACCTTATTTCCATAAAAAATAAAATCTTCAGAACCTGTGGTTTTTCCGTTTTCGCCTAATAAAATGCACAGGCGTCTACTCAAAATCTGACCCACCATCATATGCGTTCACATCCCAGCCAAGGCCAACCATCAGGGTATTCAATCCCTCGTTTCCTTATTGTTAAATCTGCTTTCTCTCCCTTTTGTAAATTAATTGGCATAATCATGTGCTAAAATATTAATGATTTGAAAGCTTCGCCTTAAAATCTTCTTTGATTTGATTCAGTCTCTTTTGATCTTCAATTCGTTTTGTCCGTGCATTTTCTTGAATCTGCTGTGTCTCTGTGATGCCGTTACAAATTGTCTGCCATGTTGCTTCCAATGTTTCAATCTTAACAGAACTGCTTGATGCTAAGCGAGTTGTAATTTTAGATTGTTCAACCGTATTTTGTGCATTTTTAAGCAGTAATTCATTTGTCTTTTCATCTAACACTGCCATGGCATCTGCTTGAATTTTTTGACGTTTTAACAATATCGCCTGTGATAATGCCTGTTTAAATACAGGTAAAGTAATAATAAATGCGGAATTAATTTTTCTTACTAAATTCATATTACTGAATTGCATTGTTTTAATCATTGGAACAGATTGCATTGCAACGTTTTCCGCAATTCTTAAATCCTGCGTTCTCTGTTCAAGCAGCATCTTTGCCTGTTCTATTCCCGATAGCTCCATTTGAATACTGCTATCTCCAGTATTTTTAAATTCATCTTTCCTTTTTTCAATATATTCTTCTAATTCTCTAACGCCTTGTTCCCCTGCTAAAATGTATTTCTCCAGCTCATGAAAATATCCCACATTAGAATCAAACATCGTCTGCAAGGATTTGTTGGATTCTTTTATCTCAGCCTCGTATTTCTTTAATTCAACATACATTTTATCAACGTCGTCTCCCATTGTGTGGTACTTTGCCAAAATCTTGTCCAGCTGTTTTCTAGCACCACCAAACATTTTTCCTAAGAATCCCGGTTCTTCCTTAATTTCATTAATATCAAATCGTTTCATAATATCATTTAAAGAAACAAGCAGTTGACTTGATTGGTCAATTTGATCCATGCTCATATTATTGAGAACTACATCTGATGCTTTTGAAATATTTTCTGCCACCTCTGCTCCAAAAGACACCATCGACTCCATATTAAAAACATCAATACCACTTACAATGGCATCAACCTCTTGAGAATTTACCATTTTTTCTGTTAATTCTTTCTTTTCTTGCTGAATATCAAATGCTGCAATTTCTTCACTCTGTCTAGTAACCACTTTCGTATTTGAACTGCCTAGATTTAACCCCATTACTGAGTCCTCCTTTATATTTAAATATTAAACAATTTTTTTAGAAATCCTTCTTTTTGCTCTTGCTCCCTTAATTTATTACCTTGTACACTCATTGGAATTTTCAAATCATACATAAATTCACCAATTTGATGCTCAACAAATAATGGCTGCGTATAATGCTTTTTAATGAGTTGATAACCAGTAGGTACAAATAGTGCAATATCAAAACCAATTAAATGCAAATATGCTAAAATAATACTTTCTTCTAACCCATATTCTTTTTCACCAGTATTAATTAAAACTAGCTTTGGATTTTTCTTGGTAAAATCCATTTTTTGGATTAGTCTTGTAATATTCTTATCTAAATTCATGACAACACTAATGATACTATGTTCAACCCCTGCTGTAAACGTTCCTTGAATCAGCTCACTGTCCAGCAATTCCTGAAGTTTATGAAGCATATATTCCTGTATTTCTTCTCTGAAAATGCCATATTTGTAATTCCCGTTTCTAACAATATTTTCTTTTTGTATGACACCATTCTTGATTGCATTTTTAGAATCAAATTTTTCTTCAGACTTTTTGTAAAAAGATATTTCATCAATCAAAATGGTATCATGAACCAATAATTTTTTTATATCTTTCCAATATTGTCCTATGTCTTCATTTTTCACACCGCACACTTTTACAATGATTGCAGGAACCACCACTTTATTCTCAATAATTTCAAAGTTTGGTCGCAAATTTATTTCTTGATCCCATAAAAGATATAATTCTTCATACATGGTTTTTAATGTAACCGCCACAGCATCCTTATATTGTTGATTTCTATACATTCCTGAATCCTGATACAGCATAGAATTTAAGTCCTGCTCTGCATGATAGGCAATTGTTCCATAATGCACATCCTCTATCTTTACCGGGAACATATCAAGCTCAATAGAATCCTCATATTTTCTATCAAACAATCTTGAATCCGACAGCATGCAATGCTTCTGGTTATTGGGATTGATCACAAGAACATCCAATGGAAGCGAAGCAAAAAAACGAAGCAGCAAGGTTTCAGCTGCATTTTTACAAGTACCAAAGTAAATAAGAACGGGCAAATTTATTTCATTTTCTTTTGTGAACAAATATCTTCCATATCTGCTAAACCAAGCAACCAAATAAACTGCTTTACTCTTTAACCTCGGAAGGTTTTCTTTTTCATTTTGGCTTTCTTCCACAATACAATCAATAAATGCTTTTTGGGCTTGATTACATAATTTAGGATATGGAGATCTTATCTTTCCTGTCAAATCCGTAATCATTTGAATTAGATTCCCATAATTTCCTGGTTGAATTTGATGAACCTCTTCTGGTGTTGGTGGTGATATTTTTTCCAGTACATAAACGGTTTTTCCTTTTTTCTCAAGCTCCGTTTTCAAATGGAATAGCTCCTTGCAATACTCGGTCTTATTTTCAACCCCTGTCATCCGTATAAAGGCATTATAATATGTATCTATGCCATTCCCTCTTTTACCATCCTCCAAGAGCAAATCCGAAAAAACATCTCCGCTTAGCCAAGTATTTGTAGCAATTACATGCAACTTATCTTTACGATATAATTTTTCCAAATACTGTTGTTCTTCAATAAATTGTTTGATTGCTAAAATTGAGAAATCAGCGGGAAACGCTTCACAATTATCTTGTTGTAGTCTTTCAGATATACTTAAGGTGGAATCTACACTTTGGTATTTTCCCTCTCCGCCATATCTCAAAAGAACAATATCACATCCTGAATGAGACAATATATTAAGAGCAATTAATTCATAATTCGATATTTCACCATAATATAATATTTTAGGGGGAATATCCGAACCAATATTTCCAATCGTGGGTCTGAATTTATAGTAAAACCAACACATAAATTTTATAAAAGCATTTTTTATTATATTAATATTTTTACCAGCCTGTTGTAAATGTATCAATTCATTGAATATGGCATTCGATAATAGCTCTATCTGCGTTAAACTCAGATTCCCAAACATAAGCTTTGAACTTCGTTTTATAAATTCCACTTCCATATTGAACTGAGCACCTATCATATTTTCATAGTACATTAACTGATTCTCATCAGGGTTTTTCATTTTCTGATCCAGCCATATTCCGTTATTTTTTATGGAGCCCATATATTGCATTAAAAACTCCTTCAATTCTGCGGAATACTGGTCAATTCTGCAAAAAAATACTCCTTGAGGATTTCTTTGTGATAATTTCAAAAAATAATCATTTAATTTAGTAATCTTAACTCTCTTAATCAATATTCATCACAACCTTTGTATCTCCTATGCGTCAGCATTTTTCTTAACGATGCCGCATGCCTTATAGTTTCCTAAACTCACTTTACTGATTTCTATTGGATATCAAGTTTCTGACAGTCCAGTTCCCATAGGAATGGTACCCAACGCAAGCGTTTGTAATAAGTACTGCAACAAATCTTAGCCACCTTCCACAGAACATTGATCGGATACTGCGTCTGATGTTCTGTTATGAAGGCACAATTTCGTCTATTGTTTTTTTGCGAATATGGTAGCTTTTTTTAATATTTCCTTCTCTATTTCCAGTTGAGCCATTTTTTTCCGGAGTACTTTATACATTTATCCCTCCACCAACAAATTTCCATATTGCTCCCCTGATTATATAAAATACGTGCTGATTTACAATTTTCTAATATGTAGTATATCATAAACATAACTAGAAATTCAAATATACACGCAAACTTATCCTTATTTCAATTCATTGCCACAATGCGGACAATATTTTTGAATGCCATCTCTACAATCCATTAAAGACTTATAACAATAGGGACATCTATAAAAAATTACTGCTTGAAGTATACCCGCAATAGTACATAAAGTTCCAAGTACTAAAAAAATCATTTCATTTTTATTATATCCCACCGCTAATAGTATAAAGCTAACTATAAATAATCCCCACATAAGTCTTTGACTGTTACGATAGTTCAAAAGGCATGCCCTCCATATATTAAAAAAATATCTTTTTCGTTATAAACATAGCACTAAACCGCTGGCGCGGTGGCCATTTGCAAAACCACATATTACCCTATTAAAACTGCTGAAACACGGCAGTTTTTTCTTTTTTCAGTTGCAATGGAATCATTGCTTTAAAGGAGATGATTCTATGACGAATGAAGAAGTTTATGTACGGGCTTATGAAGAAATAAACCAAGAGGGCTGTCGCCACACACCGTTGAAGAATGCCTAGGGAAACTGACTTTATTCCTCAGATACTTTGACAACCGTCCGATTGAGACAATGGGTGAAAACGAAATCCGTGAATTTCTTCTCTACCAACTGGATTTAGGTAAATCATCCGGGACAGTAAATATCTACAATAGTGCCTTGCGTTTTATTTTTGGTGTAGTGTTAGGGCGAAACCTTAATTATCAACTCATTCCCAGACGTCGCCAATATCGCCCTAGCCATCCAGATGGATATCTATTTTATTCCCGAGGAAGAAAGAGCAACAACATGACAACAAGGGCGATTCAACACGCATTCCATAGGCACTGTAAAAATGCCAACCATCCCAATACATTTACTGTCCATACATTACGGCATTGCTTCGCTACACATCTACTGGAATCCGGCGTAGAAGTATGCTGCATTAAAGAGTTATTAGGACATACCTTTATCCAAACCACATCCTTTTATCTGCATTTAAGCAATATCAATCAATTGATTCAAAGCCCACTAGACACTTTACCAAAAAAGCGAGGCCGCAAGTCAAAGGTGAAGTCCAATGCCTGAGGTGCAAGATATTTTTTCTCAGTACGGAGAAAATTATCGCAGAAAACATAAAATGTCTATTGTACAGCATAAGGCTATGAATGCAATTCAGAACTGCAGAACTGCCCGGCTTGGTGGGCATATGGATCAATGTCCATCCTGTAACTATGAACGACCATCCTACAATTCCTGTCGCAACCGACATTGTCCCAAATGTCAAACTCTTTCTAAGGAACGTTGGATTAATGCACGGAAAACAGATTTACTAACATTGGTTATTTTCATGTTGTGTTTACTGTTCCACAAGAACTGAACTGGCTAATCTACAATAACCAACGTACTTGCTACAATCTGATGTTTCGGTGTGTTGCAGAAACACTGCAAGAGCTATCCCATGACAAAAAATATTTAGGTGCATCTATTGGGCTTACAGCCATACTTCACACTTGGGGTCAGAATCTTTGCTTTCATCCACACATACATTGTATTGTTCCTTCCGGCGGATTAACTACTTTAGGTAAATGGCAACCTTCACGTAAAAAGTTTTTTCTGCCCGTACGGGTTCTTTCACGTAAATTTCGAGGGAAGTTACTGGCGTTGCTAAAGCTCCAAATATCTGAAATAGAACAAAACCTATTGGATCTGTGCTACCAAAAAGAATGGGTTGTTTATTGTAAACCACCGTTTAAAGATGCCCCTTGTGTTGTTGAATATCTCGGCCGTTATACTCACCGGGTAGCGATTTCCAACAATCGTATTCTCAAATTAGAAAACGGTACCGTTACCTTTAAATGGCGGGATTACCGCGACAACAGTCGTTGGAAAGAGATGGTACTGAATGTTGACGAGTTTATAAGACGCTTTCTTATGCATATCTTACCACAAGGTTTATGAAGATACGACACTACGGATTTCTCTCCAGTCGAGGCAAACAAAAGAAACTGAGAATATGTAAAATCCAAACTGGAACTAGTTTTACCCCCAAAGAAAAGCTTTCTGCCGAACAACTTATCCAAAAAATTCTCAGCAGAAAACCATCTCAGTGTCCACACTGCGGATACTCCGGTTTGCTCAGAACCGGACTTTCTCCGCCGGTAGTCATAACTGCATAAGCCAGGCAATGCTTACCGATTGCCTTCAAAGCCTGTTTCAGGGACAGGCTAGCTTTGCTATGCTTATTTTAACAGAAAATGGTATGGTTTTACAAGAAAACACCTCAAAAACGGCTTAAAACTGTATTCCTTCTATGTTTTTTGAAGAAAATACAGAATGCTTTTCCCATAGCATATGTAATCCGATCGCGGTTTCGCGCTATGGAATTATCCAACCAAAGGCAACTGAGTCTCTACTGGGTTGCTTTTTTCTGAGCCTTTACTCGGATAATTCACTACTCATAATGAGTAACTGGCTTTACTAAGAAATAGAATCCTACGTTTTTGATAAACAGCAATTTATACTTGCTCTTTTTTGCCAAATGGGATAAACAAATAAGGTGTTAAGCTACCAATAACTGAAGCAAGCCAAATATTTTCATTTATGCGATACAATAACTGGGGAATAATACTACTCCACTCAAAAATTTGAGAAGCATACATGAAAAAGACAGCATACGGACCAGTTGTGAGGTTAAACGCCCATTGAGTTAAATTCATTATCAAGCCAATAACTACAATAATTGATGCGGAAAAGAAAATATCTTTTCGAGTCATACTCCGAAAAAAAACCTTGCCACCAACTAAAAGTGTACCAATAAATACCCCTCCATAGATTATAAGCACTCGTGTATTGTCTGCTGTAATTGACCCATCTGGAAGCGTGATAATAGTAAATCGACCTACCAGAAAAACTACCGCATTAAAAGCAATCACACCTGCTGCGATACAAAACAGCGGTACTTTCCAAAACATTTTCTTATTCACCATATTTTTTCTATCCCTTCACCAACAAAGTGGGTATTTTGTTCCCTCGGATTATATAAAATACGTGCTGATTAACAATTTGCTAATATGTAGTATATCATAAACATAACTAGAAATTGATATGCTTGCTAATTGCGAAAATATCAGACATCATCATCCAACATAATCAGAAAACATACTTTCATTAAGAACCTGCCATGTCATCTCTGCCCCTTCTTTAATTTCTGTTGTTGCTCCTACATTTTTCTCTTTTTCCGAAATCAATGTCGATATCTCATCTGGCGTAATAAATGGTACCTTTGCCTCATCAAAGATTTCTTTATATATGCTGTCTATATAAAGGTTCGCATCCTCGATTGGCTTCATATTCTCATCGTAAACATAAAATGTATAGAGGCATTCTTTATTGCCAACCTCATCTGAATTAGCCGCTTTTTCATCATTATTAAAACGTATGGTATCTAACTCAATTCCTCCTGTTATGCCATTTGCCTCCGCCACTTCAGGAAGCTGTCCCAGCCCATCTAACCAAGTAAGCTGATTGATATCGAATTCACTTTCAATAGACACAATGAACTGCCAGTCTCCATCTTTGTCAATTAGACCATAATCACTACTATGATTGCTCACTCCATTGCTACCACCAGATTGATAATATCCATATTCATTCATTGTGGAATCGCTTCTAGCCCAAGTCTCGTAATAATAACAAAGAGATAGTTCACCATCTATATATTTTATGATATAAACAAGGGTACTATCATCATCCCTATCATAAATGTTCAAACCATTTAAGCGAAGAACCAATTCATTTACGCCATCCATACCACAATCGATATAACTATAATCAATATATCTTATTTTACTATTTTTAGAGTCTTTAAAATAATATGCCGTAACTATGTCAAGTACTTCCAACAGTGTATATTCACTTCCGTTTTTATACAAAGCTTCCCCCATATCGTCATTTGGCATAAAACGGTCAAAAGATACCTTCGTTTCATTTTTCAAAAATTTCTCGTAGGCTTTCATGGAAAGTTCTTCTGGCGTAAGGGTTTGCGCTGTTGACGGTGCAATCGTTGGCGTTGTAGATGGTTCTATAATATGTGAATTAGTTGGATCTTCTGTAACCGCCGAAGTCATTGACGGCGCAGTATTGGAGTCCTTAAAATCATCTGCACTTTCAAATTTCTTACACCCACTAAACATTAACAATAACCCAAATATAAAAATTATTGTAATTTTGTTTTTCATCATTTTTTATTTCTCCTCCGTAAAAGTTTTGCATAGTTTGTTATGACTAAATTAGCCTCCTGAACTGCAAATTATTTTCGAATCTGTAGTTTCTTCAGCTACGCATTATGGTATAAATGTGTAACCATCAATCTGGTTAACCCTACCCCTGTTTCACGACAAGCACCATTCTAATAAGCACACCCGTCTGATAAAGCAAAAACTCCAACAATTTTTCGTCAACTTTATCATCATGCTTAGCAATTCTATCATTAATATTTTTGTACGCATTTATAAGAGGCTGGAACAAA
>JAQUSU010000006.1:49787-51227 GCA_028710085.1 Anaerotignum sp.
CACCATTCTAATAAGCACACCCGTCTGATAAAGCAAAAACTCCAACAATTTTTCGTCAACTTTATCATCATGCTTAGCAATTCTATCATTAATATTTTTGTACGCATTTATAAGAGGCTGGAACAAACCGCTGATACCTGGATCGATCCCCTGGTTACCCAAATATCGACAAATCTCATTCTTATTTGTTTCAAGATTCTTTTCATTCCCTAGGAACTCTTGTAAAAAAGCTTCAAGTGTTTTCCTTAAATTATCAGCTGTATCTCTTATGTATTCACCATTAGAATATTATTTAATGCAATGCAATGCAATACGTTTTATGTGCTTTACTATAGCCTTTTAACCATTCGAGCGGTTCGGATACAAGTGCATTATCAAGTTCATTGGCACCTTTCGGAAATATAAAATATTCCTCACCATTTTTTAATAACTCATACGGAATATGTGCCTCTTTCATCATTCTTGTAATCAGTGTAATAAAAGTAAATCTATTCCACATACCATTTTTTTCTGTATTAACAGCATTAACAAATGCAATGTAATATGATAAAAAATCGACGATACTTGTCGTGTGCTTCTTCAACACATCTATACAATGACGGAAACGTCCATTACCAGTACAAAATCTCTGATCAATATGAGTTCCTGTTACATTGCAAAAACAATGATACTCAACAATGTCAAGTAAACCAGTGGATGTGTCTTTGCAGACCGTTTCAAGTATGTTAAATACTTTCGTCATTAGGTAAGAATTTTTCATTTCGTCATTGAACGCTATTTTTAATTTTTCTCTATAGTCCAAAAAATCCATAGTTTTATCTCTCCTCACCAAGCTTATTATTACTGTGTCAATTTTCTGTTATCAAATTATCAAAAATATAACTTAAAAATGTTAGAACAAGAGTTATTCTTTTCAAATCATTGACACAAAAAAGTGATAATGGCTGAACTGCACATAATTGCTTTATACTGGAATCTTTATTATCAATTCATTTAATCATAAAACAATATGCAAATCCAGACTGCTTAAGTTAAACTTATATCAGCAATATGGGTTTTAAATGTGCAACAATTGAATCCATCGTTCCTTATACCTTTTTACTTTATTATACATGTATCTGCATAATATTTCCATATATATTAAAAAGGGTTAAGCCTAAGTGTCATTTTATGACCCCGACTTAACCTCTTATATCACTCTATATTATAAAAACGCCCTATGCCATCTATATTTTCTCAATTTTTTAAGACTCAAAAATGGCACTATTTCGCCTGTTTCCAAGCCCCAAAACCACTTCAAAACCAGTCGAGGTAGACGCGCCCATTACTAGACGCACCCCTCACAGAACCGTACGTGCGGCTTTTCCGCATACGGCTCTTTCCAAGTCTAATTGTTCAACAGTTATCCATAGACATTGACATAGACCTTGCCATAGGCTA
>JAQUSU010000007.1 GCA_028710085.1 Anaerotignum sp.
TCGGAAGTAAGGTCCCTTGAAGATAACGAGGTAGATAGGTTGGAGGTGTAAGCACGGCAACGTGTTCAGCTGACCAATACTAATAGACCGAGGGCTTGACCAATAAATCGATTGATGATATAATAGCAAGGTGATTTCTTTTCCTAACGGAAAAGATCGCTAAATTTCCTTCGCATCAACAACCTCTTTACACCTACGGTGTCTGGTCGGTAGTTGATAAACGCTTAGGAAAGCGCTAATGTTCTTGTATTCAGTTTTGAAGGTGTATCTTCGCTTTGCGAAATACCTTATAGGGGTATAGTTCAGTCGGTAGAACGTTGGTCTCCAAAACCAAATGTCGAGGGTTCGAGTCCTTCTGCCCCTGCCATTATAATTAAATATCCAGCGCCATATTCTAATGTGGCTTAGTAGCTCAGTTGGTTAGAGCGCCGGCCTGTCACGCCGGAGGTCGTGGGTTCGAGCCCCATCTGAGTCGTTTATGGGAGTTTAGCTCAGCTGGGAGAGCATCTGCCTTACAAGCAGAGGGTCACAGGTTCGAGCCCTGTAACTCCCATTTTTAAACCACTTCTTAATTTAAGAGGTGGTTTTTATTTTTTATTACATATTTTCACCATAGTATTTTATACGAAATAGGAGTGGAAAAATGAGTTCAAACTGTGAGTCATGTATGTATTTTTGTTACGATGAGGAAAATGATGAATATTATTGCCAAGTAAATTTAGATGAGGATGAGATGGAACGATTTATGAGGGATGAATATAAAGAATGCCCTTATTATCGATTGGAAGATGAATATAAAACTGTGCGAAAGCAAATGTGAGGTGGAATTAAGATGCTGTTGGAATGGTTAGACGGTGAGTTTTCTGTCGCAAAATGGACAAGCGAGCGAAAAATTGAAGAACTAGGAAATTTTTGCTTTTGGTCGAGAACAGATCAAGAGCTTTCCTTAGTTTGCCCAATAGATTGCTTACCTGAGGATGCCGAAAAGCATGAAGATGGTTGGGTGGGTTTTCGCGTTGCAGGACAGATGGATTTTTCTTTGGTAGGAATACTTTCGAAAATATCGGGATGCTTATCGGAAAAAAAGATTAGCATATTTGCCGTATCAACCTTTGATACAGATTATATTTTTATAAAGAAAAAGGATGCACACGCAGCACAAAAAGCGTTAGAAGCGATAGATTATAAATTTATGAAAAAATAATAGAAGTTATCTATAAAAAATACTTAAGGGCAGAATAATTTTACTTTTCTGCCCTTATCTTATGATTGGGATGTACCCTCTGAAAAACTTGATTTATGAAGTCGTTTAAATTTTGCCCCTTCTATGGCACAGGCTTGCTTTTTCATTAGAAATGTTTGCACTCAATAATGTTTTGTTAAATGATTGATTAACATATTCATTTTTTCGGTAATGAATTTATTCTTATGATGGGCAATTTTAAAACTTCTTATGAACTCGATGCCATCAATCCTAGATGAAAACAGCGTTTGGTTACCTAGCTCCTTCACAACGGATTTTTCTGAAATAACAGAAATTCCAAGATTGTTTTCAACTGCATTTTTAATAGTTTCAGAATTATTGCAAACCCATGAAGCCTTCCAGTTCACATTGCTGGCGGCCATTTTTATTTCAAAAAGCCTTCTCGTTCCGCTGCCCATTTCACGGATAATAAAATTCTCGTTTTCAAGTTCGTGGGGATTAATGATGGATTTTTTAGAAAAAGGATGATTTTTTCCGCAGATTAAAATGAGCTCATCCTTCAAAAACGGCCTGATTTTTATGTCGGGCGAAATGATTTCTCCTTCTACAAGGCCCAAATCCACTTTATTACTAAGGATAAGGGATTCTATGACCGAGGTATTGTCCTCAACAACAGCAATTTCCGTTGTGGGGCTGATCTTTTTAAAATCTCTGACGAATTGGGGCAGAATCGCGGCACCCACGGTTACACTTGCACCTATTCTTATAAATTCGCTTTCGGATAAGGCTTTTATGCTTGCTTGGGCTTCTTCGGTCATTTCCGTGATATGCCTGGCATAGCTGAGCAGTTTTTCTCCCACGTTGGTAAGATATATTCTTTTGGAAAGCCGTTCGAAAAGCTTCGTCCCATAATAAGTTTCAAGGTCTGAAATTGCCTGACTGACTGCAGATTGAGAAATATATAGCCGTTCTGCCGCCTGGGTCATATTCATCGTTTCACAAACTTCAATAAAAATTTTAAAATGCCTTAGTGTCACGAATGTTTCCTCCAATACATAAGTAATTACTTATCAATACTATCTTATAATAATATTTTAATTATCATAAAGCAAGATGTATAATGAAAAAGGAATAATAAAAACAAAGGAGATTGTTATGAAAATGGTGAAAAGAAAAATTTTGGGTATTTTGCTTGCAGGAATAATAGCGATACCAGCATGGTTTATCGGTAAAGCTGTGCCAATTGTAGGAAGTCCGGTTTTGGGGATATTGTTTGGAATGATTCTTGCATTTTGGAAGCGACCGGTGACATTTAACGAAGGGATTCAGTTTACCTCAAAAAAAATATTACAGTACGCAATTATTCTTCTTGGATTTGAAATGAATTTATTCAATATATTTACTGTGGGAAAGCAAACGCTTTTGTTAATGGTATTTACACTTTCTGCATCCTTTTTGACAGCATATTTTGGCGGAAAGCTGCTCAAACTTGATTCAAACACAAAAACGTTGATTGGTGTTGGTTCTTCTATATGCGGCGGTTCCGCCATTGCAGCAACGGCCCCTGTAATTAATGCCAATGATGAAGAAGTTGCACGGTCTATATCTACCATATTTTTATTCAATGTTATGGCTGCGTTCTTGTTTCCCTTTTTGGGGCATGTGCTTGGCATGAGTGACCACACCTTTGGCCTGTGGGCGGGAACTGCTGTGAATGACACATCGTCGGTTGTTGCGGCAGGCTATGCATTTAGTGATGCAGCTGGGAATCTTTCGGTCATTGTAAAGCTGACACGAACCCTTGCCATCGTTCCAATCACTCTGGTTCTTGCGGTAATTACATCTAAAAAGAATGCAGGCGAAAATGCAAATTACAGCATAGCAAAGATATTCCCTTGGTTTGTACTTGGATTTCTTGCAGCGTCAATAATCAATACATTTTTACCGGTTTCCCCTGAGCTTACACATTTTCTTTCCCAAGCAGGAAAATTTATGATTGTAATGGCTATGGCAGCCATTGGTTTAAATACAAACATTGTGAAGCTGGTGAAAAATGGATCCAAACCAATTTTTCTCGGTTTTTTATGCTGGATTTCAATTTCAGTGATGTCACTTGCCGTTCAGTATCTTTTTCATATCTGAGAACAATACATAAAAGAGCTATGAATCATTTCCCTAAGATGTTTCGGCCATAGAAAAATTTCATAATAGAAGCGTATTCGTCCGGTTGGATTAATACGCTTTTTTTGAAATAATTATTTGCCTAATTCTATCTCCAACGAAAATCAAGTGTATCCGTAAATTTTTTTTGTTTTTTTGCTAAAATAGGACATAGTAATTATTTGGGCGTTATCCTAGGCTTTTTCAACAAAATGAAAATGCTTATCGAAAAATAGGAAAAAATTACTATGCATTTTAACTTGCTATTTTTGGAGAATTTTGTATACTTTTATATAGAAAGGTAATTTTTTGTTTATTGGGAAAATAATTGTAATGAGAGGTAAAGTGCTTTGAATGAGATTTTAAAGGATTGGGGAAATGTAATTCTGCGTGCCGCTATCATTTTAGTCGTTCTATTTTTCTTTTTTTGGCCTGTAAAGCTTCAGGGAAGCTCTATGGAGTCCACCCTCAATGACGGAGATATTATTTGTATGAGCCGTTTTTTTGTGCAAATGGGTTGGTATGAAAAGGGAGATATTGTTGTTTTTCAATACAATGAGCAGGGAAAGGAAAAAACAGTTTTGAAACGAATTCTTGCCACCGAGGACGATCATATTCGTTTGCTTGCGGATGGCTCCGTTGAAATCAATGGAGAGCCGCTGGAGGAGAATTATGTGGAAGGGCCAACCAATGGCATTGTGGATATGACAGTTCCAAAAAACACTGTATTTGTAATGGGGGACAATCGAGGCACCAGCTTTGATAGCCGAAATATGGGCGTGATCTCTTGTGATGACTTGACAGGAAAGGTTGTTTTTCGCTGGTTTCCCCTCAACCAAATGAGAAGTTTTTAATATTCTTGTGGGCGATTTGGAAACGAAGAAGCTTCCGTTTTATTTAATTGCAAGGCTATTCCCCATGGGGAATTTCAAATAATTTCATAGCAGCTTTCTAAGATAGATTAAAACACACCTGATACATAATTCTTTCCATGAATTCATGTGACAGGGTGTTTTTTATTTGCAAATTTCAAGACATATTTTAAAATCAAAAAAGTTTTTTTCTAGGAATTCCTTAGGTTTTTGGAATACAATGGCACAAATTCAATATATTTATATATAGACAAAGGGTGGATGGTGACCACGAAAAGGGAAAAGCCCGAAATCAGTGTCTTAAAACTGCCGCAAGAATAGCAAAGGAGGTTTATTATGCCGATGGAATGGGAAAGAGAAGAAATCGTTTTGAAACAGCATGGTGGGAAGCAAGCCTCTCAGATCTTGCTGGAAGGGGATATCATCGCGCCTGACAGCAAGCCTGATGTAAATGAAGTTTTGTGTTGCCATGGAAAGATTAGAATGAAGGATGTACGGGTGGGAGAGGATCGAATTAACCTCTCTGGTGACTTGGATTTAAACATTCTATATTCCTCTGACAAGGGTGAAGATGCTGTATATGCAATGAACACCAGTTTACCCATTGAAGATATTATTTATATGGATGGACTGGAAAAGGATATGCAGGCAAAATTAACAACTGTGCTGGAGCATTTGGACTGTCAAGTAATCAATGATAGAAAGTTAGGGGTTAAGGCTGTAATAGGGCTAACCGCAGATGCTGAACGTATACATAAGGTAGATGCAGTGGTGCCCAATGAAGGCAATGGCATGGCCTTTTTGGAAGATAAGCTTCACATGGAAGAAGTAGTGGCTGAGAAAAAGGACAGGTTTACAATTAAGGAAGAAATTACTTTGCCGGAAACGGCTGCACCTGTTGGGGAAATATTAGCCTGCGAATTCAGCCTGGCAGACCAAGAGATTCGCCCGATGGATGGAAAGGTAATGATTCGTAGTAATTTATTGATGGATATCCTGTATACCGATGATCAAGGGACAGGAACAGTTCATGTATGGAGTGAAAAAATTCCTTTTAACGGATATTTGGAGGCGGAGGGAATTACGCCAAAAAGTACGGTTAATATGGACTTGACCATTGGAGAAACTTCAGTTAAAACAGAGCTTGATGATGATGGCGAGCCACGAATTTTGAATGTGGACGTTACCATTTTAGGAGAGCTGTCTGCACGGGAGGTAGTGGAAAAAGATGTAGTGACGGATGCCTATGCCCCGGGCATGGAAGTCGAGGTTATCAGAGAAACTGTAACATATCCCATTTGTGTGGGGAGAACGAAAAATCAATTTACAATAAAAGAGAAAATCACCTTGGATAACGATGAACTTCCTATGCTGCAAGCGGGAAAGGCATGGGGAAATCTTATGATTCAGGATGTAAATGCACAAGCTGATATGATTCAAGTGGATGGGGTCTTGGCGGCAGAAATTCTGTATTTTTCTCAAGAGGACGATCATGCTGTTTGTATGGTGAAGAAGGGAATTCCCTTTAGTCAGAAAATTGAGATGAAAGGGGTTACTCCAGAAGACGATATTAATGCAAAAGGCACACTGGAGGAAATTGATTTTCAGATTTTATCCGACCGAGAAGGAGAACTGCTTGCGACGATGATGCTCGAAGTGGAGGCAAGCAGAGAAGAAACGGCTGACCTTGTTACGGACATTCATGTGAAAAACACCGAAAAAACACAGAAACCCGTAGCTGGGGCGGTTATTTATACTGTTCAGCCAGGGGATAGCCTTTGGACAATTGCAAAGCATTTTGATACCACCATTCAGCGTATTTTGATGGTAAATGATATTGAGAATCCGGATCTCATTTATCCAGGTCAAAAGCTACTCATTATTAAAATGATTCACTGACAAATGTGCGAAAAACCTTGGGCGCCGCCCTCTCACTGCCCAAGATAGGGCAGACGGCGGAGCCGGCTTTTGCATAGCAAAAGTGATGACCCCCTGCTTGCTTTTTGTAAAAAGCAAGACCAAAAACTTTTATTGAAACCGCATAGCTATCCGGTTTCAGATGGGTCAAGGGTGAAACCCTTGTAAGAGTTTGAGGGCAAAGCCCTCAAGGTTTTGACTTTGTCTACGTCCTTACGGACAGCGCTTGCTGTCCGTTTTTTTATTATAACAAAGGATGGAAAAGAATTTAGACAAAATGAAAAAACCCCTTTACTTTAGCGTAGTAGTGTGATAATATAATAAAGAATTCACAGAAGACTTAGTTGTATTAGTAGAAAGAATGACAAAGGGGAAATGAAGTATGAAAAAATATTTAGCGTTAGTTTTAGCAATGGTAATGAGTGTTTCTGTATTGGCGGGCTGTGGCAGCGATGCTGCGAAACCTGAAGCTACTCCTGCAGAAGATACTGCAACAGAAGAACGTACAAAGTTAATTGTTGGTTTTGATGCGGAGTATCCTCCTTATGGTTACCGTAACGAAGCAGGCGATTATGTAGGGTTTGACTTGGATTTGGCCGCAGAGGTTTGCTCTCGTCGTGGTTGGGAACTGGTAAAACAGCCTATTGACTGGGATGCTAAGGATATGGAGCTTAGCAGCGGTTCTATTGATTGTATTTGGAATGGCTTTACTATGACTGGCAGAGAAGCAAACTATACCTTCTCTGAGCCCTATGTAGACAATAGTATTGTTTTTGTGGTAAGAACAGATTCCGGCATTAAAACGAAGGCTGATTTGGCCGGTAAGGCTGTTATGACACAGTCTGATTCTTCTGCACTGACTGCATTAACAAATGAAGAGGATAATGAAGAAAATTTGGCATTGGCTGCAAGCTTTTCTTCTTTGGAACAAACGCCAGATTATAATTCCGCATTTATGAATTTGGAAGCCGGCTCTACCGATGCAATTGCCGTTGATATTGGCGTAGCACAGTTTCAGTTAACTACTCGTGGAGATGTATTTACAATGCTTGAGGAGCCTCTTTCTACAGAGCAGTATGGCATTGGCTTTAGACTGGGTGATACCGAATTGCGCGATCAGGTTCAGGTAACATTAGATGAAATGTTGGAAGATGGTACCTTTGATGAAATTGCAGCAGATTATAAGGATTATAATTTAGATCAAATGGTTTGCCTTGGCAAGTAATTTGATGTAGAATAAAAGAAAAATAAAGCGTGTCGGAACTCCGGCACGCTTATCCTTGCTTTATAGAGGTGTATGTAAATAATTGTAAAATATGGGGGTTTTCTTATGGGTATAGCCGAATATCTAAATATTATACAGCAGCTTGCACAAGGGATGCTGGCTACGCTGCTGATCTTTGTTTTGACCTTGGTTTTTTCTATGCCCTTAGGCCTTGTTGTGGCATTTGGTCGTATGTCAAAGTGGGCACCCTTTGGGTTTTTAATTTCGGAAAATCCGCTGGAAGGGAAGGGGCTTCACAAATGGATTGGGGGCTTTCAGCCCATTCAATTTCTGGCAAAAATATACATATCAATTTTAAGGGGTACGCCCTTAATGCTGCAGCTTTTGGTGGTTTATTTTGGCCCTTACTATGTTTTTGGTATTTCTTTAAGTAAAAGCTATCGAATTATTGCGGTTTTGCTAGGTTTTTCCATTAATTATGCAGCGTACTTTGCTGAAATTTATCGTTCGGGCATTGAATCCATCCCCGTTGGTCAGTATGAGGCTGCTGCGGTGTTGGGATATAATAAATACCAAACCTTTTTTAAGATTGTTTTCCCACAGATGGTGAAGCGTATTTTGCCGCCTGTTACCAATGAAATTATCACCTTGGTAAAGGATACGGCCATGGCCTTTGTATTAACCTATACGGAAATGTTTACCTTGGCAAAGCAGATTGCCGCTGCGGAAAAAACCATTATTCCTCTATTTATTGCAGGTGCATTCTATTTTATTTTTAATGCGGTAGTTGCATATTTAATGGAACAGGTGGAACGATCCCTGAGCTATTATCGATAAGGAGGGAAAAGGATGAAAGTTTTAGAAATCAACAATTGTAGTAAAAAATTTGGTGATAATGAGGTTTTGAAGGATATTTCCCTCTCTGTTTCTCAAGGACAGGTGGTATCTATTATTGGCCCCTCCGGTTCAGGAAAATCCACGTTACTGCGTTGTGCAACCTTGCTGGAAACAATGGATGGGGGAGACTTAAATTATTTGGGGGATTATGCTGCAAAGGCGGATGAGAGTGGGAAATCCGTTTACAGCGATGGGAATAAAATTCAGGAAATTAAAAAGCATTTTGGTCTTGTATTTCAGAATTTTAACTTATTCCCCCATTATTCCGTGATGAGAAATATCACAGAGCCGCCGATTTTAATTGGAAAGCGTCCCAAGGAGGAGGTTTTTGCAGAGGCAAGAGAGCTTTTGGCAAAAATGGGTCTTTCAGAAAAAGAGGATGCCTATCCATTTCAGCTTTCCGGCGGTCAGCAGCAGCGTGTTTCCATTGCCCGCGCTTTGGCAATGAACCCGAAAATCCTATTTTTTGACGAGCCAACCTCTGCCCTAGATCCGGAGCTGACGGGGGAAATTCTCAAGGTAATTAAGGATTTGGCGGCGGAGCATATGACAATGGTAATTGTAACCCATGAGATGTCCTTTGCAAGAGATGTATCTAACCATATTATTTTTATGGATGGCGGCGTGATTGTGGAAGAGGGCACTCCCGAAGAGGTCATCAACAATCCTAAGCAGGAGCGAACAAAAGCCTTTTTGGGACGTTTTCAACAGTAAGGTGGAGGATTTATGGAAATTGAATTTATTAAAACCAGCCCCACTGAAAATATGACAATTTTGGTGGAAACCCTGGTTCCTGAGGAACAGCAACTCGCTGTGGCACAAAAGCTAATCGCCTACAATAGCGTTTACGCTGAGCAGGCGGGCTTTATTCAGGCCCCGAAGGATAAACGGGCAGCAAAGGCTTTGCGCATGATGGCGGGGGAATTTTGCGGAAATGCAACCCTTTCTTTGGCGGCATGGCTTATGGAGCAAAAGAATATGCCAGTGGGAGGTTGTGAAACTCTTTTATTGGAGATTTCAGGCGCAGAGGAATTAGTCCCTTGTGAAATCCAAAGGGAAGAACAAGGATATTTTGGCAAGATAGATATGCCCTTGCCCATTTCTATAAAATGGGAAGAATTTCAGTTGGAAAAAGAAACGCTGCATTTGCCCGTGGTACGCTTTGAAGGAATATGGCATGTGATTGTGCAAAGAGAAATTTGGGGTGAGGCTGCCAAAACGAAGGCAGAGCAGGCCGCTGTAATTTGGACAGAAAAAATGCCTGAGGCTTTTGGGATACTGCTTTGGGATGAAAAAACAAGGCAGTTGGAGCCCTTGGTTTGCCTGAAGGGCACCAGCATAATTTGGGAAAGGGGCTGCGGAAGCGGAACCTCAGCAATTGGGGCTTTTTTAGCAGCTGAAGCTGGAAAGGACGTTTCTTTGCAGTTGAAAGAGCCGGGCGGCACCATGGGCGTGCAGGCTTCTGTGAAAGAGGGGAAAATAGCTTCCTTGCAGATTTCGGGGCATGTGTCTATTGTAGCCACAGGGAAAGCATACATATGGTAAAATAAAAAAAGGAAGTGCTATGATCAAGTGAATAGCATTTCCTTTCTGTAATTACTTATCAAACATTTTTTTAAACAAATTAA
This sequence comes from Anaerotignum sp., assembly GCA_028710085.1. Classification (GTDB taxonomy): domain Bacteria; phylum Bacillota; class Clostridia; order Lachnospirales; family Anaerotignaceae; genus Chakrabartyella. Next base: position 9,904 of record JAQUSU010000007.1, read on the forward strand.
CTGAGTCGCCAGATGAGGATAATGCTTCTTGGTTATTCATCATGGCAAGCTTCAGTTCTTCTCGAACAATTGTAATATCTTTCGGCGCTTCAATTGAAATTTTCACCTTATCGGAGGCAATATCTTGTATTGTAATTTTAATATCTTCGCCTATATAGATTGATTGACCAATTTTTCTTTGCAATACCAGCATATCAACCCTCCTTATGTATCAGTTCATGAAAGGGATATTTAAAGGGATAATCTGAATTATCCAAAATAATTTGTTTTGCCAATCTGCTTTCCGTATTCACAACGATAGGACATCTTAAATTTGCTGTACTTTTAGGAATATCATCCTGAAGAACACAAATATTATAAACTGCAAGGGCATTCGTGTCACTCAGTTTTAAGTCATGAATGTCTGTTTCCGTAAGAGAAACATTGTAATCGGGCATAAAATTATATGGATTTATCATCACAAAAGCAATATCTGCTTCACTGATACTTTGAAGACAAACAGGAGAGCTGTCGTTGTTTTCGAATTTGATTAAAATAAATTTTTTATAGCTTTCAAATCCAAAAAGGCCATGCTCGAATAAAATCACATCATTATCTTCATATTCCATTTTTGAAAAATATTTTGTTTCCAGTTCCATTTATTCACCTCATTTTGTTATGCTCTTAAATCGGTAGTCGGAACATATTCGGGATCTGCACTAGGTGGCACATAAATTGGGCCGCCAATATATTCAATGACAACATCAGGCTGTTGCGTTACTGAAATTTCAATATTTCCAGGAACAAATTGGAAATTTCCATTCATGACTTTCCATTCAAAATTAAGCTTATCCAGCTCATATTCGATAGTTATTTCCGGTTCAGACCAATTTAATTCAGGCCTTGCGGTAGGCGTAAAGGCAATTCCCACATTCGTATTGACATCTGTTTTTGATGCCGCAATTTGTCCGATTACATCCTCGCCAATTTTTGCATTTAAAAACAATTTTCCCTCTTGTGCATATGTGGCTGTGGCTTCATATGCAGCCGTTTTCCCCTTTTTGGCAGCGTCTTGTATGCTTGTTCTGACCGTTGGATTTATGGAATTATAGCACTCGAAGGAATCGATGTCTAATTTGATGGGATCGCTTTTAATTTTGAGTCCGCCAGCATCTCTGGAAATCTCCACCTGTGCATTTGAATTGTTATATTCCAACCGTGCATTGTTAACCTTCAATTCAAATTTCAGAGGTACTGAAGTGATTTTTAATAAAGGATCCATCGAAATTCCCCTCCTTAATTAGTTATTTTTTAGTTCATAAAATCAATAAAAGATTGACTAAGAATACTGGTTCCTACCTTTAGGGCAGCATTATATGCATATTGTGCCCAAGTATTGTCCGTAATGGCTTTTTCCAAATTTACGTTTTCTACGGAAACAATTTTGTTATTCAGCGTACTTTTATTATCCTCTAAACGTGTCTGGGTAGATTCAAGGAAACTGCTCTTTGTTCCCAAAGTGGTAAGAAAATCGGTAAGCTTGCTTTTGGCATCAGTAAATTGGGCACTAAGGTCGTCTAACGTATCCCCGTCAATAGGGTCTTTTTCCAGTTCATCCGCAATCGTACCAAGTAAATTTACAATGTTATTATCCATGCCATCGCTTTGTCCGTAGCCAAGGGCGTTTAGTCCGGAAATAGCAGTATTAAAGGCGCTGTTGCTATCTAAGGTTCCGTCTGTATAGGTTAAGCCAAAGCCTAAATCCACATAAGTTTTCGCATTCGCCATTTCCTTTAATTGTGCTTGAACATCAGCGTCTGTACTGGAAACATCAATTCCAAGGTATTCCAGCTTTCCGTCTACCAGCTCAAACGGAGGCTCATCGGTTGTTTGTCCGCCAAAAAGAAAGGTATCTCCCAGCTTTGAGTTGGCAGACGATACAATGGATTCTTGCATTTGTCTGAGGCTGGATGCAATTGTTTTTCGTGATTCTAGGCTTGAAGTGCCGGTAATGCCCTGTAAAACTAGAGCATTTGCTTCTTTTGTAATGGTACTCATCTGTTGCGTACTGCTATCAACGGCATCGAACTGGGAAATAACGGTTTTAACGTTTTCAATATGATCCTCAGTATCAAGATATTCTTTTCTTAATTTATAGGCAGTTGCCGCAGAAGCAGGATCTTCGGAAGCCGTGCTGAATTTTCTTTTTGTAAGAACACGGTTTGAAGTTTCATTTAACTCATTGCTAGCCTTTGAAAGGTTTGTTTGATAATTGCGTAATACCTGAGTGGTTGTAATTCTCATTGAAAGCAACTCCTTTTCACTATCTTCCAACAACACCCATTTTATTAATCAAGGTGTCTAATGCTTCATCTAAGGTTGTCATTAATCTTGCTGCTGCTGCATAGGATTGTTGATATTTTATGAGATTCATTCCTTCTTCGTCTAAGCTGACCGATGAAACAGAGCTTTTAGCATCTGTAATTTCATTTGCTACAGAAACATAGTTATCCAATAGAGTCTGTGTGGATTTAACATCAATGCCTAAGGTAGTGTTCAGGTTGGAAATAAATTCATGAAAAGTACCTTCGAACATGGGAGCATCATCTTCGTCTTTAAAGGTCTGATCCGCCTGGAGGGCGCTTATCATTTTTAGGATATTGTCATTTTCGCCGGAGGCAGGTGTGCTTTCGTCTTCCGATACAGATGCAGTAATGCCGTATTCAGAGTCTTCCCATCCGGAAGCAACACAGATATTTTTGGCTGTAATCGTTCCCCCACCTGAGGCGGCAAACAGATTATGTAAATCTGCCTCGGCTGTGCCAGCAGGGAGATTTACATTATTAAGGTCATTGAAGGTGGAGGCTAATTTATTTGCCATAAGGTCTAACATTTCTTGGTAGTAACCAATGCCCCGAAATGAATTGGTTGTATCATCAAATTCTCCGGAGAAATTTAAAAATTCCAAGTTGCCTTTCAAGGAACCGCTTTTAAGCTTATCAAAAACATTTTCGCCAATTACTTCAGTTTCAGCTGCATTCTTAATAAGATTTCCCTCGCTGTCAACGATATTAAGCTGTGTTGTTCCGGAGGGAATTTGAAATTCCACATGATCCAAATGATTCAAAAGGTTGATTGTATTATTTTCACTGACCAAATCTATTTTTAATTCATCAATTGTCACGTTGTCAGTAAGGTTTGTGGTGACATAGGAAACATCAATATTCACATAGCTTGCCAATTCATCAATCAGAGTATTTCTTTCATCCATCAGCTCCAAAGCTGGGGTACCGTTTACTTGTCCGTCTTTAATAGACTTATTCAATTCCGTAATGTTTGACAGGATATTATTAATTTCAGGAATATCAACCTCTGTCAAGTTATATTCTTGGTTGGAACGAATGGTTTCCAACTGCTTTGCACACTGGTTTAAATATGTAGTTAAAGAACTGGCGGAGGACTTCACCATGTTTTCATATTCCTCACTGGTAACATTTCCGGAGAGCTTTTGGAGCATCGTGGAAAGGTCACTAAGCTGGGTTTGAATACCATCTTCTGCAACTTCGTCCAAGACGGATTCAATTTCCTCAAGCCCTGCCAATTTTACGTCGGCCTCGCCAACCTTTGAAACTTCATTTCTGAAGCGAATGTCAAGATAAGGGTCTCTTACCTGAGAGATGCCTGTAACTAAAGAACCATAGCCCACGTTAGATACAGAAGCATAACGCCCTGAGTTTTGCAGGTTTAAGCTTATCTGATCAACCACCTGTCTTGTATAACCGCTGGTACTTACATTTGAAATATTTTGGCCTGTTACATCCAATCCGTATTGGCTTGCGCGAAGACCTAATTGGGCAGTTGTAAACCCGGCAAATGTTGAACGCATGAAGGTTCCCCCCTTTTTTCTAAGATTAAAATTTAAGCAAATCTATTTTTAAAATTTTTCCCAGAGGGGACTTGTTCCATGTCTGGGTTTATGCCTAATTTGCTGAGCTTTGTGTTGACTACATGTAAATTCACATCAAGTGCAGTTTTTACGCTGTCGTTTACGGCATTAAAATCAGCGGTTGCCTGTTCAAGCATTGCAAAGAGTTCTTTGCTTTCTTTTTTTTGCTCTTCTGGAAGCAAGGCAATAATTTCTTTGAATGAGCGGTTTTCATAACCCAAAGCAGCTTGAACCTGCTCGCGCTTTTTATCCAGACCCTTTAATTTTAAAACCTGAACCTGCTCGTTTTTAATGCATGCGTTTAATGTATCCAAATCTTTAGAGGTCACAGCCTTTAGTTTGTCTTTTTCAACGAAACTAAGGGCTTTAAAAAGCTCGATTAAGCTTAAAATAATTTGATTAAAATCAACAATGGTTGTCATTTTTTCTCATTCCCTTTCTGGTTAAGAAAGCAACATATTTTTTGCAATTTGGTCAATATCAATTTGATAAGTGCCTTCTTCAATTTGTTGTTTCAAATCGGCTATTTTTTGTTGGGAACAAGGCGCAGCGACTTCTTTTGTAAGGCGGTTTTTCAATTCATCAACAAAGCTGGGCTGCTCTGCCTTTTCAATTTTTGCGCTGATAATGATTTCATCGCAGTTTTTTGCCCGAGAAACAGTATTGCTCTGGGAAATAGGCTGCGAAGTTTTTTCTTTATTTATATTGGTAGACTGCATATTAAAAAAACTATTCAGACTGACTTTCATAATGATTCTCCTTCAATGTTTAACAGAATAATTATACACTTAAATATATATCGGCATGTAAGCTGTAATAATAATATATATTAAGGATAAAAATTTAAAACACACCTTTTTCAAGGTGTGTTAAGCTTTACCGTTCAAGCGTAGAGAGATGCTTTCGTAAAACAAAGGGGATGTTTTCGAATGAAGTCTCAGTGCAAACAGCACCAATGTTTTTTGCCACCATAGGCATTCCGTAAACAACGCAGGACTCTTTGCTTTGCCCAATGGTGTAAGCGCCTTGCTTACGCATATTCAAAAGCCCTTGTGCGCCGTCTCGGCCCATTCCGGTCATAATGATACCAACGGCGTTTTTTCCGGCGACCTCCGCCACGGAGTTAAATAGAACGTCAACGGAAGGCCTGTGCCCGCTTACCTTTTCTGCTTGATAACATTTTACAACGTAACTCGCGCCGATTTTTGTAAGCTTCATATGATAATCACCTGGGGCAACCAAAATAAGACCGGTTTTAATGAGATCGCCGTCAGCAGCCTCACGCACCTCCATCTTACAAAGACGGTTTAACCTTTCGGCATACATTCTTGTAAATCCCGCAGGCATATGCTGCACAATCAAAATACCCGGTGTATCTTCGGGCAAATCCTTAATTACAGGAATGGTTGCCTCAGTTCCCCCTGTGGATGCACCCAAAGCAATAATCGTTGCGTTTGTGAGCATAGAAGGCTTGATTGGGGCAAAATTGGGGGCTGACCTTGTTACGATTGTACTTTTATTTATAGTTGGAGTTACCTTTGCACGGCTGGCTATTTCGATTTTTGACGCAAGTTCATTGATAAAGGCAGAAAGGGTATCGGTTTTGGCTAGCTCCGGTTTTTTCACAAAATCTACCGCACCTGCGGCCAACGCATCGAAAACGCTAATATTGAGGGAGGACACCAAAACAACGGGAATTGGATGATCCGGAAGAAGCTGTTTTAAAAGCTCAATACCGTTTAGCTTTGGCATTTCCACGTCGAGGGTTACAACGTCGGGCTTTAGCTTCGGTATTTTATCTTTTGCTTCAAAAGCATCCCTTGCATATCCCAAAACCTCTATATTGCTAAATTCAGCAAGCTTTTTTGTAAGAACACCTCGAAAGAACAAGGAGTCGTCAACAACTAATATCTTGATTTTTTTATTCATTCAAAGCTACCTTTCTTTTTCAACAATTAGGGCAACACCGCACAATGCTCTATAGCTGCCTTGCGCCCCATCTGCTTGTATCCTTTCCGTCAGTCTGTACAAAAATGCTTATTAATATATCCGGTAATTAGGGAAATGCTGATTCATTCTGTTCGCCTTGGATGAATCAGCACTTCCTTAGATTTTTCTGTATACTGCGGGCATGACATATTTATATTTTGAGGTACTTTTATTAATCGTTTCAGAAAGCCCGATAATAAGATAACCACCTTGATTGGTCGAAGCATAAAGTCGATCCACCAAAGCATCCTTTGTCTCTTGGTTAAAATAAATCATCACGTTTCGGCAAAATATAACATCAAATGGAATCTTAAACTGTATGGGATCCATTAGATTAAAGGGCTTAAAGATGATGTTTGATTTTAACGCAGTGGTTACTTCATATTGGTCTGTATTATCAACCCGGCTAAAATATTTACGAACCCATTCGCTTGGCATATCCTTTAAAGAATCCTCTGGATAGGCACCTTTTTGGGCCTGTAAAAGAACTTTTTGAGAGATATCCGTTGCTAAAACGCGGGTATCCCAACGCGGGGCTTCCTTGCCTAAAAACTCTTTCATTAAGATGGAAAGGGTATAGGGCTCCTGACCTGTGGAACATCCTGCACTCCAAACACTCAAAACCTTATCTTTTTTTGTTTTCACAAGCTGCGGCAGAATATTTTGACTGAAAAAATCAAAATGAGCTTTCTCACGCATAAAATAGGTGTAGTTTGTAGTAAGCTTGTTTAGGAGAAGCTCAATATCTTTTTGGGTGGATTTGGTAAGAATAAAATCAACATATTCAGAGAAATCAGAATAACCCATTGCAAATATGGTTGAGTTAAGCCGTCCTTCAATCAACTGTTTTTTCTTTGAGAGATTGATTCCATATTTTTTTTGAATAAAGGTATACAGACGGACAAAATCGTTTTCTTCTAAAATATTCATTCATCAACCACCTTATTTAGTGCTAATTAATAAATCACAATCCAAGGTGTACATTACGCTGCCATCACTCAAATTTGTCATTCCGCTAATGAAGGGAAGATTTTTAGAGGGAAGCGCAGAAACCTTATTGGGAACATTGATTACCTGTAAAACAATGTCTACTAAAACGCCAATGGAAATTGAGTCAATTTCCAAAATAATTACGCATGAAATAGATACATCTTCCGTTGCAGGCTTATTCATTATTTTGCGAATATCAACAATGGGAACAATTTGTCCCCTGAGGTTAATGATGCCCATAACGTATGGAGGAACCATAGGCAAGCTGGTAATGCAAGGGTTTGTAATGATTTCAACCACGTTTTCAATTGGGATGCCGTAGACCAAATCGGCAGAGATAAAGGTGAGATATTTATTAATGATTTCTTCTGCCTCATTCAAGTCATAGTCCTCATCAAATAGTTCTTCAGTTATATTATTTTCCATTTTCATTGAAACATTCCCCCTTATAACGAATTCATGAATGCTGTATGAAGACTCAAAGCATCCAGGATAATACTGATATTTCCATCGCCTAGAATTGTACAGCCTGCAACGCCTGCGTTCTTAATGTTAAAGCCATTGAGGTACGGAGGCAAAGGCTTTACAACCACCTGCTGTTCACCAATAAAGCTATCAACAAACAGGCAATAGGATTTATCGCTGGACTCTACCCATACTAAAATACCTTCTTCAATATCTGTGACGTTGGTTTCAAGGCTATAGAGGTTGTGCAGTCTAACGATAGGATAATAATTTCCCATACGTTCAATCAGTTCGTTTCCTACAGAGTCAAAAATAACTTCTTCGTGATTACATTTGAAGGATTGCTTGATATTGGTGATTGGAATGGTGAAGGTGGATTTACCAACGGAGATTTCCATGCCATCCACAATTGCCAAGGTTAAAGGTATTTTCAAGGTGATGCAAGTGCCTTGACCTAATTCGCTGTCAATGGTAACAACACCGCCAACCTTTTCGATATTCTGTTTTACTACGTCCATGCCAACGCCGCGGCCGGAATATTCGGTAACGGTTTCGTTTGTGGAAAAACCCGGAGCAAGAAGCAGGGCGAGGATTTCCCGTTTTGTATATTCGCTTTCGGGCTTTGTCAGTATTCCGTTACGCTTTGCTTTATCCAATACCTTTTCGGGATTGACACCAACGCCGTCGTCGGCAATTGTAATGATAATATCGCTGCCGGTATGCTTTGCTTCAAGAACAATTTCGCCTTGGGGCTCTTTGCCGGCGGCAGCTCTGGCTGCAGCAGTTTCTTCGATGCCATGATCCATGGAGTTTCTCACAATATGGATGAGGGGGTCGTTGATACTGTCCACAATTGTTTTGTCTAACTCGGTATTTTCGCCGATAATTGTAAGGCGTACATCTTTATTTAAGCTCTGCCCCATATCGCGCACGATGCGGTTCATTTTATTAAACACACCGGAAATGGGAACCATACGCATTGACATTGCAATGTCTTGCAGTTCATCCGTTAATTTTCTCAATTGTCTGGTGGACTTTGTAAAATTATCCAGCTTCAGCCCCTTTAAATCAGGAGAGGAGGTTACCATGGATTCCGTAATTACAATTTCGCCAACAATGGCCATAAGGCTGTCCAGCTTTGATAAGCTTACGCTGATAATACTTTGCTTGGACTGCTGGTTTGCGGCGGGAGCACTATTTACTTTTTTGCTTGCCTTATTTTGAATCGGGGCAATGTCTGCGGATATTTCGCTGGCCACTGCTGTGATTTCCGCTGCTTTGTGCTTTTCAGCCTTTGCGGTAGGGTTGGAAATAACCTCGAAGGAGGCAATGTTTAAAGAGCTTTTAACTGCATTTACAGCAGAGTCAACGAGGGCTTCATCCTCAAGGAAGATAAAAAAGCCGTTGTCAATAATGTAATTACAGGTTTCGGAATTGGTTTCCACATCCTCCGGATAAAACTTGAAGTTGCTTCCGATATTATCCATAATTGTATTTTTTACCATAAAAGCCCGCAGGTGCTCCATGCCACACCCATCATCAAAAACAATTCTGATGATATACGGTGCAGTTGAAGCAGGAATGGATTGCAAAAAGGCACCATTTTGTGTTACGGTATTTGAAGTATCCTTTTTTTTGTTTTCGGCGGTTTCTAAGGAGCTTGATTCGCCTGAATTCAATTTTTCAATAAAAGTATTAATATCGTTTATAAAATTGTCGATATTATCGGAGATAGGTTCATTTTGCTCGATTTTTGCTATTTCGGTACGCATAAAGTCATTTGTTTTTAAAATTAAATTGAAAAGCTCTGTGCGCATGGCGTCTGAAAAAGAATCCGTTGTGTTGTTCTGTCTGAAGATGAAGAAAAGATCTTCCACTCGATGTGCTATCTTTGCGATAGAATCGAATTCCATCATTGCAGAGGAACCCTTGATTGTATGCATGATACGGAAAATTTCATCAATATTTGCAGCTGTGAAGGCTTTGGCCTTTTCTGCTTCGAGCATGATGTTTTCCAATTGCTCAAGTAAGGAATTTGTTTCGAATAAATACATGTCCATCATACTATCCATGCCATTGTTCATTTATGAGCACCACCTTAGTAAAGAATATGTTATGCCGTCATTTATACTATTGGATTAATTATACTATAAATTTCTTTCGACAAAAAGAGAAAAATAATAATAGTTGCAAAAAGGATGTGAAATAGTGTCAAACATCATAAAAGTTTCAACCCCCGTTTCCGGATATGATAATTCTTCAAGAACAAATCCTATCTCGACAACCGATTCTAATATTAATAATATAACAAATGTTAGCAAAGTTACAAGACCTGACAGCAAATCTTCTAATACAGATTATCAGCAAAATAATTTTGTACAATATCAAAACTCAAATTATGAGGGGTTTTTGAAGGTTCTAAAGCAAACACCTTCCACAGCGGAGTATATGGGCGACTTGATGTTTCTCAAAATGGGAAATTTAGTAAACGCAGGCATAAACGAAAATTTTGCACAGGAAATCTCCCAATTTTTAGAAATGATAAAGCTTTCCCCCGAGGAATTGCAAGGGTTTTTAAAAAATCAAGTAAACGGAGCCACAAAATTTAACGGGGCATTCTTTGATTTTTTAAGAACTGTCCTTTCCCAGTCAAATTCTTCGGAATTAAATGCTAAAATTTTAGATTTGCTGAAAAAATATAATGATTTTTCTGCGGGCAATCATATTTTAAAAAGCATTCTGATTGATCTTTCCAATTTGTCAAAAAGCTTGCCCAAAAGCTATGCTGATCAGCTGCTTGAGTTGACGAAGCAGCTGGATCAAAATGCAAAGCCGGGAGATACAACAAAAAACATAGAAATGCTAAAAAAAGAAATGATTCCCTTCTTATCGAAATATATTAAATATACAAACGATTTTGGCCGCGTCAGAGATATCATCTCCTCCCTAACGCAAAATATTGCTCGTTATGAAAATGCAAATAAAAATGGATTTGTTGATGCATTTGAAGAAATAATGAATTATAATGTAATTAAGGATAAGCTTGGCAATATAGACTCCAAAACCTTTGCCGATGTTTTAATACAACTTCATACAGAGAAATTTAGGGGTGACGAGTCTAACCAGAGGCTGATTAACATTTTAGAACGAGGGATTAGGGGAGAGGCCGGATACGAGAATATTGATGCATTTAAGGGTATTTTATCCTCTATGCTTTTAAATGAAAGCGTTTATATGCCGTTATTGCATGCTACGCTTCCCATGGATGTGAATGGAAGCATGATGTTTTCGGAGCTTTGGATTGATCCTGACGATGAGGAGGGGGAGAAGGATGAGGTTGAGAGAAAGACAAAACTGTTAATTAAGTTTGATATTAAGGATGTTGGTTTTTTTGACTTAATTATACTGCAGCATAAAGGGAAAATCGATATGCAATTGTTTTGCCCGGAAAAGGTTCTTTCCATAGATAAAGGAATCAGGGCAGGCATGACGGAAATTTTGGAGCGTAATGGTCTTCTAGTCAGCTCAATTTCCGTAGATAAAAGCAAAGTACCCGTAAGCATATCCGAAGTATTCCCTAAAATCTTTGAAAGGAAAAACACTGTCAATGTCAAGATATAAGGATAAAATTAGCAAAAAGGCTGTGGCATTAAAGTATGATAACGATCAAATTGCTCCTGTCATCGTGGCTTCAGGTATGGGGCATGTGGCTGAGAAAATTGTGGAGCTTGCCGCTGATAACAACGTTCCCGTCTATGAGGATACTTCTTTGGCAACGATTTTATCCAGACTTGAACTTGGCACGGAGGTTCCGGAAGAGCTGTATAAAGCAATCGTTGACATATATGTATATTTTCTGAAATTTTCACCGTCAAATTCACTACCTGATGCTAACACGAACAAGAGCTAGCATTTAGGGCAACACCGCACAATTCGCGGCTGAAGCCTTGTACGCCCATCTGATTGCATCTTTTCCGTCAGCCTGCACAAAAATGCTCGCAAATACCTCCAGTATTTACTGCGCTTTTTGTTTTGTCTGACGAAAAATCTGACTGCACAGTTGGACGCACAGAATTATGCGGTATTACCTTAGAAATAAAAGAATAAATGAGAGGAATTGTTTGGAGGGATAGACATTGTCAATTAAATGTATATTAATGGATGAAGAAAATAAAATGATCGATTATGCGGATTTGAGCTTTATGGCAGACGGCATTACTTTTTTGATTCCGTTTGATGAGAAAACTTTAAGCCAATTTCAAGTAGGAGATAAAATTGTTTTTCAAGTGGAAGAAAAGTTTAACCAAATTTATGATGCCGATATTAGCGAAATATCCTATGGTAAGCTTCATTTACAAGAAGTAAGAAATTTAGCGCCGCTTTTACATAGGGATGTTAGAGTTGACTTTGAAATTTTCATAAGAATCATTTATGTCGAAAACGGAAAAGAGATTCCTGTTGAGGTTAAATTAAGGGATTTAAGCTGCGGCGGCATGTGCTTTGTCTGTAAGGAAGAATTGAATATGGATTTGGAGTATTCCTTTATCACCACCTGGACGGAAACGCCCATTTGGGTGAAATTTAAGCTTTTGCGCAAGGAAAGTGGAAACTACAATACATTTACTTACGGCTGCGAATTTGAAAAATTACTTCGCGCGGAAGAAAGCGTTTTAAGAGCAAGCGTGTTTAAAATACAAGCGACGAATTATAGACGAAAGAGGATGGATGAGGATGATGTGGTTTAAAAAGATGTTGCCCAACAAACTGAAGAAGACGGTAGCACTTACTTTAGTTGGCACAATGGTGGCGACGAATTTATGGTTTGTACCTACAGAAAACGTCTATGCGGCTTCGTTTAATATGGGTGTTGAAAATCACTGGGCAGAACCGTTTATGCGCAATTTATACAACAGAGGGCTTATGAGCGGGGACAGTAATGGAAATATGCACCCTGACAGGGCAATTACAAGGGCGGAATTTCTCTCGATTGTGAATCGAGCGTTTGGGTATAGCAAGACGGGAAAAACTCCATTTACAGATGTAAAGGGGACGGAATGGTATGCTGATGATATTGCAATTGCATATAATCAGGGTTATTTTAGCGGTGATGGAAAAACTACAGCAAACCCAAAGGCACAGCTCACCAGAGAGCAGGCAGTTGCTTTATTGGGAAGAAATTTGCAAATTGAGGAAACCTCTGGTGAGAATTCCTCTTTTGGTGACAGCAAAAATATTGCCAATTGGAGCCGAGGATATGTGAACACTGCTTCGGACAAAGGGTTTATTTCCGGTTATAGGGACGGAACCTTTAAGCCGCAAAATTACATAAGCCGCGGGGAAGTGGCTAAGGTGCTTTCTGATGCCATTGGTGAATTGGTGGATACCTCAGGAGCAACAACATTAGGCATACAGGATGGAAATGTTACCATTTCTGCCTCCGGTGTTACACTAAGGGACACTGTAATCAAAGGTGATCTTTATATTTCGGGAGGGGTAGGCCTTGGCACCACCGTTTTTGAAAATGTCCATGTTATGGGTGAAGTAATTGTCAGCGGAACAGGGGAGAGCCAAGCTGGCAAGAGCAGCTTAACCTTTGATGACTGTACCATTGCAAGCCTGATTATTCCCGATACAGGGGGAAGTATCAAATCCGTAAAATTAAGCGGGAATACCATTGTTGATGACACATTGGTAAAAGCAAATACCTATTTGGAGGAAACTGCAAGTAAGGGCGGCGGTTTTAAAAATGTTGAGCTAAATGGAGATGCAAAAACTGAACTTCATTTATCCGGCTTGTTTGACCAAGTTACGGTAAAAGGCGTTCAAAATTATTTGTATTTGGATAAAGACACGGTGGATAGTCTTATTGTGGATGAAGAAGCCAAAAACAGCAAGGTTTTCTTGGATAGTGGCACCTTCGTCGACGGATTGTATACGGATGTGGCTGTGGCTGTTACCGGCACCGGAGAGGTTGGATATTTAAAAGTAAATTCAGCGGGCAGCAGCGTTTCCATGCTCCCCGAGGAAGTGGAGATAAGACCGGGTTTGACGGCAAAGATTAACGGAAATAGCATGACAAGTAATGATGCGGAGGATGCCTCTGAAGCGCCTGTTTTTTTATCGGACTATCCTGAGATGGAGGATATTGGCCCTTCGGATGGGGTGGCGGTGTTTAAAACAAATAAACCCGGCACTGTTTATTGGGCGATTACCTACTATGAAGATGGCAGGCCGGATGAGGATGAAATCATAAAACCCGGAAAGTACGAAACAATTGTGAAGAAAAACGGTTCTTTGAAGGTGACTTCGGATACAGAGTATACTGCCAAGATTAGCGGGCTTGAAAATGATACCGACTATATTTTATCTGCTGTTTTGGTGGACGACAGAGATGACCAAAGCAAAAGAAAAACCGATTATTTTACAACAATTGATACCTCGAAGCCAGGGTTTCTATCTGGGTTTCCCATTATTAAGGATGTTTCTGATGTAACGGCGACCATTGAATATGTGACAAGTAAAGATAGCGATCTATACTGGGCGGTATATGAAAAGGGACGTCCTGCGCCGGACAGTAAGGCGTTAAAAAATCAAAATCTTTACGGAGTAACAGAAAACGGTGTAGAGGAGGATTGCGAACGTTACGAGGGGGACACCCTTACAATAACGGGTCTGGCGGAGCTGAGCAACTATGATTGCTATATTTTGCTCTCTGACGGTACAAATGATTCTTCTGTAACAAAGCTTCAGATTGCCACCAAGGATGCTACGCCCCCTCAGTTTAGCTTAGGGTATCCCAAGCTTACAGCCTCTGAAAGCAACACTGCAGAGATCACGGTTAGCTTGAACGAGGCAGGGCTGGTTTATTATGCGGTTTACTTGGGTGGGACAACCTTCCCTGTGCAAGAGGCGGTGAATGTCGATCCTCCTGCCATTACCTCGAATGATGCAAAGCAGCAGGTAATCAAAGGAAAGGGTGCCGAAAAGAGCGGCAAGTCCGCAAGCCTCAAAACGGATACGGCGGGCGTTATCAAGATTTCTGGATTAAAGCCTGAAGAAGAATATGACGTTTATTTGGTTGGGCAAGATAGCAGTGGGAATTTATCGGAAATTAAAAATATTACCATTGAAGCAAAGCCTGACTTTATAGAGAATTATCCTGCATTGCGGACGATATATAATGCTTCTGCGGAAATTGCAATTAATGTTACAAAGAATTGCCAGGCCTATTGGGCGGTATTGCCAAAGGGCAGTGTTGCACCGAATGCGGTTACCTTAAAGGGGCAAACAATATCCGGTGTAACAAACAAAGGGATTATCGAAGAATGCAAAAAGAATGAGGAATCAATTTTAACTGTGGACAACCTGAAGGAATATACGGACTATGAGCTCTATATTCTGGTTACTGATGGTTTGGTAGATTCCGAAATTGCAAAGTTAGCATTCAAAACTGCGGATTTAACGGCGCCTATCTTTGCCAATGGCTACCCCGCGTTGGGTGAAGTAAAGGATACTTCATTAGGGATTAATGTGAAGGTGAATGAAGCGGCAACAATTTATTACGTTTTATGTAAAAAAGGGGATACCTTCCCGTTGCCTGTTGCTCCCAGCACAGTACAGCCTACGTTGGATTCAGATGAGGCGAAAAATCAGGTGGTTTTGGGCAATAGTGGTGTGAAAAGCGGTAAGATTTCGGCAAAACAAAATGTGGAAGGCAAAATCAGTATTTCCGGATTAGTATCGGAAACGCCATATGACCTTTTTATTGTTGCGAAAGATAGTTTTAACAATATTTCAAATGTTGTATATATGGACGTAAAGACTGCTGACTTCACAAAGCCAACTGCCAAAATGGAATTTGAAGAAACCATCAGCGACGATGTGGTTGCAGGCAGCGAAATTCGAATAAAATTCAGCGAAGAGGTTGTGGATAATACAACGAAGAAAAAATTATCCGCAATCGATAAAGATGACCTTGGCATAAACATAAAGCTTTATGATTTGTCAATTTTACGTAGACCAGAGGTAGCGATTGATTTTACAAAGGTACTTGTTGAGGATGTTGATGGGGCGACGATTGTAACGTTTCCTATTGGAGCTTTGAATTTAAACAGCGCAAATACCTATGAGTTTGAGTTGAATAAGATTGCTGATACCTCGGGAAACAGAATGGACGAAAGAACATTGCTGCCTTCGTTCAATACTGTGGCGCCCATGGTTGAGATTACGGAAACGATTTCCGCATCTACTATGGACATGACCTTTGAACTGACACCGCAGATTTCGGAAACAAATGATAACATCTTCTATGACGTTTTGTTCCAAAGCAGCGAAAAGGTTGGTTTTAAGGTTTATAAAAAGCCAAAGGGCAGCACTGCCTTTACAGAGATTACTCCGTCTGGAGACACCGGTGTAGTCATCGTTGAAAAAGGGAAATCAGTTTCTTTGCAGAATATAAAGGAAAAATATTTTGCTCACGCTGAAGTATATAGCTATGATAAATTTAAGACATTAGAGCAAACAGAGTATGGAATAAAGATTGTTTCTATCAATGGTGATGAGGATAAGCAGGGTTGGTCAAGCACAGTTAATTTTGGAATTAAGTGTGTGATTGGCAGCAGCTCGGGTTTGAGTCCTGTTTCTGATAATCCTACGGATAGACTTGCAGAGTCGGTCAGTGAAGGGAAGGTTACCATAGTAAACTATCCAAAGGAATTCAATGTAAAGGTATATTTTACAGATACCAATGTTCCTCAATTTGTAACCGACTACCCTAAGGGCTTAACTGACGGTTCTAAGGTGGGGGATACCCTTGTAAGACCCCTTGTCATGACGACGAAACCGGCAACCTTCTATTATCTGATTGCCAAAAAAGGTACAGTTACAGATCCTACTCCAGATGGCATTATGAATGGAACGTATAAGCCACAGGATGGGGTTTACGGCAGTTATGTGATCGCAAGTGGCAATACAGAGTATGAACTGAGAATGGAAGGATTAAATCCCAATGTGATTTATGTAATGTATTGCTTCTTGAAGGGAACCCCTGCGGCTACCTCGGATATGAAGGAGATTGAATTTACCACAGTTCCTGTAGCAGCGCCGATATGGGATAGTGCCTATATCAGAGATAGACTGGAAAATTCCGCAGTTATTGATGTTGCCCTTGATAAGGAAGCGGAAATAGATTGGATTGTGTTTAATAAGCAGTCCATGCCGAGTATTTTAGAAGATAACGACGAGTTGAAATGGGATATTAATCGGGATGTTAATCGGGATGATATTGCTGAGTTTATCCGAGAGAGAGAGGAAAATATTGCATACAGACCCATTGATTTTGGTTCGACTACTGCCAAAATTAAGACGGGGGATGCTTTGGCTAGAACGACGATAACCATTAATAATATCGAAAGAGATGTATATTATAATTTCTATGCAGTGGCAAAGAGTCCTGTTGGTGGCGGAAATTCTAAGATTATTAGAGTAATTAATATAACGCCTGCGGATAAATCCAGCCCTACTTTGGATGAGGTTATAACGACAATTTATAACTGGGGCGATTTTTTTCAAGTAACAGCATATGATGGAGCGGTAAACCTTAACTTTTCGGAGCCGATGTATTATATTCCTGCGGAAGGATCTAAATTGGTACCGCTTACCTCAACAGCCCTTATGAGCAACTTGGATCCCAGTGGTTTAATGATATCTAGCATAAGTGGTACAGGATCTTCGGATGGGGCGGTAAAATCTGTTACAATTAAGTTTAAAGAGGCTTGCCATAATTCAGTAATTAGCTTCCCATTTGCTTTGTCAGATAAGAATACCAACATTGCAGGCTATCTTTACATGACATTTGTAGATTCAGAGCTGGAAGGGAAACCAAGAATTAATTCCCATTGGGTAGGACAGCTTAAATAAATTTTACAAAAAACGGAGAAGCGGTAATTCTTTTAAGCTTTTACCAATAGCAAGCTTTATCAGGCAGACAACTACGGTTGTCTGCCTGATTTTTTTGAAAAAAAGATTGAGAGGGCTATGGTATATAAAGAAAAAAAGATTTCGTTAATTAATATATAAGATAGACATAGAGATAAAATTAAATTAACAAAAAATAGCAACTGAGAAATGAATTGTAGGCGGATGGTTTTTTCTTTATAGGTTGTTTGCTTTTTATGTTTAAAACAATAGCAGAACAAGCCAGAGGGCATAGAATATAGTAGTCCAAAAAAATTTTAGATAAAATTATTATTATTTAAGAAAGAGGGAATGTTAGTATGGTTTATAAAGAACTTTACAATCTTGGTTATTCTCCAACGTTTGAGGTAAATGGAAGAGAGGAAAAAACGGAAAATTTGAATTTAGCTGCAAATCCTTCAGCCTCTGCGGGTATCTTATCGGGAACGGTAACCTCGGGTGGAAGCGGTTTGGCGGGTGCAACAGTAAAAGTATATGATGTAAATGATAACCCTATTGAACACACAAATACTGGTGGCAACGGGCAGTTTACAATCGCTAATCTTCCTGTGGGGTCCTACAAAGTAACGGCAATTAAAGCCGGGTATCTGCTGCCCCTTACAACGCCCATTTCCATTCAGCAAAATAAAACAACATCTGTTGATATTAATTTGACAGCAGATCCGGATAACAATCTTAATGTTGTATATGGGATTATTAGAACAACGGAAGATGAAACACCACTGGAAAATGCAGTGGTTAGCCTATATAGCAATATACTGCCAGATCCTATACTTGTAATCAGCACCACCACGAATGATAATGGTGAATTTATATTTGGCTTGATTCCGACGGGAGAATATTATGTTACTGCATCTAAATTAGGTTACTATACGAATGAAAGTGCAATAATTGATCTTACAACAAAGGAATTTGTTTCTAGTGAGATATCATTAATAGCCGATTCGGCAGCAAATACGGGTACGGTAAGTGGATTTATTAAGGAATTGGCTACGGGACAACCAATTGCAGGTGCAGGTGTGGCATTATACTCTGTAGTAAATGGAGTTGAAAACGTCGTTGCTACAACCAGAACTAACGTGTCTGGAAAATATCTGTTTGCCAATGTAAATCCAGGCACTTATTTAGTAAAATCTACGAAACAGGAGGAAGTGGATTAACAAATGCGCATTCATGACGTTTATATTCTGGGAGAAAGCGATTCCTTTGAAATAAAGACGCATGAAGAGGTAACGGTAAATTTAGAACTCAAAAAGGTGCCGCCTTGCTATCATACGCTCTTTATGGGAAAGGTTCACTGCTGGAACTTCCCAATAAGGAATGCAGTTGTTATGGTATTGGATGACAATTATAACCCTGTGTCAAGCAGCATAACGAACGAAAACGGAATATTTGAATTCAGAAATATATTAAAGCCTGGAAAATATAAAGTAATTGCTTCAGCCGTAGGATTTAATACGACGGGAGTTACAACAGTTTTCATAAGACAAAATGAAGTAACCAAGCTGATGGTTTCATTAAATAAAAGTTCAATATTTATAAATGGGATTGTCTACGGCAAAATATTAGAAGCGGCAAGCGGAGAACCTATTGAAGATGCCAAAGTATATCTGAAATCTGTGGGTTGCGGTGAAGCGATTTATGAAACTATGTCAAATCATAATGGACAATATTTGATATACAATATTTTCCCCGATCATTATCAAATGGTAGTACAAAAACAAGGTTACATGGGTACCGAACCATTAATGATAAAAATTGAAAGATACAGTCAAGTTTGTCTGTATTTTGATTTAGTCAGGAAGTCTTATTTTTTTAAAAATACCATTAGCGGAATAATAACAGTTGATAAAACTTCACTTGTCGGAGCTGCTGTATTTTTATATATTTTTGATAAAGAAGGAAATGAAAGGATAGTACAGACACAAGAAACCAATGAAAACGGACTTTATCTTTTTTCAAATGTTGAAAATGGACATTATTTAGTGAAAGGAAAGCTCCAAAACTATGTGGTTTACGAAGAATCCTTTATAGTAGAATGAAAAATTCTTTAATAGTAATTTTATGTACTGATTTAGAACCTTTTCAGTAAAAGTTGCCGAAAAGGTTCTGCCGTTAGAAAGCAAAATAAGACGCTTTCCAAATGGATTAAGCATATTAAACAGCTCTAAAAAGAAAAAAGCCCTAGAAAACAAGTTTTCTAGGGCTTTCTCTATCTGCACCCTACAGGATTTGAACCTGCGGCCTTTCGGTCCGGAGCAAAAAATAACATGCTTTATGCTTTTGGGTAGGGTTCGAAAAGTGTTGATTTTTCAATGTTTATGAACTTTTTGTGGCTTTAAAACTTAAGAATTTTCGCAATTTTTGATAGTAATAAGACACTAATAAGACACCAAAACAACTATGCTTTTTCCGTTTTTGATAGGGGCTTTGCAAATAAATCTTGCAGGACTTCCGCAGCAGCTTCGTCGGCAGATTTAATGGCGTGGATATAAGTTTTGGTGGTTGTAGCTGTGGAAGAGTGCCCTAATCTTTTTGATACAGTGGCCACATTTACACCATTGGCAATTAGTAGGGATGCATTTGTGTGACGTAAGCTGTGTATATTGGTCTGGGGAAGATTGTTCTTCTCAACGAATCTATGGATCCACGAAGTAATACTATCAGGGTGCATAGCTTTGCCGTCCCATTGTGTAAATACATAGTCCTTATCATTCCACCGGTCACCCAGCTTTAGGCGTGTTATATTCTGTTCTTTCCTGTGTAGCTCCAATTCGTATATGACAATATCAGCAACTTTCATTACTCTATTGGATCCTTTTGTTTTAGGAGTATCTTCGTATATTCCTTTTTTAGGAATGTACAGGACGGCTCTTTGAACGTGGATTACTTTATTTTTAAAATCTATATCTCCCCATTTTAGGCCACAAACTTCCCCACGTCTCATTCCTGTATAAATAAGCAAGGTAATCATCGTTTTATACTGCAACGGCTCTAATTCAAGATGTTCAAAGAATGTGGCAGTTTCTTTATCATCCATACAAAGAATTTCATTTTGCTCAGCGCGGGGAGCCTTAACTCTTAAACATGGATTGGCGGGAATTACTTGCCACAATACTGCAGTTTGAAAAATCGTTGATAATAAACGATGATGGTGCAAAATAACTTTTCCGGACAAATTTGTTTTTAGACTACTTATTTTAAAACACTTACTCATATCTTTTTCCAGTGTCCTGCAAATTTTTTTGGCTGAATCCTTTGCTATGTTTTGTCCTTTAATAGCATTGTTCAGCGTGAAAAGTGAAACACTGCTTTGTTCGCAAAATGCGGTCTTTGTTCCATAGCGAGCAATAACAGCGACTTTCAAATCAATAATAGCTGCGTATTTAGTATCTTTTCTGATACCGTCTTCCGAAAGGTTATCATAAAATTTCATTAGATGGGCGGGGGTTATCTTTCCTAATTTCAAATGGCCCATTGCGGGAATAATTCTGCTTAGGTATTGTTCATACCCCTGTAGAGTCTTTGGTTTTAAATGTTTCAGTGCATATTCTTTCCACCACAGTTCAATAAACTTATCCAATGTAATTGACTGATTTATATAAAGGCCGTTGTTACAGTTTTCTTCGAATAGTACCGCTTGCCTCTGTACTTCCTTTTCAATCTGCTTAGCGGTCATTTCCTCCGCCGGTACATATGTCATGGAACGTTTAATTTGGGTACCGTCACTCTTATATCCTTCAGAGACTCGGATTAGATAGGATGTGTGCCCATTTTTATTTGTTTTTTTAACTATCTGAGCCATAAAAATAAGACCTCCTTTATTTATTTTGGGTATGGCAAATAAAGCGGTCTTGTGATACAATTAGCTTGTGTAGGCGTTTGTACCACGGTATGACCGCTTGTCCCTCACTTCGTTGGTAGCGTAGTGGGGGATTTTTTTTATTCTTTCAATCTCAATTCTATAAGCTCCGGTTCGATTTCAAAAATGCAAGATAATTGGTCAACCGTCTTGTCTGGGTATTCTCCCAAGTCAGCATCATCAATGAGCAGGTCTACCGCAAAGCGATTGGCTTCTCTTTCGATTTTTGAGTTAAGGATGAAAGTTTTATTTCTAATAAAATAACAATTCAGCTTTCGGTGCAGGATAGCGTGACCTAGTTCATGGGCCATAACAAGCATCCTATCTCTGTATTCAAGATTTTTATTTATGAAGATACATCTGTGATTCTTTATAAAAAAGTAACAGCCAGAGCATTTATCAAAGCTATCAAATATCACTTCAATATTTAAAAATTCAGCAATTTCAAATGGGTTAGAAGTTCCAAATTTTCTTTTGTAGTGGTCAGCAATTTGTTTGACACTCTTCAATAATAGCACCTACTTTTTATCTTTGTTCTTATTAGGGTTATATTTTTCCTTGTTTATTCTTTTTAGCCTTTTCAACATCATTTCGATGCTATCGAGTACCAATTCCACTTCTGCTTCATCAATGTCTTCGCCGTCAAAACTAGCGGGGCCATCATCCTTGCTAGTTAGCTTGGTTCTGATAGTTTCCATGTCTTTTGCTATGTCTTTTTCATCCTTGGCAGTTAAAGCGAACTCGTTCGTCTGCTTGGGTTCTTCTCCGTTCATTAGGTAGTCAACGGAAACACCAAGATAACTTGAAATGGCCGATAACCTGTCATCAGGAAAAGAACCTTTTTTTAACTGGCCAATATAACCATTTGCAAACTCCAAATCTTTTTCAAGCTTTGAAATTGGTATTTTTCTTTCCTTACATATCACTTTCACGCGTTCAACACTGTTCATAGGGCAACCTCCGAAAAAATTAGGTAAAAACCTAAAAATCTAGTTGACAAAATAGAGAATACCCTATATAATCAAATTACAAATTAGGCTATAACCTAATTTTAGATAAGGGGCAATCTCAAATAGTCTGTGGTAACTCTATTTTAGATTATTCCCTAATAGTTGTCAATACAAATTTAGTTTTTTATCTAAAAAAAGGGGGTGGCATATATGTTGGAAAAAATTAAAGCGTGGTGTAAAGAAAACGATACCGCTATATCAGTGCTTGAAAAAAAATGTGGTTTAGGTAACGGTACTATTAGCGGTTGGGAAAAATCAGTGCCTAGAGTTGATAGCTTAATTGCGGTATCTAAAATTACTGGGTTAAGCCTTGATGAACTAATCGGCACAAAAAATACATAAGGGGGTAGAAGCTGTGCAAAAGATGAGACTGGTTTCAGAAGCGTACAAATACATAAAAGAACAGGACCCTGATACATGTATTACTAAAACAGCATTCTCCACATTGGTTAAACTGGGGCGTATTCCTAGTATAAAGATTGGAAATAAGACTATCGTAAATTTAGATCATGTGGAAACCTTTTTTAAGGATGGGGATAAAGCGATAACAGCGGCGTCTGAAGCTTTAAGCGCGTACGGTAAGATTAGAGCAATTCAGTAACATGGAGGTGGACAAGCATGCGCATCAAGTCACCACCTATGCGCCCGGGGTACCGTTACGTTTGCTGTAGCCGGTGCGGTGTTCGGTGGCAAGTAGATAAAGAATGTGATACCAGGTACGGGTATTTTTGTCCTGATTGCAACCGTTATCGGGACAAGCAGGATGCAGTAAAAAACAACAGGGATTATTTCGTATACACGTTTTATGGGGCGTGGCACGGGGTAAATGGACGATGAAAGGAGGGGGACAGTGAGAAAAGTAATACAGCTAAGTGGCGGAAAAGATAGCTTAGCATTGCTGCTAATTTCAATTGAAAAGGGCTATAAATTTGATGAGGCGGTATATTTTGATGTGGGCGAATGGGAGTTTCAAGCTGTTCGTAGAAACATAGAAAAAGCCAAGAAGTTATGTGAGGAAAAAGGCATCCAGTTCACAACAATTCATCCTCCTATCGAATTTCCCACATTAGCGTGGGAACGAGAATACATACAACGAAACGGAAACAAGAAAAAAGGTTATGAATGGTGTGGTTGGCATGGCTGCCGATGGGGAACAACGCAAAAAACTTCGCAATTAGACAAGTATTGTGGCGATAACTTGCAAATTATTGGAATCGCTAAAGACGAGCCGGAACGCCTAGAAAAAGGTTCTGGCAACAATAAAGCTTATTGGTTAGCTGAATGGGGCTTAACCGAGGCGGATTGTCTAAAGTATTGCTATGACCAAGGCTGGAACTGGCTTGAATATGAGCCATTAACAGGTGAGTGGATTGAATTGTATAGCGTTTTAGACAGGGTGTCATGCTGGTGCTGTGGAAATAAGAATTTGAAGGAACTTTATAACATATACAGGTTTTTGCCATCTTACTGGAAAAAGCTTGAGGAATATCAGAGGAAAACAGATAAGCCTTTCAAGCGTAGCGGCAGTGTTTTTGAACTGGCTGAACGTTTCGAACTTGGTTGTATAACTAAATTTGATTTAAAAAAATTTAGGAGAGGAGCTGATACCAATGCAAAACCTACAGAATGATCCGATATACCGCAATGCTGACAGGCGGAGTGAAGAACGTCACACAAAACGTGAATCCAAACACCGGAAGCACGCCGAAACAGCGGAAACTATAGCCGCAATAAAAATACTGCTATTATGGTTTTTCTGCGCCGTAGCTGTAACGGTCTTTATTGTGGCAATGCAAGAGATATTACCGTATCAATTTGTTCTGAAATGGATTTTAATTATTTCCTTTACCGTCTCTTTGGTTTCTGCAATTTACGCTATGACAGAGGAAATAAAAAAGTCCCTCAGGCACTGCAATGCCGAAAAGGGACAAACAAAATAACACACCTTGAAAGTAACAGAAAGGAGAAGATTTGTCAATGGCACAAATTAAGAATGAGATTGTTCAACATTTCGGTGTGATCTCCCAAGGCGAGTGGACCAGGGAGCTGAATCTTGTCAGCTGGAATGGCAGGAAAGAGCTCTATGACATTCGTGGATGGGCAGACGACCACGCAAAGTGCTCCAAGGGGATTACCCTAAACAAAACGGAGCTGAAGGCACTAAGGGATATTTTAAACACTATTGAATTATAAGGAGGCATACATATGGATTTAGTAATCACAATCAATGAAAAGGACTTAGTAAATAACCCTGCAATTATGGATACCGTAAAAGCGTTGGTCTTAGCGGTATCTGGAAAAACTGCACCATCCGCGCCGGTTGGTATTATGCCGGCAGCCTTCACCCCTGTAGCGCCAACAATGGCACCACCCGTAATGCAGAGCCCGATTCCAACAGCTCCAACAATGGCACCACAAGTAATGCAAAGCCCAGTTCCAACAGCACCCAGTGTAGCTACTAATGCAATGGCGGCACTCTGCGGACAAAATCCCATTCCTACAGCAGCACCAACGGCTCTACCAGCGGTATATACCTTGGAACAGCTTTCACTGGCAGCAGCACCTTTAATGGATGCGGGTAAAACGGATGCTCTGGTAGCACTCATGCAGTCCTTTGGCGTACAAACTTTGCAGCAGCTTCCACAGGAAAGATACAACGACTTTGCAGTGGCCATCAGA
The DNA here is from genome assembly GCA_028710085.1 of Anaerotignum sp. GTDB lineage: Bacteria > Bacillota > Clostridia > Lachnospirales > Anaerotignaceae > Chakrabartyella. The sequence goes on from JAQUSU010000007.1 coordinate 34,799, forward strand.
GGGATGGGGGCGCAGATATGAGCCATGCTTTATTATCTGCGAGTGCGGCCGATAAATGGCTGCACTGTGCCCCTTCGGCGAGGATGGAAGCGCTTTTGCCGGATACTGCAGGGGAATCTGCACAGGAAGGATCTCTTGCCCATGAGTTGGCCGAGTTAAAAGCAAGACGGCATTTTCACGGTATGGATAAGGGTGCCTTTACCCGGAAGTTTAACAAAATAAAGAGCCACGAGTTATACGCAGTGGATATAGATAACTATACGGATGCATATGTGGAATACCTAAAAGACGTTGAAATGATGTTTACTTCAAAGCCCTATGCAGTGTTTGAAACGAAAGTGGACTATTCCCATATTGCTCCTGAAGGTTTTGGAACTGCCGATTGTATCATGATTGGTGGAGGGCATCTTCATATCGTGGATTTTAAATACGGTAAAACGGTGAAAGTGGATTGTACGGAAAACCCACAAATGAAGCTTTATGCGTTGGGTGCTTTGAAAAAGTATGGTCTTTTATACAGCATTGAGGACGTCACCTTACATATTGTACAGCCTAGAATGAGCAATATTTCCTCTTGGGATATTACCTGTGAGGATCTCAATGCCTGGGGCCAAAGCATTAAGCCGGTTGGACAAATGGCTTATGATGGCACCGGAGAATGTGTTGTGGGTCATTGGTGTGATAGTCATTTTTGCAAGTGTCGTGCCACCTGCCGGGCGTATATGGAACGTATGCAAGCGGTAGCAGCGTTTTTGGACAAGCTCCCACCAACACTAACGGATGAAGAAGTAGGCCAGTGCCTTACCTTAGCTACTGATATAAAAAAGTGGTACTCCATTTTAGAGAACTACGCAATGACCGCATTGTTAGCAGGCAAAAACATTGCCGGTTGGAAGGTGGTAGAAGGGCGCAGCAACAGAGCCTTTAATGATATTGACCAGGCGTATAAAACCTTAGCCACATCAGGAATTGATGAATCTCTGCTTTACAACCGTGTACCAATTACCCTCACAGATTGTGAAAAGATGCTAGGCAAAAAGGGCTTTACACAAATGCTGGCCGACTATGTGGTGAAGCCTCCGGGTAAGCCTACAATTGCACCACAAAGTGACCCCCGGGAACACTACAACCCTGCAATGGCAGACTTTGCAGGTCTTGAAACTAACAACTAATTACACATACGAAAGGATGATTTTATGTATCAGAATATCGCAACAAAATGCCTCACAGGTGAAGTAAGAATTTCCTTTGAACATCTTTCCAGGCCTTACAGCAGCAACGGCGGAGAAGCGAAATATAGCTGCACAATTTTGATTCCAAAGACAGATATAGTTACATACAATGACCTTGTTTCGGCTTTACAGGTTGCATATGAACAGGGTGTAAATGACAAATGGAAGGGTTCGCGACCTCAGTTAAGATACCCTGTGATTTATGACGGTGACGGAGTTAGACCTTCAGGGGAAGCCTTTGGCGCAGAGTGCAAGGGACATTGGGTTGTAACCGCATCTAGCAAGCAACAGCCCATGGTTGTTCATATTTCAAATACAAAGGTGCAGCTGGCCGAAACAGATATTTATAGCGGGATGTATGCTCGTGTGACAGTGAATTTCTTCCCTTATGATAACAGTGGAAGCAGAGGAGTGGGCTGTGGTCTGGGGAATGTTATGAAAACCAGAGATGGGGAGCCTTTAAGCGGCAGAGCAAATGCAGAGAGTGACTTCGCAGGACTTGAAACTCCTATTGCTTCTATGCCAATGGGTGGACCTACAGCCACAATGCCAATGGGCGGCCCCACAATGTCTGCCGGATATGCGGCAATGCCTATGGGTGGACCTACAGCCACAATGCCAATGGGAGGCCCCACAATGTCTGCCGGATATGCGGCAATGCCTATGGGCGGTCCAGCAGCACACACAGGCAACATTAACCCGATCACCGGCTTACCTATGTAATCGGGTATGAGGGGGCATATATCAGTCGATATTGAAACCTTCTCTTCCGTTGATATTAACAAGTCCGGGCTTTACAAATATGTTCAAAGCCCGGATTTTTCAATATTACTATTAGCCTATAGTATTGACGGCGGGGCGGTGGAGATTATCGACCTAACCAAATCCGGATTACCGATTTTTGTACAAAATTTACTTTTAGATCCCGATTACATAAAGCACGCTTATAATGCTGCTTTTGAGTGGTATTGCTTATCTAAATTTTTTGGCTTAGAGGAAAAAGAAAGAACAGCATGGTTAAAACAATGGCGTTGCACGATGATGCATAGTCTTTATTGCGGATATGTGGCTAAACTCGAAGATGCGGGTAAAGCAATAGGATTACCCCAAGAAAAGCAGAAATTGACAACAGGCAAAGCTTTAATTAAAACTTTCTGCTCTCCGTGCAAGCCTTCAAAATCCAATGGCAATAGAACAAGAACCCTTCCGGGACATGAGCCAGAGCGGTGGAATTTATTCAAAGAATACTGCAAGCAAGACGTTGTTACAGAAATGGAAATTGAAAACAGACTTTCTAATTTCCCTGTGCCGGAGCTAGTACAAAGTCAATGGGTTTTAGACCAGATACAGAATGAAAGAGGCGTTGCGATTGACCTTCAGCTTATAGAGGGGGCTTTATTTTGTGATAGTGTGGCTACGGAAAAGGCTACAAATACCTCTAGGGAAATTACAAACCTTGAGAATCCCAATAGTGTGGCTCAGCTGAAAAGATGGATCGAAGAAAGAACGGGAATAGAAATGCCCAGCCTTACCAAGGAAACTGTGGGTGAAATGCTGGATACGGAAATTCCCGTTGCTGTTCGCAGGGTTTTAGAGCTTCGGCAACAGTTGGGAAAAACAAGCGTGTCAAAGTATAAGGCTATGACACGAGCCGAATGCGCTGACGGACGGTTGCGGGGTACGTTGCAATTCTATGGCGCCAATCGTACCGGGAGATGGGCAGGGCGTTTGGTGCAAGTGCAGAACCTTCCAAGAACGTACCTTCATGGTGCAAATTTGGATTTGGCAAGAAAGTTTGTGAAATTAAAAAACCCCATTGCTATTCAGCTTACGTTTGGCAGCGTGCAGGACACCCTTTCCCAGCTGGTTAGAACTGCATTTATACCAGAGAACGGAAAAGTCTTTGTAGATGCTGACTTTTCGGCCATTGAGGCGAGAGTGGTTGCTTGGCTTGCGGGGGAAAACTGGGTGCTTGAAGTATTTCGTACCCACGGCAAAATTTACGAGGCCACAGCGGCGCAGATGTTTGGGGTGCCTATTGAAAAGATTGTAAAAGGAACGCCTGAATATGCATTAAGGCAAAAGGGAAAAGTTGCTACCCTTGCTCTAGGATATAACGGTGGTCCTGGGGCACTTATCAACATGGGTGCGTTGAAAATGGGGATACCTGAGGAAGAATTACCCGAGATTGTGGGTAAGTGGAGAGGGGCGAACCAAGCCATCGTAAGGTGCTGGAAAGCTTTAGAGCACGCTGCCATACAGGCGATTAAAAGCGGTAGAGCTGTTGGTACCCATGGACTTGTTTTTGCAAGAGAAGCAGATATAACAAAGGGGCAGGACTTCCTTACAATATTGCTTCCTTCCGGGAGAAAGCTTTTTTATGCAAAGCCTCATTTAACCTTGAATCAATGGGGAAATGAGTCCATTGGATATTACGGAATGAACCAGACTTCTAAGAATTGGGAGCCTACAGAAACCTACGGCGGGAAATTAACGGAAAATGTGGTACAGGCAATAGCAAGAGATTGTTTGGCATATACATTGACTGTTTTGGAAACCGAAGGATACAAAATTGTTTTTCATGTTCATGATGAAGTTATTATTGAAATAGAAAAAGAAAAGGCTAACCTTGAAAAGGTTTGCCAAATTATGAGCCAGCCTATACCGTTTGCGCCGGGTTTGCCTATGGCTGCAGATGGCTGGGTGGGGGATTATTTTACGAAAGACTGAGGTGACACATTTTGCAAAATGACAGACAAATAACCATATCTACTGCAGGTAGCAGAAAGGCCACGAACTGGCAGCCTCAGACTATGCGTATCGCAGAATTATTTGAAAAGCTCCGTACCCCTTTGCGGGGGAAGGAAACTCTTTCGGCTTATATGGGTATGAAAAAAAACCAGCAGGACGAGCTGAAGGATGTGGGTGGCTTTATCGGCGGCAGCCTAACAGGACGGCGTAAAAAGGGTACGGTACTAAACAGGGATGTAATTACCCTGGATATGGATAATTGCCCACCTGAAAGCACCAAGGCCATACTGCAGCGCCTTTCAAGCCTAGGTATGTTATATGCAGTATATTCTACCAGAAAGCATAGCCCTGCAGCGCCCAGGCTTCGTGTTGTGGTGCCTACGGATAGAAAGATGTTTTCGGAAGAATACGAGCCCATAGCTCGTAAATTGGCGGCGTTAATACAGCCGGAGATGCACTGGTTTGATCCTACGACCTTTCAAGTAGAACGCCTAATGTATTGGCCCAGTTGTTGTGTAGATAGCGAATACGTCTTTACCTATGAAGATAAGCCGTTATTGTCTGCGGATGGAATGCTTGGCACCTATGAAAATTGGTTAAATGTTGCATCTTGGCCACAGGTACCGGGAGAACAGAAACTACGGGAAAGGTCAGCAGCAAAGCAGGGAGATCCAACGGAAAAGAGAGGTACTGTAGGTGCATTTTGCAGGATTTACAGCGTTGTACAGGCAATTGATGCCTTTCTTCCCGGTGTTTATGCATCCACGGAGCAGGCCGACAGATATACCTTTGCAGGTGGTTCTACAACAGGTGGTGCCATTGTTTACGATGATGAAAAATTTCTTTTCTCCCATCATGCCACGGATCCATGCAGCGGGCAGCTGGTGAACGCCTTTGACCTGGTACGTCTGCATTTGTTTGGAGATCAGGACGATGATGCAAAAGAAGGTACTCCTACAAATAAATTGCCCAGCTATGACCTGATGTGCCGTAAGGCAATAGAGGATAAGGACGTTCTTGCTCTGCTTCAAAAGGAACGTATGGAGCAAGCAGAGGCAGAGTTTAAGGATATACAGGAAGGTTTTGCAGAAACAGAGGATACCCTTGAATGGATGCGCCGGCTTAGGGTACACCCAAAGACAGGGCTTCCGGAAAGCACCATTGATAACGTTTGGATTATTCTCGAGAACGACAGAAATTTAAAGGGGAAGTTTGCTATCAATGAGTTCGCTGGCAGAGGGGAAGTCTTGGGGGCGTTGCCATGGAATACTGAAATAAAACGACGTTTTTGGGATGATAATGACAATCAGGGGCTTTACTGGTACCTAGAAAAAAGCTATAGAATATCCGGCGCTGCAAAGATAGACGGTGCACTCTCCCTGCACAGTAATAAGAACTCTTTCAATGATGTAACAAAGTATTTGAATGAACTAAAGTGGGATGGCACCCCTAGGCTTGACACTCTTTTGATAGATTATTTGGGTGCAGAGGACAGCATATACACAAGGGCGGTTACGCGTAAGGCTTTTACGGCAGCAGTGGCCAGAGCCTACATACCGGGTTTTAAATTTGATTATATGACAATCTTTACAGGCCCTCAGGGTATCGGCAAAAGTACCTTGCTTGCAAAAATGTCTAAAGGCTGGTTTAACGATTCCATAAGAACCTTTGAAGGGAAAGAGGCTAGTGAACTCCTGCAGGGGGTGTGGCTGGTTGAGGTCGGTGAATTGGATGCATTTAATAGAAGCGATGTTGGCCGAATTAAGCAGTTTTTAAGCCAACAGGCGGATCGGTTTCGTGCTGCTTATGGCAGGCATGTAAAAGAAATGCCCCGTCGGTGTATCATTTTTGGTACCACCAATGATGCGGAATTTTTAACAGATAGAACGGGAAACCGCCGCTTTTGGCCTGTGGTAGTAGGTGAAAGAAAAGCCAAGAAAAGCGTTTGGTCTGATTTGGACAATGACATAGACCAGCTTTGGGCAGAGGCTGCCATGCGGTTTAAAATCGGAGAGCCTTTGTATTTGTCAGGTGGGGTGGAAAAAGCGGCCAAGGAGCAGCAGGAAAGCCACAGAAAGGCTTCCACAAGAGAGGGTATTATTGCAGATTTCTTGGAACAAAAGGTACCCGCGGATTGGCTTAGCTGGAAGCTGGAGCAACGCAGAATGTTCTGGGAAGGGAACGCTACCTGTGACGGTGAGCAGGTTCCCAGGAAGAAAGTTTGTGCGCTGGAAGTGTGGTGCGAAGCGTTGGGGTGTGATCCAAGGATGATAAAGAATAGTGATACCGCCGAAATCAACAGTATTATTGCAAGCGTAAAAGGATGGAGTAGATTACAAAATCCACAACCGTTTGGGTATTGTAAAAGTCAAAGAGGGTTTAAAAAAGAGCAACTACAAAGTCCGTTTTGAGATTGTAGTTTTTAGAAAAACCCAAACTACAAAACTACAATTAAATTTTAGATTGTAGTTGGGTTTGTAGTCGGCGAAAATGTTGATATTTCAAGGGTTTAAGTATATAAAACTACAAAACTACAATCTTTTTTAATAATTAATATAATAAAGAGAATATATAAATATATCCGCCTGCGCCCATATACACGTATATATAGGGAAATAGATTGTAGTTAGCGAAAATGGAGGTGATTTTTTGCGAGAAAAAGAAATTGAGCAGTACCTCGTAAAACGAGTAAAAGAAATGGGAGGTAAGGCTTATAAGTGGGTAAGCCCAGGAAACGACGGGGTGCCCGATAGAATTGTTTTCTTCTCCGGGGTGACGGCTTTGGTGGAACTAAAAGCACCGGGGAAAAAGCCTACCCCGTTGCAGATAGCAAAACATAAGGAATTGGAAAAGCTGGGGCAAAGGGTTTTGGTACTGGACAGCAAGGAAAGCGTGGATGAATTTATCGGAAGAGTAGATCAGTTTATTTATTCCGTTCGATGCGAAGAGGGTGATATGTATGAAGTTTGCGCCCCATAATTACCAGCAGTATTGTGTTGATAGACTTTTACAAGAGCCAGCTTTGGGGTTATTCCTAGATATGGGTTTAGGCAAAACTGTTACGACTCTTTCGGCGGTAAAGGAATTAAAATATTACCGTTTTGCAATACATAAGGTTTTGGTAATTGCCCCAAAGAAGGTAGCCGAAGCAACTTGGAGTAAAGAAGCTGCGAAGTGGGAGCACTTACAAAATCTTAGAATCTCCACAGTGCTTGGCAGCAAGAATAAACGTGTAGCAGCATTGGCTGCCACGGCGGATCTGTATGTGATTAATCGGGAAAATGTTGAGTGGTTGGTGGATTATTACCGGAATGACTGGCCGTTTGACATGGTTGTTGTGGATGAAAGCAGCAGTTTCAAAGACCAGAGTACAAAACGATGGAAGGCACTGAAACGGATCAGGCCAAGGGTAAAGAGAATTGTTTTGCTGACGGGTACCCCTGCACCCAATAACTTGATCGACTTATGGGCGCAGCTTTACTTGCTGGATGAAGGTGCACGGCTAGGTAGAACCATTGGCGGCTTCCGTGAAAGATATTTTAGTCCAGACAAGCGTTCTGCAGAAAGGGTGTTTACATACAAGCCCAAGAATGGTGCGGAGGAAAAAATAGAAACTCTGATTGGTGATATTTGTATCTCCATGAAAGCAGAGGATTATTTGGAGCTGCCTGATTGTGTAACGGTAAACACCCCTGTGGCTTTGGATAGCAAAGCGAGAAAAGCATATGAAACATTGGAAAAGACAATGCTGCTTGAAATTAACGATGAAGAAATAACGGCAGATATGGCTGCAGTCCTTACAGGAAAGTTGTTACAGCTTGCAGGCGGCGCTGTTTACGATGGGAATCATAATGCCCAGCTTATCCATGGCTGCAAGATAGCTGCTTTCATGGAGTTAATTGACGGGCTTGCCGGTGAACATGCATTGGTGTTTTATGGGTACCAGCACGAGAAGGACAGGCTGTTAAAGGAGCTTTCTAAAACAAATCTTCGGGTGAGAGTTTTTGGTGGTGCAAAGGATGAAACCGATTGGAATAATGGTGAGATTGACGTTTTATTAGCCCATCCTATGAGTACCGCATACGGCCTTAATCTTCAGGATGGCGGGCACCATGTAATCTGGTATGGGCCTACCTGGAGTTTAGAGCAGTACCAACAGGCAAACAAAAGGCTGCATCGACAGGGACAGAAAAAGCCCGTTATCATTCATCATTTGATTGCAGAGGATACAGTGGATGGTGATGTTATCAAGGCACTGGATAATAAGAGCGGCACACAAGAGGCGTTACTTGGAGCATTGAAAGCAAGAATTGAAAAATACAAGGAGGGATAAGCATGAAAAATACTTTATCAGATTTGAACAATCATTTATTTGCCCAAATAGAACGGCTTGCGGATGAAGATTTGGATGAAGCAGGCCTTGACCGTGAAATTAAGCGAACAGTGGCCATGGAGAAAATCGCAAGGTCAATTATTGATAATGGGTCTCTTGCCCTTGAAGCGAAAAGGTTTGTTGACGATTATCGCACGGGGGACACGGTGGCGATTCCGCTGTTAGGAATAAAGGGTGATACCCAATGAAGTTTACTGCTGAAATGAATGGTTTCATCGTGGCAAATGCCGAAGGAATTTCAAATTTGGAGTTGACAGAATTGTTCAATAAAGAATTTGGTACCAATGTTTTAGTGAAACAAATTAAGGCGTATAAGAAAAACCATAAGATAAGCAGTGGTCTTACAGGGCATTTTCCAAAGGGGCACATCCCTTGTAACAAAGGCAAAAAGGGTACCTATTATGCCGGCAGTGAAAAAACATGGTTTAAGAACGGACAAATGCCCCATAATCATAAGCCTGTTGGCAGCGAGAGGGTTAGCAAAGATGGATACATAGAAATCAAGGTTGCGGAGCCAAAAAAATGGAGATTAAAGCATAACGTTGTTTGGGAGAATGTTCGCGGTAAGGTACCAAGGAATCATGTAGTTATTTTCCTTGATAGGAATAAGCTTAATGTTGACATTGGAAATTTAAAACTGATTTCAAGGGGACAACTTCTTTTGATGAACCGCAACGGGTTTTTTACGGGAGATAGGAATTTAACGGAAACGGCTGCTAATTTAGCAAAGCTAATGGATACAAAGTATAAAGCGAAGAAGAAGGGACAATCACAAGAATAACCAGAAAGGGGGAAAGGGATTTGCTGGCCAGCGCAAAAGTCGACTTTTGCCCTTGTGATGATATGGGACAAGAATTATTTGACGCCAATATTGACCTTGCATATTTTATCCTGCATAAGTATTTTCCGTGGTATGCCAATGATGAAGATGCAAAACAAATTTGTCTAATAGGGCTTTAGAAAGCCTGCGAAAAATTCAATCCAGATATGGGTTATACACTTTCAACTTATGCGGTAAAGGTTATTAAGAATTACATGCTGAATTTTCTCAGAGCTGAAAGAAAAAGAAATAGAATTAAGTATGTTGATAACATAACGCATTTTGAGGGTGAAGAGCTAGACATTTTTGAAGCAATCCCAGATAAATATGAGGGTGAAGTATCACTGAGCTTTTGTTTCAAAGAGCTTTCAGGGAAACTAACCGAGAAGGAAACACAGGTTTTGCAAATGAAAATCAAAGGATACAACCAAATAGAAATAGCGAAAAAGTTGAAGATATCGCAGCCTACTGTGGCCAGGTGTTTACAGCGAATTATAAGTAAATTGTAGAGGAGGCGTTAATGATATGACAAGAGAGTATTTTGAAGAATTATTCAAATATAAGTTACTTGAAAAAGCCTATGACAGATTTGAGCAAGAGTTTGCATCAGGGGAGTATCATTCCGAAGAGGATGCGGTTGATGCTGTCATAGAGGAAATTGTTAAGGGGTGATGCTGTTGGGAAAAGAACGAGATTTAAAGCTACAGAGCTACAATATTTCTGACAACCACTATCGGGAGCTAAAATATTTTTGCAGACAGTACAGGGAGAAGCAATCACAGCTGCGGTCTATCACGGAACTATCTTCACCTAGCTTCGGCGGAATTGGCGGGGGAAACAAAATATCTGATAGAACGGCAGACACAGCGGTAAAAAGAGCACAGTTACAAAGAGATATTGAAATAATTGAACAGGCTGCAATCGAAGCAGACAGCGAGATTTTTCAATACATATTGTGTAATGTAGTTGATTGTGTTCCGTATCAGTATTTGGGTGTTCCGGCAGGAAAGAATCAGTTTTACGAGGCACGGAGGAAGTTTTTTAATTTGCTGTCTCTAAAAAGATAGGGACTCAGGGGACGTGCTTTCGTGATATTATGATACCGTAGATATTTTTACAACACCTCCATGGGCATTGGCGTAAGCTGGTGCCCTTTTGTATGGGATTGACTAAAAAATTATGCTTCTAGTCAATTTTATGCTATACTAAAAATAAAGGTGGCGTTTAATATGGGTGATAAAAGTCCAAAAAAGAAAGAAGTCAAGAAGAAGGAAGCTGTAGATAATACCGGATCCACAATAAAACAAAGCGAAAAGAAAAAGAAAAAAACATATGAGTAACAGCTTAACCGACATTTAATCGTGTCGGTTTTTTCATACCCAAAACCAGAATATGCCAGAAATGCAATATGGAAGTGCATAAATATGACCAGTCATATTATTTGATGAGGGGTAAGTTAGAAAAACAAGAAAGATGTGATATATAAACTAATACTTAAGCATCCTAGAGGTGCTTTTTTATTGCCTAAAAGGAGGGCGGTAAAATGCCAAAAGGCAAGGGCGGACGACCGCCTAAATATAAATGCAAAGAAGAAATAGAGGGCTTGATTGAAACCTATTTTGAAGAATGTGAGGGCATTCCTTGGCTAGATGAAGAAGGTAAGCCGTTGCAAGCAGACAAAGGGTTTATCATATATAAAAAAAGACCAAAACCCCCGACGGTTACAGGATTAGCCTTGGCTTTGGGATTCTCCACTCGCCTAAGTTTGCTGAATTATCAAGCAAAACCTGAATTCATGAACACGATTACACGCGCGAAAACATTCATTGAAGAATACGCTGAGCGCAGATTGTTTGACAGAGAAGGTGTGCAAGGTGCGAAATTCAGTTTGATTAATAATTTCAAAGGCTGGTCGGATAAGCCGAAGGACGATTCCGACAAGGAGCTTTTTGAGAAGCTTGATGATATTCTGGAGGGGATCAACCATGCAGCTAAGCAGTAAGCAAAAGGAATTCTGGAACAATGCTGAATCCCGCTGGAACGTCAAATCGGGGGCGACTCGTTCGGGTAAAACGTATATGGATTATTACGTTATACCGAAACGAATACGAGCTGTGGCAGGCAGGGACGGGCTTGTGGTTATCCTGGGCAATACAAAGGGTACGCTGCAGCGTAATATTATTGAGCCACTTCAAAACATTTGGGGTACGCAGCTTGTTTCTGATATTCGCTCTGATAATACGGCCATGCTGTTTGGCGAAAAGTGTTACTGCCTGGGTGCTGATAAAATAAACCAGGTAAACCGCATACGAGGATCCAGCATTAAATATTGCTACGGTGATGAAGTTGTCACATGGCATCAGGACGTGTTCACCATGCTAAAGTCTCGTTTAGACAAAAGCTACAGCAAGTTTGACGGAACGTGCAATCCAGAAGGGCCTAATCACTGGTTTCACAAGTTCCTGCAGAGTGATGCAGATCTGTATTTGCAGCAGTACACGATTGATGATAATCCGTTCAACTCCAAAGAGTTTGTGGAGAACCTGAAAAAAGAGTATAAGGGCTCCATATTTTACGACCGGTACATACTTGGTTTGTGGGTTGCGGCAGAGGGGGTTATATATCGTTTATTTGCCGATGATGCAGAAAGGTTCATCCTAAAAGAAAAACCAAAGATTGCTTTTGGAACGATCGGGGTTGACTTCGGAGGGAATGGATCCGCCCATGCTTTTAGCTGTACGGGTTTTACACAGTCCATGAAAGAGGTTGTGACACTGGAAGAACATTATAGAAAAGAAATTATTAGTCCTACTCAGCTTGAGCAGGACTTTGTTGATTTTGTGGTAATGTGCAAAGCAAAGTACAAGGTTGCTGAAGCTTACTGTGACAGCGCCGAAACAACGTTAATCCAAGGGCTTAGAAATGCTTGTGCCAAAAAAGGGATTGCAATCTCCATTAAGCCGGCAATGAAAAAAGAGGTAAACGACAGAATCAGGTTTTATTGCAGGTTGATGTCTTCGGATCGATACAAAATATCAAAGAACTGTATCCACACCATAGAGGCCTTTCGGACTGCTTTGTGGGACAGCAAATATATTACAAAGGACAAAAGGCTGGATGATGGCACGACCAATATTGACAGCCTTGATGCCCAGGAATACAGCACAGAGCCGTATATGAAAGCGATTATGAGTATATAAGGGGGGTGATTTGAATGCAGGCGATTTTACAGTATTTAAGCAAAGAGGGTTACGATGCAGTTGACAGCAGCTATTATGCAAGGATAGGGTTGTGGCTTAGCTGGTACAAAGGCAAGGTTGTCCAGTTTCACAACTACAGGCAGTATAACGGCATGAAGAAAATAAACAGAACCAGAAAGACCCTAGGTATGGCCAAAAAGATTTGTGAGGACTGGGCAAACCTTGAGCTAAACGAAAAGGTTAGTATCGTAATCGATGATGAAGCTATCAATAGTGCCGTGCATGAGGTTCTTCAAGCCAATAACTTCCGCATAAAAGGAAACCAGCTTCTTGAAATAGCATACGCCCTGGGGACTGGGGCCTTTGTGGAATATCTGGACGGTGCGAAGATTTGCATTGACTATATTCGTGCAAGTATGATTTATCCAATACAGTGGGACAATGGGGAAATATTAAGCTGCGCATTTGCCAGTGAACGTGTCAACGGCAAAAAGAAACTGGTATACCTCAACATTCACGAAAGGCAGGAAAACGGATTTTGTGTAATCAAGAATCGCATGTTTGAGAGAAACGGGAATAATTTAACCGCCGTTGAGCTTCCGGAAGGGTTGGTTGAGGAATACAGCACAGGAAGCAGCATTCCATGGTTTCAGATTATTACACCAAACATTGTGAATAATGTGGACCTGGACTGCCCTATGGGCGTTTCAGTTTATGCCAATGCAATAGATCAGCTTGAGGGCGTGGATCTGGTGTATGACAGTTATTTGAACGAATTCCGCTTAGGCAAAAAGAGAATTATTGTGCCTAATACAATGGCAAGAATGCTGATTGAGGACAGCGGAACCATTACGCCACTTTTTGATGATAATGATACAGAATTTTATTCCTTGGGCATTGAGGGGGAAGAGAATCAAAAAATACAGGAAATCAACATGGAAATCAGAGCGGATGCCCATGAAAAGGCAATCAGCAGGACATTAAGCCTGTTATCGGATAAGTGCGGCCTGGGCGAAGATAGATATAAATTCGAAAACAGCGGGGTAAAAACGGCAACCGAGGTAGTTAGTGAAAAGTCAGAGCTATATCAAAACCTCAGAAAGCATGAGCTGATCCTTGAAGGGGCTTTGACGAATCTGGTTAAGGCAATTGCGGCTATGCTGGAATACAGGGAAGAAATTCAGGTTACAGTTAATTTTGACGATAGCATCATCGAAGATACAGCGGCAGAAAAGCAACAGTTTCTTCAGGAAATAAGGGACGGTATCCGGCAGAAATGGGAATATCGGGCCCGCTTCTTCGGTGAGACGGAGGAAGAAGCGAAAACGAAAGTTGCAGAAACACAGAGTAATAATATGCTGATGGGGTTTGGTGATGAATAATGCTGAAACCAAAGTATATTGAGCAGCTTCCCGATCATCTCATTGAGCTGTACAGTGAGCTGGAGCAGGATATTCTTGCTGATATGGCAAGGCGCTTAAGCACTTACGATTATTATATACCTGCAGCCCAATGGCAGAGAGATAAGCTGATTGAGTTGGGCGGTTTTGAGGACTGGATCATAAAAGCCTTGGCAAACAGAACCGACATGACACAGGAAGAAATAAAAATCCTGATGGAAGAAGCAGGTATGAAGGCGCTTAAGTTCGATGATGGGATATATAAAGCTGCAGGGCTTGACGTTCCGCCCATCTCCGCTTCTCCGGCACTGCTGAACGTGCTTAATGCGGGAATAATGAAAACAAATGGGCTATTTCAAAACCTCACAAATACAACCGCCGGTACTGCAACAAAGCAGCTGGAAAATGCTTTGGATCGGGCATACATGCAAATTATAAGCGGCGCATTTGACAAGGAGACGAGTGTCAGAAACGCAGTTAAAGACCTTTCCCGTCATGGTGTTGGCGCCATTACATACCCCACCGGTAAGACAGACAGCTTGGAAACTGCTGTAAGACGTGCGGTTGTTACCGGAGTGAATCAGACAGCCTTAAAATTGCAAGAGACACGGGCAGAGCAAATGGACAGTGATCTTGTGGAGACTACTGCACATGGAGGTGCCAGGCCTTCTCATGCAGAGTGGCAGGGAAAAGTATTCAGCTTAAGCGGCAAGAGCAACAAGTATCCTGATTTTAAAGGCTCCACGGGTTATGGAACAGGCGCAGGTCTTGGAGGGTGGAACTGCCGGCATAGCTTTTATCCATATTTCGAAGGATCTCCACGAGCATACACAGATGATGAATTAAAGGAATATAATTCAAAAAACGTGGTATATAACGGCCAGAAAATGACAGAATATGAAGCATCCTTACAGCAACGAAACATTGAACGTAATATACGGCGGTGGAAGCGTGAGAAAAAAGCTATGGAGGCTGCTGGATTACCTACGGATGAAGCAAGCGCAAAAATAAAAAGTTGGCAGGAACGGGAAAAGGATTTCTTAAAACAAACAGGGTTTAAAAAACAGGTTGGTAGGTCACAGGTTGCTGGTTATGGTAAAAAAGATGCTAGGCATACAACGGCAGAACTGGAAAAAGCGGGAGGTATTCCAGTAAAATTAAAGGAATCATTTGAAAGGGGTATTACCAACAAGAAGAACGCAGGACTTGATAACGCAAAAGTAGATATTGACTACATTAATTCTTCTGAATATAAAGACAAATTTAAGCATATTACTAACAATGTAAAGGTTAATACGCAGATATATGACCAAGCAAGGGCAATGCTTATTCATAGAAAAGGAACCCACAATGAGGATTTATGCTTGATCAATAGCTTGTCTGGAGAGGTAGTTGGCAGGCAAGTGAATAGCAATGTAGTTTATAACGTTGTTTACAATCGTAGTTTAAATAAAGCGATAGCTGAAAACGAGCCATTTACTTTAATCAGCATTCATAACCACCCGACAAACATACCACCTACTGGTAAAGATTTCACATCTAATGGTTCACATAAATACAATCTTGGTATAGTAGCGTGTCATGATGGTACAGTTTACACATACAAATCGGGTAATAAAATTTTTACGTCAGGTTTATTTGATAAAAGGGTTGAAAAGTACAAGAAAGTTTATTACAATAGTTCAGAGGTAGAAGTCCACGAGATGGTTCTCGATGAATTTGTAAAGGAGTATGGTATAGAATGGAGCAAGATAAAATAACAGTATATTACGACGGGCCTGTTATTACTTCGGCAAAAACCATTGAAGAATTGGAAATGGACATTGCTGAGGAAAAGAAAAAAAGCGAACAGATGAAAGAATGGGAAGAAGATTAAAGCCACTTAGACGATTACGTTTAGGTGGTTTTTTCATATACTAATAGAGAAGAGCAAAACTCCACGTGAAAATTTTAAAATAATAACAATTCATAGAAAGCAAAAATTTTAAGATAGTATAGGCATAACAAATCAAGCCTTCAACAAAAATGTTAAAGACAGGCTGGAAAA
>JAQUSU010000074.1 GCA_028710085.1 Anaerotignum sp.
TTCATCAAGTGGTCGTCCACCACATTTGCAAAGTTATAGGTAGGAAATCCATCCGCCTTCATCAAAATCTGGTCATCCAGCTCTTTATTTTCCACTGTAATTTCGCCGTAAACCAAATCATTGAAGGTGGTTGTCCCTTCCTCGGGCATTTTTTGACGAATGACAAAGGGCACGCCTGCATCCAGTTTACCCAGCACATCTTCCTTGGATAAATGGTAGCAATGGCGGTCGTACTTGGCAAAGGCAGCACCCTCTCCATTACTTTCCTTCAAGCCTTCCAACCGTTCCTTGGTACAAAAGCAGTAATATGCCTCGCCCTTTTCAATCAATTCCCTGGCATAATCCATATACATGCCCATTCTTTCGCTCTGCACATAAGGGCCATATTCTCCCCCTACGTCGGGGCCTTCGTCATGGTGCAGCCCTGTCATTTTCAAGGTATTATAAATAATATCCGTTGCGCCCTCAACCAAGCGCTCCTGATCTGTGTCTTCAATACGCAAAATAAATTTTCCGCCTTGAGATTTTGCAATTAAATATTCATATAACGCCGTACGCAAATTTCCGATATGCATATAACCCGTAGGGCTGGGCGCAAATCTGGTTCTGATTTCCATTTTTCAATACTTCCCTTCCTAGATATTCTAACAAGCCTAATCATACATATGAATAGTTTATACGCAAACTTGCCTGGTGTAAAGCCCTTTTTCTTTGAGGATTTATCGGCTTCTTCAGGCGCATTGCAGTATATTTTCACTCTAAGCATACTATCCTTTTTCAGCAAACCCCATTCCTTTCCTTCCATCTTTGCATACATTTTGGTGCTTTTCGCCTCTTCAAAACTTTTTTCGGATAGCATGAAAATGAACCCCTTTGGCTAGACCCGGTTGTCTAACAAAAGGAGCTCATTTTCTTTGGTGTTACTATTTGAGAAAAAACCAGAAGGAAGTAGTTTTTTCTAAGAGGGCTACGTAATCGACAATCCTAGCGTCTTTAAAACGCATTTTGCATTAAATATTCTTTGTAATCTCCTGATCCATGGAAGGAGCTTTTTTCATAACCTTGACGATAAACAAGCCTAAGCAAATAACCGCAAAAGCAATTCCTGCTGGGTAAGAAATTGCAGCGCTTAATTTAAAGCCTTCGGGAGCCATCAAAATATAGGTACAGCTTACCGCAGACATAAATGTTGCGGGAACTGCTGCAATCCAAGGTAAAATATTGTTCTTGCGTAAATATGCTGCGCCTGCCCAAAGTGCAATCATCGCCAATGTCTGGTTGCTCCAAGAGAAGTATCTCCACATAACTGTAATGTCAACCTGGGAAAGAAGCGCACCAATTGCTAAGAGTGGAATGGTAACCATAAGTCTGGTTTTAATTTTCTGCTGATCAATTTTAAACCAGTCAGAGATTACCAAACGAGCGCTTCTGAAGGCTGTATCGCCAGAAGAAATGGGGCAAGCAATAACACCAATCATTGCGATTACAGCACCGATAGGTCCAAGCAGAGTATTGCAGATTTCATATACAACGCCGCCCTGACCGCCAAGTCTTGTAATTGCTTCCGCCAAGCCGCCTGTAGTTTCATAGAATGCAACACCTGCTGCTGCCCAAATCAATGCAATGATACCTTCGCAAACCATGGCGCCGTAGAAAATTTTTCTACCGTCTTTTTCACTCTTCATACAACGAGCCATCAAAGGAGACTGGGTTGCATGGAAACCTGAAATCGCACCACAAGCAACGGTAATAAACATAAATGGCCAAATTGCTGTACCCTTGGGGTGAAGATTGCTAAAGCTAATTTCTGGGATTGTGTAGCCCTTGATGATAATTCCACCGGCTACGCCAAGCGCCATAACGATAAGGCAAATACCAAAGATTGGATAAATTTTACCAATCAATTTATCAATAGGAACTAATGTTGCTAAGAAATAGTATGCAATAACCACTACCAACCAGAATTTCGCATTGAATGCATCCGGTGTCAGCATTGCCAATAAGGCTGAGGGGCCTGTTGCAAAAACCGTACCTACCAAAACAAGTAATACAACAGAGAAAATACGCATTACTGTTTTCATTAAGGGCCCAAGATAAATACCAACAATTTCTGAAATACTGGTGCCTTTGTGACGCATGGAAATCATACCTGCAAGGTAATCATGCACACCACCTGCAAAAATAGTACCGAAAGTAATCCATAAAAATACGGATGGCCCCCATAATGCGCCTGCAATTGCACCATAAATAGGACCTAACCCCGCAATGTTTAACAGCTGAATCAGAAAAATTTTGGGGTTGCTCATTACTACGTAGTCTGTTCCGTCCGCCATTGTGGTGGCAGGCGTTGGTCTGTCATCGGGCTTAAAGGTTCTTTCCACAAAAGCACCGTACAGTAAATACCCAACGATGAGAATTGCTAGACATACGAAGAAACTAATCATAACTTTCCCTTCCTTTCATAAATAGAAATTAGTATTGTATAAGTTCTTTTGCCTGTCAAGAACAGGGCTTATGCCGTCTGATTTTTCAGGCGGCATACATTACATATTCCTTAAGAAATATGTTGATAGGAAGAGAATAACGCATTTCTTTCATCCTGTACCGTTTTTTAGTGTCACTGGTTAAAATCAAAGCACAAAATGTCAAAATGCATGTGCAAAATGCATCCCCATTTAATCTGTTTTTAATAAATATAAATAAAGTCGTATAAAAACACCGTATTTTTCCTGTTTTTTTACAACTTTTTACCTTCCAAATTTGTCCCACCTCATTTGTGAACTCTGCCGATTCAGTGCTTCCTTGTGCTTTTCCTTGCATTTATGTTTTTCAAGGAATAAAAAAAGAGCCTTTCCTTTTTTAAGAATTCGCTCTTTTAAGGTAATACCGCATAATTCTGTTCGTCCAACTGTGCAGTCAGATTTTTCGTCAGACAAAACAAAAAGCGCAGTGAATACCAGAAGTATTTGCGAGCATTTTTGTGCAGACTGACGGAAAAGATGCAAGCAGATGGGCATACAAGGTGTCAGCCGCGAATTGTGCGGTGTTGCCTTCACACGCTACATACTAAAAAGCTGCTTTAGCTCTTTAATCTGATTTCTTCCCACAGTTAAAACCTCTTTTTCGTAGCCCTGCATTTTGACACAGGTGGTATTGTTAAACCATGGATAAATTTCTATCACATATTTTAAATTAATCAAATAGCTTTTGTGAATGCGAAAAAAGCCGTTTTCCTTTAGCCGTTCCTCAAAAGAATTCATGGAGCAAGCCGCCGTGTAGGACTTTCCTTTGATATGCACAATACAAGCACGGTTTCCCGTTTCAATGTATACAATATCCGAAATATCCACCAAAATCATCTTTTTATCGCAAGTGATTGAAATTTTTGAAATAGGGGTTTTTTCCTCTTCCTTCCCCATTTCCTTGATAATGCAGTCCTTCGTACGTTTTTTCATATAACGTTGAAGGGTCTGTTCAATTCTTTTGGGGTCAAAGGGCTTTAAAATATAGTTTAAGGCGTCAATGTCAAAGGCCTTTTCCGCATAATTATTGTATGCCGTTGCAAAAACAATTTCAACATTCGGCTGGGCTTTTTTTGCCATAGCCGCCAAGGTTGTCCCATCAATATCCCCTAAATTAATATCCATAAAAATCAAATCAAAGTCTTCTTTCAAAAACAATTCCATTGCCTCTTCCCCGGAAGCGGCCTCCATAATTTCAGCCTCTGCAAAGCAATCACAAATCAAGTGCCGTAATTCGCTTCTGGATGGCCTTTCGTCATCCACTATTGCTATTTTCATCACTTTCCGCCCCCTTGTTCAATGGAATTTTTATGATGATTTCCGTCCCCGATGTGCTAGATTTAATGTCCAAGCCGTATTTTTGACCATAAATGCTCCGCAGTCTTTTGTCCACATTAGAAAGCCCCACCTTCGAGCTGTCCAGCGTATCTTGATGCAGTGCATCAATAATGTCCTGCCCGATTCCATACCCCGAATCCTTTACCGAAATTGTTACCAATTCCTCCGTTTGCCGTGCTGCAATCTCCACACTGCCTGCGCTGCGCTTCATTGCCCCATGCTTTACCGCATTTTCTACAATAGGCTGGAGGATGAAGCTTGGCACCTGACAGTTTAAATCCCTAGGAACATCCATAATCAGCGTCAATCTATCCTCAAACCTAGCCTTTTCCAGCTGCAAATAGGAATCCACATGAGAAAATTCATCGTAAATATCAATCATATATTGATTTGTGTTGAGGGTGTTTCTAAAATAAGTGCTTAGCACAATCAATAATTCCCTTGCCTTGTCCGGCTTTTCACGGCAAAAAGCTGTAATGGTATTTAATGCATTGAATAAAAAATGAGGATTGATTTGAGATTGCAAGGCTTTAAATTCCGCCTTTTGCAGCAGCTCCCGCTGTTTCTGGGCCTCCACCAATTCCAGTTGGGTGGAGAAAAGCTTGGACAGCCCGTCCACAAAGTCCTTATCCGTTTGAATGGAAATTTTGAATTTTTTGGTAAACACCAAAATGACCCCAACCACGCTGCCTTTGCTGTGAAGAGGCGCCCCAACAATGGTAAATTTCTTTAAATTCTCATAAAAAATATCATTTTCCTCGGCTGCCTCCGCAACCCTTACGGCATCCTCGGCAATTACCATACGGACAATTTCAGGCAAGCCCATTTCTTGAAAGTCTTTTTTCAGTGATACCTCCTCGCATTGATAGCTGAGGATTCTCTCTCTGTCTGTAATGGCGACGCCCCCATCTCTGGAATTTTCCAGAATCATTTTAGTCACCTCGTCCATATTTTCCTTGTTATACATCCCTTTTCGTAAAAAAGGGAGGCACTGCTCGGAAATATCAAACGCCAATTTAATTCTTTTGGCGGATTCATTATCCTGTTCAATAAAAATGGAGTTAAATACCGAGATAAAAATAACCATCCCCAAGGAATTAAACAAAATCATAGGAAGCGCAATGATTTTTACCGTTGCCAAGGCATCCGCATAGGGCTTTGCCACCAGCAAAATAATGACCATCTGGAAAATTTCCGCCAAGGCGGCAATGCAAAAAATATCTCGCATCTTCCAGTTATTCTTCTTCAAATATTTTGATGCAAGCACCCCCATAATGCCCTCTACAAAGGTGGAAATGGCACAGGCAACCGCAGTAAAGCCGCCCACATCAAAAAAATAGCGGTGCAAACCACCGATAATTGCCGCCCCCATACCAACAATAGGCCCCCCAATAATTCCCCCTGACATTACCCCAATAACGCGGGTATTCACAATTGCACCGTTTACATTGATCCCGGTATAGGTGGATAATATACTGATAAGCCCAAAAATTACCGCCAAGGCAATATTGGATTTTAAGTCTGTTTTATAGGAAAACATAAATTGCTTCACGAACGTTGTTTTCGTCAAAAGCTGTGCTATAATCACCAGCATGGATAAATTCAAGATTAAATTTTTAAAGATACCAATCGTCATGTTCTTCCCTCAATTTCCCCAGTTTTCTGCTATTAGAATACTACAACCAGTTACCGAGGTCAACCTAAGTACGTTTGATTTTTTACTTTTCAAAAATTTGCTAAACTAAAGACAAGGTCAAAACCTTGAGGGCTTTGGGTATTCGTTGCTATTTCTTTTACTGCATGCTATACTATTCCAAATTATTCTTATTTTAAAACGGTTTTTGGGGTTCTTTGGTGTACCACCCTAAAATAAGAGCTTCTTAATTCCAAAAAATATAGAAAGTAGGTGCTGCTTCTTGGAGCTTGATCGAAAAAATATTCGTAAAATAAGAGGTCTTATTGTTTTTACATTAATCATCCTAATCGGGCTTTACCGCTTTGAGATTATTTTAAACGCCATTGGTTTTATCTTGGATATTTTATTTC
Source organism: Anaerotignum sp. (assembly GCA_028710085.1). Lineage (GTDB taxonomy): Bacteria > Bacillota > Clostridia > Lachnospirales > Anaerotignaceae > Chakrabartyella. The sequence continues at coordinate 5,907 of JAQUSU010000074.1, forward strand.
CGTTCATCTTAGGCTGTGCCATTGCTTTTATTCTAAGCGTTCCCATGGAACGAATCCGAAAATTGCTTTTTGCAAAAGCGTTGGCGCAAGCAACGGGGAAGAAAGCCGAGCGTTTGGAAAAGCTGGCAAGCCCCGTGAGCTTGCTTGTGTCTATTCTTTTGGTGGTTGCCCTGCTGTTTGTTGTAACCGCTGTGGTATTGCCCCAGTTGACTTCTACCATCGCAGATTTGGCTCAAGCCTTGCCCGAAAAGATGCCCCTTTTGGTGGCAAAGCTGAATGGTTTTCTTGCTGCCAATTCCGATGGGCTGTCTTGGTTAGAAAACCTCCAAATTGACTGGCAGGAACTGATAAACGGCATGACCGACTTTTTCAAAACAGGCGCCAATACCTTTTTTGATTCTACCATCGGCGTTGCCAAGGGCATTTTAAGCGCCTTTGCCACTTTCTTTATTGGGTTCGTCTTTGCCTGCTATGTTCTTTTGCAAAAAGAAACCCTGGGCAGACAAATGCGTAAACTGCTTTTTGCTTTTTTGCCCGAAAAGAACGCTAAACAAATCATTGAAATCTGCGCTTTAACCCACAAAATTTTCACAAGCTTTCTTACCGGACAGTGTCTGGAGGCGGTCATTTTAGGGGCGCTGTTTTTCATCGCTATGGCCATTTTCCAGTTTCCCTATGCGCTGCTGGTGGGGGTGCTTATTGCCTTTGCTTCTTTAATCCCTATTTTTGGTGCTTTTGTGGGCTGTATTATTGGTACCTTCTTGATTTTAACGGTAAACCCCACACAGGCTGTTACCTTTGTCATTCTGTTTTTGATTTTGCAGCAAATAGAAGGCAATCTGATTTATCCAAGGGTAGTGGGTGGCTCTGTCGGCTTGCCTCCCATATGGGTTTTGGCTGCGGTAACCGTAGGCGGCAGTCTGTTTGGCGTCGCAGGAATGCTTATTTTTATCCCCATGGTTTCTGTCATTTATACCCTGCTTCGAGAAACAACCAACTATCGGTTAAGGGAAAAGCAATTAGACATAAGGTAGCTTTTTCCATCATGCTTATTATCACCCTAAAGAAAAAACCCTATTGCATACTACAGGCTTTGCTGTAACTTGCAATAGGGTTTTTGGGGTTTTCGCAGATTTCAAAACATTGGTGCCATTCAATCAACAGTGGTTTTTATTTTTCCGCATCCTTTTCCATATCCTCTAAATACTTGCATATGGCTTGATAATAAGCCTGGGCTGCTTTTGCACACCCCTCGTCTGTGCCGAATTCCTCCACATCCTCTTGATTGGTCACAAAGCATTGCTCCACCAATACAGCAGGACAGGTCATGTTTTTTAACATTCCAAAGGTATCATAATCATAAATTTGCGTATCTGTGGAGTCAACTAACAGCTTTGAGGTTTCCCCATCTTCATCCAAAACATAATAGCCAAACCGCACACCATACGTTCCCCGAAGCCTTGCCCCTGCCGCTTCCATTTCACTTGCTATGTACTGGGCAAAAGCCAAGCTTTCCTCATGGTTTTCTTTGCCCGGCGGGGAAGGGTAGCATTCAAACCCCAAGGCAGCTGGATCCTCACCTGAATTTGCATGAATGGAAAGCACCAAAGTGGGCTTTACCCTTTGAAACAATTTGTTTCTGTCGGTTATGCTTTTATCCTCGCCCTCGTCACGGGAAAGCACAACCCGAAAGCGTCCATCTGCCTTCAAAAGCTCCGCCAATTTTGCCGACGTACGCTCTGTTAACTCCACTTCCTGAATCACCCCAACGGCACCCGAATCAATGCCTCCGTGGCCTGGATCCAACGCAACCACATAGGGCTTGCTATAATGAAAATATATTTGAAACCCAGCGTATCCCAATGTAAAAAGAAGCACCGCCATGATCAGCTTTGTTAGCATTCCGCCTTTTCTACGTCCGTGCTTTTTTTTCCGCCTTCTCTGCGGCTGATATTCCCGCCAATTTTTGCCCTTCATACGAGTCACTCCCAATTCTCATTGCCTGCACCAAAAGGGCAAAGGATGATCACCCCTTTGATTCAGCTTATACGATTTGCTTCAAGATAATGCGCAAAAGCTTTTTCCACAGCACCCGTTAAAACGTAAATTTCTGGTTTTCCTTGGTGATGCTGCAAATTTTGTTTCCATAGAGCTTTTCCTGCAGCATAGTGCAGGCTTCAAACCTACCCCAAAAATGCATGGGAAACACAACCGCTGCTCCAATTTCCTGCATAAAATAATCCGTTGCCCATGAATATTTATCCTCCAGACGTAAATCCGCAGGAATGAACGCCACATCAATGCTCCTGCCCTTCAGCTGCTGAATTTCCTCTTGATAGCTTTTGGCGATTTCGTCGTTAAATTCCTTGCTTTCTCCATTCCAATGCCACCAATTTAAATCCCCGGCATGATAAATTGTTTTGCCGTCCACCTCAACCACAAACGCAACGCCCTCGTCATTGGAAAGCAAGGTTTCAACCTCCATCCCTCGAAATTGATAGGCTTCATGGGGACTCACATACAAAACCTCTCCCTTAAAATCAGAGGAAAACCTTGTCTCATCTGAAATAACATAGGACACCGTTCCTGCCCAATCCAATATTCTTGTATCGAAATGATCATTGTGGTTATGGGATACAAAAAAAATGATATCCTTTCCTGTGTAATGTTTGGGGTCAAAAAAATCAAAACGACCGCCTTGGGAATAATAATCAAATACAAGCACCTTGTTTTCTGTTTCCACCAAAAAACCACTATGATTCAAATAAATAACGTTCATATAAAACCTCCCGTTGATCAAGTATATATTTTATAACAAAAAGTATCGAAACTTCATTTTCTGCAAATTGCTAAGGTTCGCACCACTGGAATGATATTTTCACATTAATATTGTATCACATTTTCTCCCATTTTCTATCCTTATAAAAAAGACTTAAGAATTTCTCAAGTCTTTTTTTCACAATTTACTTTTTTAAAGTGATACTGCCTGCACATGTTAAACCTCACGCACCTCGCCTGTTTCCGGATTCATGACAAAGCCATAAACCTCCACACCGCTATGAATTAAAGGGTGGGTATGAATTATTTCCACGGTTTTCCCCACTGCCAAACAAACATCTCCAAACCCTGTCAGCCATTCAATGGGATTGCGGTGATTTCGTTCCACTTTCTCCAAAGCCTCTTGGGAAATTCCCTTTGCCTTCATTTTCTCAACCATTGCTTCCCCATCCAAAACTTGAACGCCGCAATCATCATGACCAATGACCAAAATTGTATCCACCCCCAGCTCATAAATTGCAACAAGCAAGCTGTAAATCACACTGCCGTAAGGATGGCTAATTTGCCCTCCGGCATTTTTAATCATCTTCACATCACCATTTTTAAAACCCAATGCCGCCGGCAACAGCTCCGTCATTCTGGTATCCATACACGCTAAAATCGCTATTTTACGGTCAGGAAATTTGGACGTTGCATACTTTGAATAAAGCTCATTGTCTACAAACACTCGGTTATATTCCAGCATTTTCTTCACGCGTTCATTCATAGCTTATCCTCCTCTTGCTTCCTGCTTCGCTTTCCCTCTCGTTTCATTATGGAATAAATGAACAAAAACCATAAAACAATTAGGCCCACTACAACCGGAATGATGTTTTTTATTAGAATATCCGCCGAAAAAAAATGTATCCATAAAAAAAGCCCTGCAGCAACAATCAAAAAATATGCACCCGATGCAATTTGCATATAACCCTTCACTTTTTGCGCCTCTCTTTCTGAAAACATTTTTATTTACAAAAAAAGCTCTTTCAAAAAGAGCCTGCAGACGAAAGACAAAGTCAAAACCTTGAGGGCTTTGCCCTCAAACACCTACAAGGGTTTCGCCCTTGACCTATTATAAACCCCATGAACATGCAGCTTATACATAAGTTTTTGGTCTTGCTTTTTACAAAAAGCAAGCAGGGGGTCATCACTTTTGCTACGCAAAAGCCGGCTTCGCCGTCTGTCCTATCTTGGGCAGTGAGCGGGCGGCGCCCAAGGTTTGTCTTCAGTCTGAATCCTCTTAAAAAAGAGCCTCAACATTTCCCCCACAACATTGATTACAGGGAAAGAAATTTCGCCCTAAATTTAACCCATAATAACATAATAATCAGTATTCTGTAAAGCTAATTATTGAACAATAAATTACCGCGCTCTATGCTTCTTGATACAAAAATCCCTCTGTTTTTACGAACTCGTTTCCCAAAGAACGGAAAACCAAGCTTGTTCGAGAAAACAGAGGGAGATTAAAAAATTACTTTTCTTTCATTGTTACCAAATTATTCGCCTGCTTATTTACTGTATAAGCTTTCGTCTTACTATAGCCGTTGGAGGCCTTGATCGAAACCTTCAATTCATGATTTCCTGCCGACAATGCACTTGCATCAATATTGCACTGATATGGCATTTGCCCCTGGGAAGCAACCTTCTTGCCATCCACAAAATATTCCACTGTCACAGGAACACTTCCCGGCAATATGCAATAGGTTGACAGCGCAATGGATGGGAGATTATCGCTATAGCTTCCAGCCTTGACATAGGCCTTTGGTGTAACTCCCATTTTTTGAAGGAAGCCCTGGTTATTTTCAGAAGCTGCCTGATACTGACTCATCATTTGTGTGTTATTGCTTAACGAATATAAGTATTTATTACTACTGCCTAAATCAACATCAAAATAAATGATGCCCTTCACCTGTGGATACAGCATATTCGCATAGGAATAAAGCATTTGAATTCTCTCTTTTGCAAACGAATTTAAATCAACTGTTTTCCCATTGATTCCATAGCCAACCCCACATTCGGTAATGATAATGGGCTTCTTATCCCCATATCTGGCAACGATATTCTTAAGCTTTGTAAGAGGATTTGCATATGCGCCATTTCCATAATACATTTCTTCAAAATCCTTACCGACTACAGGATTTTGGGGATTTCTAAATTTATTTGTATATAACGAAACCCCCACCCAGTCCACATAGCTATCCCCCGGATAATAGTCGGCAATATCAACATTCCAATTTGATATGTCATTGGGTGAAAAAACCAATGCCACATTTGGCGCCGTTTGCCTTGCAATATTGGCAATTTTAATGTATGCCTGCTTAAACAGTGCTGGGTCTGCAAGGTTTTGCCAAACATTCATTTCTCCACCGATTCTGAGTAACACCGGTGT
>JAQUSU010000008.1 GCA_028710085.1 Anaerotignum sp.
TCCAACTGGATTGAATGTGCTTCGGGTGTTCCGAAAACAATCGCGGTGATGCTCGTGCCTTGGGCAGTTGTCCAAGTGTAGGGATAGCCCTCTTTTGAGGCAGCCGCTTTGGTAATATCAATTTTTTCTGAAGTTTCGCTTACAAGGAGATAGAGTTTATCTCCTTCAGGAACTAAGGTGAAGGGATATTCTACAATCGTTATTTCCGAACTAAATTCAGATGAGCCTAAAGAGTCTTTTTCATCTTCAACGGTTCCTGCTGAACTAAATGCAACGGTTCCTTCCGAACTGGAGGTAGATGTGTTAATATCTAAATTACAATCCCAGTTTTCGGGAATGGTAGACGGGTCTGCGGAGATGGAATAAGAAACGCCTTCATCCTCATAGGATAGATAAGAGGTGCCATCTTCATCTGTTTTAACAAAATCTCCCAAGTCCACCTCTTTGCCATCAATGGTAAAAGTGATTTTATCCCAGAGCATTGAAATATTTCCGTCTGTTGCGGCATAGGCTACGCCGGTGGTGCCTATGAGCAAAAGGGATGCAGCGATAACGGCTGTACTTTTTTTGATATGTCGATATTTTTTATTTTGATCCATTTTTAATACCTCCTGTATGGTATCCTCGGAGGTGGTAAGCCTTGAAAAAGTTTTTTGGTATTTTATTTTATTATTCATCATCCCATGCCTCCTGAAGAGATAGTTTAAGTTTTTTCCTTGCCCGTAAAAGCCGGGTCTGTACTGCGGTTTCGGAAATCTCCAATAGCTTGGCAATTTCCTTTGTGGCGTACTCCTCATAATAATAAAGGTGCACTACAATGCGGTATTTTGGTGGTAATGCCATTACTGCCATAAACAAATCACTTTCCTCGGGCTGGGAAAAGGTAAGCGCCGCATATTCCTCCAAGGGAGCCGTTCTTTTATGCCATGGCGAAAGAAGAAGCCGTTTACATTCATTAATTGTAACGTGGATCAGCCAGTTTCTAATATGATCATCATTTTCAAGGGGCTTATTTGATTTGTACCACTTAAAAAGCACGGTCTGCACAATATCATCTGCATCGGCCCTGTTTTTGCAGTAATGGAAGGCGATTGCAAAGAGCCTGTTTTTATATCGTTGCGCAATTCGCAAAAATGTTGATTCTTCCATATAAGTGACACCTTTCTTTTGTTTTTGAAAAGCTTTTCAACCATAATACCTTATAGACAAGGAAAATATCACATAAAAATAAAAAAAATTCTTGCCGAACGCTTTTCTGTACTGTATACTTAGCACTTATAGAAAAAAGTTGTATGAATGAAAGAACAAGAAGCAGAAAATTTAGCGGGACATTAAACGACCCATAATGCAATATGCTGTCCAACGCAGAGGGACGGCATATTTTTTTTGGCAACATGAAGTAAAAATGGGAATAAAATCTCCAAATTTATTGCACAATCACAATGAACTTGTTTGTAGCTAGAGCAATACAGTAGAATACGCATTTTCCGCGTAGGAATAACATTGTGATTTACCCGCGAGAATGTTATAATTTAGAAGGACTGGTTTTTCCAAAAATTCCAGAAATAAAATTCCAAGTCTGACATCCAGATGGAAAACAGGAGGTAATGTGTATGAGCAAGAAGTATGTTTACATGTTCAGCGAAGGCAATGCAGCCATGAAAAACCTTTTAGGCGGTAAGGGCGCAAACCTCGCGGAAATGACAAGGTTAGGTCTGCCTATTCCCCAAGGCTTTACCATTTCAACAGAAGCCTGCACAGATTATAATGAAGGCGGTAAAAAACTGACAGAAGAAATGATTGCACAAATTGAGGTTTCACTAAGTAACCTTGAAGAAATCGCCGGCAAAAAGTTGGGAGATCCCGAGAACCCCCTTCTGGTTTCCGTTCGTTCCGGTGCGCGTGCATCTATGCCTGGCATGATGGATACTGTATTAAATCTTGGTTTGAACGATATTTCCGTTGAGGCAGTGGCAAAGAAAACAGGCAACCCCAGATTTGCTTATGATTCCTACAGAAGATTTATCATGATGTTTGCAGACGTTGTAATCGGCGTTTCCAAATCTAAATTCGAAAGAAAGCTTGATGAATTTAAGGAAGCGGCTGGCGTGCGCTATGATACGGAATTAACAGCCGAAGACCTGAAAAAGGTTACAGCAATGTTCAAGCAGATTTATTTTGATGATCAGGGCAAGGAATTCCCTCAGGACCCCAAGGAGCAGTTGTATGAAGCTGCAATGGCGGTATTTCGCAGCTGGGATAACCCTCGTGCCTTTGTATATAGAAGAATGAACGATATTCCCTATAGCTGGGGTACTGCAGTTAACGTGCAGATGATGGTATTTGGCAACATGGGCGATACCTCCGGTACCGGCGTTGCATTTACAAGAAATGCAGCAACAGGCGAAAAAGCGATGTTAGGCGAATACTTAGTAAATGCCCAGGGCGAGGACGTTGTTGCCGGTGTGCGCACACCTAACCCCATTGCAAAGCTGGCAGATGATATGCCAGAGGTTTACAAAGAGTTTATGGAAATTTCCAATAAATTGGAAAACCACTATAAAGATATGCAGGATATGGAATTTACCGTGGAAGAAGGCAAGCTGTTCTTCTTGCAGACAAGAAACGGCAAGAGAACTGCAAATGCAGCATTGCGTATTGCCGTTGATATGGTTGAGGAAGGCTTGATTACCAAGGAAGAAGCGTTGATGAAGGTTGAGCCAAAGCAGTTGGATCAGATTTTGCATCCCGCCTTTGACCCTAAGGCATTAAAAGCAGCAAAGCCCCTTGGAAAAGGTTTGCCCGCATCTCCCGGTGCAGCTGCAGGTAAGGTTTGCTTTACCGCAGAGGATGCAAAGGCACAGGCAGAAGGCGGCGATAGAGTGGTTTTGGTTCGTTTGGAAACCTCTCCTGAGGATATTGAAGGTATGGCAGTTGCACAAGGTATTCTGACGGTACGCGGTGGTATGACCTCTCATGCAGCAGTTGTTGCCCGTGGTATGGGTACTTGCTGTGTATCCGGCTGCGAAGACATTAAAATGAACGAAGAAGCAAAAACCTTCACCTTGGGCGGAGTTACCTTTAAAGAAGGCGACTATATTTCCTTGGACGGCTCTACAGGTAACATTTATGGCGAGGATATTCCTACGGTTGACCCTGAAATCAGCGGCGACTTTGCAAAATTTATGGCTTGGGCGGATGAAAAGAGATCCCTTAAGGTTAGAACCAATGCCGACACACCTCATGATGCACAAGCAGCCATTGATTTTGGCGCAGAAGGCATTGGCTTGACAAGAACGGAGCACATGTTCTTTGAAGGCGATAGAATCATGAAGTTTAGAAAAATGATTCTTTCCGATTCCGTTGAGGAAAGAGTGGAAGCGTTAAAGGGAATTGAGCCCTTCCAGAAAGAGGACTTCAAGGGAATTTACAAGGCAATGCAGGAAAGACCCGTAACCATCCGTTTGCTGGATCCTCCTCTCCATGAGTTTATGCCTAACACAGACGAGGAATTTGAGGTTTTGGCGAAGGAAACAGGCAAAACTGTGGAAGAGCTGAAGGTAAAGGCAAGAGGCTTGCATGAATTGAACCCCATGATGGGTCACAGAGGTTGCCGTTTGGCAGTAAGCTACCCTGAAATTGCCGAAATGCAGACAAGAGCAATCATTGAAGCTGCAATTGAGGTTTCCGTTGAAGAGGGCATCAACATTAAGCCTGAAATTATGATTCCTTTGATTGGCGAAATTAAGGAATTGAAATTTGTGAAAAATATTGTGGTTGAAACAGCGAAAGCAGTTATGGCTGCAAAGGGCAAAGAGCTGGAATACCTTGTTGGTACCATGATTGAAATTCCAAGAGCTGCATTGACAGCCGATGAAATTGCAACCGAGGCTGAATTCTTCTCCTTCGGTACCAATGACCTGACACAGATGACCTACGGCTTATCCCGTGATGATGCCGGAAAAATTTTGGCGGATTATATCGATAAAAACATTTATGAATGTGATCCTACTGCAAGATTGGATAGAAACGGCGTTGGTATGCTGATGAAAATGGCAGTTGAAAAGGCATTGCCTGTTCGCCCTGACATTCATTTGGGTATTTGCGGTGAGCACGGTGGCGATCCTTCCTCCGTTGAGTTCTGCCATTTGATTGGTCTGGACTATGTATCCTGCTCTCCTTTCCGTGTTCCTATCGCAAGGTTGGCAGCGGCACAAGCGCAGATTAATTTTCCCAGAGAAACAAGAAAGCACTAAAAACAGACGATTGTAAATATTTCCCGTGAGTAAAATCACAAATAAGATTTTACAAATAATTCAGTACAGGGTATCATGAAGGTCGAGGCAGAAAAATACTGCTTCGGCCTTTTTTCTTTACATTTTAGCGAAAAGCTTGCTTGTTTCCAGTGGATGGGAATGAAATGTATTCATTGTCGACAGATAATGTTAAAAATAAACACAATATTTGATAAAAATTAAAATTTGTCACATTAAACAAAAAAAAGAGGAATCATGTTGATTTTTAATAAGGAATTCTCTATAATAAATATACATAGTAGAATTGGGAAAGTTAGAACTTGAGTACGAATCGTATACCAAAAGGCATTTGCTTGGGCTCTAAGAAGGTTACAATTTGTACTTTTATGTTGTAATAAATTTCTAAGCAACGCTTGGTCAGGCTTAAGAAGCGAAACAAATGAAATGCCGTAATTCATGAGAGCTTTTTTTGAAGGAATAAAGAGAGGTGTGTAGCATTGTTTAATAATTCGATATTGGTTTCTCAGAAAATGGCTGATTATTTATGGCAAAAACAGCAGGTGACTTTAAATAATATTGCCAATGTATCCACTCCTGGTTATAAAGCACAGTATGTAACGTTTCAGGATGAATTAAAAAGCAAATTGGGTTTTTATAATCAAGGAAGCGCAAGTACAATAAGGGATGAAATCGAAGGAACCTCCATAAAAGTGCATACCAAAGAGGAGGAATCCAGCCGATTGGACGGCAATAATGTAAATATGGATGCAGAGCAGGTTGAATTGGCCAGCGCCACCATTCAATATCAAATGGCAATTAATGATATCAATAACGAGTTCAATAGAATTCGAAGCGCAATGAAATAATTAGGAGGGGTTTTGGTGGCTTTTTTAAATGCGATGAATATCAGTGCATCGGGCCTAACAGCTCAAAGAGCAAGGCTAGATGTTATAGCTGAAAATATTTCCAATTCAAACACAACGCGAACCGAAAGCGGAGAACCTTATCGAAGACGCATGGTGGTTTTTGAACCCAGAAATCAGGGCGGGTTTCAAGAAATTTTTAATAAAACCGCAACAGGTGAAGCGGCCCAGGGGGGCGTTATTGTGAGTGAAATTGTAGAGGATGAAAGCCCCTTAAAGTCGGTATATGACCCGACCCATCCTGACGCCGATGAAAATGGCTATGTCATGATGCCTAATGTTGATCTTTTAAAAGAAACAATAGACAGTATGGAGGCATCAAGGGCATATGATGCAAATGTTACAGCTTTTAATGCAATAAAAGCAATGGCAACAAAAGGGCTTGAGGTTGGTAAATAATAAATCGGAGGGGATTTTATGTCTATAACATCAATAAACAAATTGGAGCCAATGCAATTATTGGAGCAGTTAAACACAAAAAAAAATACGACAGACACACAATATGACTTTCGCAATATTTTTATGGAAGCGGCTTCTAATGTGGTAGAAACCGAAACTGATTTAGCAAATGAGCAGTATTTATTCGCCACTGGACAGACGGAGGATACACATTCATTGGGCATTGCAGCCTCTAAGGCACAAATTTCCGTGGATCTTATGGTGAATTTAAGGAATAAAGCGTTAGAGTCTTATAACGAATTAATGAGAATGAGTCTTTAATTTTTTGAAATATGGTTGCAAGTCAATTGAAACCAAAAAAATGAAAATTTTAAAGTAAGAGGGGTAAGAGTTTGAATGCAAAAGTAAAAGGATTGCTTGAAAAAGGGAAAAATCAAGTGAATAAAATAAACCCCAAACTGCGAAAAATATTATTGGCTGGGGCTGTTGTGGTTATACTTTTTTCAATAGGCATTGCTGTTTTTCTTAATTTTTTTAAGCCGTTTGAAACACTTTTTAGCGGATTAAACCAAGAAGAAGCCAGTGAAATTATGACGAAGCTACAGGACATGGGTGTTGAGTATAAATATGGTAATGATGGCGTGATCTATGTTCCAAAAGAACAAGAGGAAAAACTAAAAGCCCAGCTTGTATATGAAGGTTACCCCCAAAGTGGTTTTACATATGATGTTTTCAAGGATAACATAGGTTTGACGACGACGGATTTTGAAAAGAACAGCTATAAGCTGTTCGAACTTCAAAACAGGATGGGCGCTACAATACGTCTTTTTCAAGGCGTAAAAGATGCAAAGGTTACCATTGCCTTGGCGGAGGATCAGAAGTATGTTCTGGATGATAACAGTACGCAGCAGGCGCAGGCCTCAGTTGTTGTAATTATGGCCAATGGAGGCTCTCCCACTGGGGAGCAGGTGAAGGGCATTCAGAGATTGGTTGCCAAAAGCATACCTTCCATGGAAATGACGGATGTTGTGGTTTTGGACGGAAACGGGAACGAGGTTTCCTCATCGGGAGACAGTATTTCTGATGGCGCAAACAAGCTGAAGCTTGAGTTTGAAAAGCATATGGATGATGCCCTTCGTGCAAAAATTCTCAATGTGCTAAGCCCCATTTTTGGTGCGGATAATGTCAAGGTTTCTGTAAGAACAACGGTTGACGTAGATAAAAAAATTCGCGAAATTATTAATTATAATGCGCCCGTGGCGGATAGTGAAAAGGGAATTCCCAGCACAGAAACCAGCGGGGTTGAGATGGTGAAGGATGGAACGGCCGCAGGGGGGGTTCCGGGAACCCAGACCAATGCGGAGGTGCCTACCTATTCTCAAGTGACGGCAGATGGTTCGGAAACCTATTATAAACAAGAAAATACAATTGATTATTTGGTAAATCAGCTTACCGAGCAAGGGCAAATCGACTCTGGCAGTATCCAGGATATTTCTGTTTCTATCGCAATCAACAGTGAAACCCTTGGAAGTGTTTCTGAAAAGGATTTGAAGGGATTAGTTGCCAATGCGGCGGGGATTGCAAAGGAAAGTCAAGATGATAAAATTGCCGTGATTGCCGCACCTTTCTTCGGTGGGGAAGAACAGCCAACGACGATTGAAAATATAGGCAAGAACAACTGGATTATTATTGGTGCAATCGCAACGGGTGTATTTCTGATTGTTTTGGTGACGATTATTCTTCTCGTTACCAGAAGAAGAAAGAAGAAGAAGCAGGCGCAGGTAAATGCTACTTTCGATTCACCAAGACAATCAGCTATTTCGCAGGAGGCATACTTAAAGCAACTAAAACAAAAACAGCAAGATGATACTGAAAATCAAATTCTAAACCTGTCGAATGAGAAAGGGTTGGAATTGAAAAATAAAGTGCGTGATCTTGCCGGTGATAATCCGGAAATTTCAGCTCAGCTGATTAGAACTTGGTTAAAAGGGGGAGAGTAAAAAGTGGCAAAGGAAAATGGCATAACGCAGGAACAAAAGGCTGCTGCGGTCGTTATCTCCCTTGGAGCAGAAAAGGCCGCTAAGGTTTATAAATACTTAACGGAGGACGAAATTCAAAGGATTACTATTGAAGTTGCAAAGTTGGGATTCTTACCCTCAGAGGTAACAGAGGGGATTCTGGACGAATTTTATAAAAACTGCATGCTTCATAAGGTTGTTACAGAGGGCGGCATGGAGTACGCGAAAAGCGTTTTGGAAAAGGCTTTTGGCGAAGAGGTGGCACACAATTTACTGGGAAAGGTTGAGAAAACTCTTAAGTCCAGAGTGTTTGCCTTTTTGAGTAAGTATGATGATTTATCTATTTTTTCTATCTTAAATAATGAACGACCCCAGACCATTGCGTTAGTGCTTTCTTATATGGATTCCGACAGGGCGGCAAATATTATTGCCGGCCTTCCTGAGAAAAGAAAGATTAACGTAGTAGAGGCAATTGCAAGAATGGATAGTGTTGCGCCTGAGGCAATGAGAATTGTGGAACAGGAAATTGAAAAGAAGCTTTCTTCTGTAATGACTACGGATTATACTCAAATTGGTGGTATTGATTATATTGCGGAGGTTATGAATTATGTTGACCGCGGGGATGAAAAATATATCTTTGATGAACTGAGCAAGAAGGATATTGAGCTTGTGGAGGAAATCCGCAAGAAAATGTTCGTATTCGAAGATATTGTTGGAATGGACAATCTTTCTATTCAAAGAGTTATCCGTGAGGTTGACCAAAAAGACCTTGTATATGCACTTAAGGGTGCCCAAAGCGAAGTGGCAAGTGTTATTTTTGCAAACATGTCTGCCCGTATGACAGAAACAATTAAATCCGAGCTTGAGATTACAACCAATGTTCGTGTTAAAGATGTTGAAGATGCACAGCAAAGAGTTGTGGCTCAAATCAGAAAGCTTGAGGATGCAGGCCAGATTGTTGTTTCCAAGGGCGGGAAGGATGATATAATTGCATAATCGCGATTTAACAATAAACTCCTTTCGTTATGACCAATTTGGAGAAGAATCTCAGAAAAAGGATCCTTCAGATAAAGCGGGTAAGAAAATAGTGCTTCCAAACTTCGATAATGAAGAGGTGGAGGAAGCAGCTGATCCCGACGGATTTCAGAAAACTGACGGGAAAGACGACACCAAGACCATGGACAACGGCATGCGTTTACGGGAAATTGAAAAAAGAGAGGCGCAGCTGAAGATAAAAGAAAATAAAATGATTGCCGAAACCCAAAAAATGGCAGAAGAGCTAATAAAGCAAGCCCAAATGGAGGCGGAGGAAATCAAGAAAAATGCTTTTGATAAAGCAACGAAGGATGGTTATCAAGCGGGGTATCAAAAGGCTTATGAGGAGCATAAGGTTGAAATGGATGAGGAGACTGCGGTTTTTCTCATTCAGCTAAGAGATATGATTCAGGCATTTGAGGAAGAAAAAGCCCTGCTTATTTCCAAAAACATAGATGAGCTAAAAGAATTGACCATTGCCATTGCGGAAAAGGTGATTCAGATTAGCTTAAAAACAAGCGGCGAAATCATTAAAAAAATGATTATTACAGCCACAAATAAAATGAAATTGAAGGAATGGGCAAAAATTTATATTTCCAAAAGAGATTCTGCTTTGATTGTAGAATCCAATGCAGATTTGCTTGATGCAATTTCCCATTTATCCGAACATATTAAAATCAACGTTATGGAGGATTCTGCACCGGGAACTTGTATTATTGAGCTACCCGATCAAATTATTGATGCCAGCGCAAGCACCCAAATTGAAAATATCAGAGGGATCATGAAGAGTGCAGGTAAGCTCGGAGGGAATGATATTGTTTAACGAATTAGTTGATGTCATTAAACGGACAAATACCATAAGCCATATTGGTAAAATTGAAAATATTGTTGGCTTGGCAATTGAAGCCTCCGGCAGAAAAGCCAGTATTGGCGAAATCAGTATGATTTATAACGAAAATGAAAAAAAACAGATTATGGCGGAAACTGTTGGCTTTCGCGATGACCGTATTTTGCTGATGCCCTATGAAAGCATGAGAGGGGTTTCAGCAGGAACCTTCGTGAAAAATACAAATGAATGCTTAAAAATACCCGTTGGTGATTTTTTGCAAGGCAGAATCATTGATGCTTTGGGAAGGCCGATGGATGGCTTAGGGGAGATTAAAGCGAATCAATTTTTCCCCGTGGACAGCGTTGCAACAAACCCACTGACTAGACCGCCCATTCAAGAAAGAATGGAATTTGGTGTGAAAGCCATTGATGGAATGCTTACCATTGGTAAGGGCCAAAGAATGGGTATTTTTGCGGGAAGCGGCGTTGGAAAAAGTACCCTTTTGGGGATGCTTGCAAGGAAAGTAAAAACAGACATTAACGTCATTGCCCTGGTGGGGGAAAGAGGACGAGAGGTTCGAGAGTTTATTGAACGAGATTTAGGGGAAGAGGGGCTAAAACGCTCGGTATTGGTTGTTGCCACATCTGATCAATCTGCAATGCTGAGAATGAAGTGCCCTTTGGTTGCCACCGCCATTGCGGAATACTTTAAAAACCAAGGCAAGGATGTTTTGCTTATGATGGACTCCCTGACCAGATTTGCCATGGCTCAAAGAGAAATTGGGCTTGCCATCGGAGAACCTCCCATTGCGAGAGGGTATACACCGTCAATTTACGCTGAAATGCCCAAGCTGCTTGAGCGAACGGGTAATTTTAAGGAAGGCTCTATCACGGGGATTTATACAGTGCTGGTGGAGGGGGATGATACCAACGATCCAATTGCGGATACGGTAAGAGGTATTATTGATGGGCACGTTGTTTTGTCAAGAAAATTGGCAAACGGGAACCACTTTCCAGCAATTGATATTAACGCAAGCATTTCAAGATTAATGAATTCTATTTCCGAGAAAAAGCATTTGGAATTGGCCTCGAAATTGAGGGATATTCTAAGTATTTATGAGAAAAATAGCGATTTGATTTCCATTGGCGCTTATAAGCAAGGGACAAACCATAAATTGGATTTTGCCGTTTCCAAAATAGACAAAATTAATGCCTTTTTAAAACAGGGTGTTGATGAGAAATTTTCATTTGAGGAAACGCTAAAGCAGATGGAGGAAATCCTCAAGTAACGGTAGCTTTTTATGTTGTGGAGGATAAAATGAAAAAATTTACTTTTCAGCTTGAATCGGTTATGAATTTCAAAAATCAGCGTTTAGAAAGTAAGAAGGCTGAGCATGCCAAGGTAATTGCCAAGGTAAATGAGCAAAATGAAAAAGTTGACTCTCTTTTGGAAAAGTTTAAATGCGTCAATGCTGAGTTTAACGAGAAAAAAATGATGGGGATTTCTATCATTGATGCCATGCAATATTCAGGCTTTCTTTATAAACTGGAAGTGGAAATTCAGCTGGAAAAAAGACAGCTTGAAAAGCTGAAAAAAGCGGAAGAAGAAAAAAGAGCCGAAGTGGTGGAAGTGAAAATTGAAACATCGACGTTGGAAAAGTTAAAAGAAAAAAAACTGGAGATTTATAATAAAGAAGTGCAAAAAAGCGAAGAATTATACATAGAGGAGTTTGTATCGAGGAATTTATAGCAGGTGAAAACAGTATACATAAAATTATTAGGTCAATCCCTTTGAATGATTATATCAGGAACATTCAAGGGGATTTTTCATAAAAAAAACCCCCTTAACAATTAAAGGGGTAAATTGCGGAGGCCAGATTTGAACTGACGACCTTCGGGTTATGAGCCCGACGAGCTACCGGCCTGCTCCACTCCGCGGCAATATAAATGTACTACTTTTTTATTATATGCCCTTTGAACCCGTTTGTCAACAAAACAAAATCGCAAATTTCACACGCCATCCTTAAATTTCGACTCTAGCTTACTTTTTCGCACTTTCCAATCGGGCATTAATAGGCTGAGTAACGTATAAAAACCCTGCCCATGATTCTTATAACGAAAATGCACTAGCTCGTGGAGGACAACCTGTTCGATGCAATCCTCAGAGGCCTTCATTAGTTGAAGGTTTAAGCGAATGGTATTTCCACCAGTGGTGCAGCTTCCCCAAAGTGTTTTCATGTTTCTGATTTGGATGGTGGGCCGTAAAATTCCATAAGGCGCAACCAAAGGATAAATTTGATTCATGATTTCTTCAAATTTGATTTTTGCCTGGTTTTTTAGCCAAAGAAGATATTCGTCGCGTAAAGCGTTTTGTGTAGTGCTTTTTGAAAACATATAAATTTTATCGCCTTGGATCTGTATTTCTGAAGGCCCTCTAGAAGTCACCAAGCAGTAAGGTCTCCCAAGAAAATAAAGGGTTTTTCCATCATAAAAACCGGACGGGGGCAAATTTTGCCGTAATTTTTCGATTTCTGCAAGATGGGTAATAATCCAAGGGGTTTTAGATTCTACAAATTCTTCAATGACTGAAAAAGGCACTTTTTTAGATGCAGAAACAACAACCTCTCCATGCTTATTCACGCGGAGATTGACAAATTTAACATCTTTGCGAATCAGCTCAAATTCTAATTCGAGGCCGTTATATTGAACTGTGTGTGTAGACATAGGAATTCTCCTTTGCAATGAATAACCTTTTTATTTATTTTACACGCAACAAAGGGGATTGTCCAGTCTGGTCATTGATAATAAATTATGCGTATTTGTTTTATATATTCACTGTTTTTTCTATAAAATGATAAAAATTAATAAGAACGATAAGAAAAATGCATGTGAATTTTTGCATATGAAAAACTAAATTATTGAAATCTTATATAATTATTCATTTTTAATTATATAACCATGAATTACTTTAATAATTTAGCTTGGCAATTTGTTGAAATGTATTGGGAAAATGAATTAAAATAAAGACATTAGCCCAAAACCATAAATTATGGATTGAAGTATAAATTAATATATGATAAAATGAAAATTGAATATAAATGAAATAACTTGCATAAAGCAAAATGAAAAAACAAGGAGATGGGTAAATGAAAAAGAGATTAGTAACATTAACAGCCTTTGCTGTAGCTGCAATGATGGCGTTTACTGGTTGTGGTGGGGCAAGCAGTGCTGCACCTGAGGGCGAAGCAGAAAAAGCACCTGAAAGTGCTCCCGCTGGCGCGCAGGAATTAACTTTGGGTACAGGTGGTACAACTGGTACATATTACGCAGTTGGTGGCACAATGTCTACAGTATTAAATAATATCATGGAGAACGTTAGTCTGAAGGTTGTTTCTACAGGCGCATCCAAAGCAAATATTTTGGACATTGACGACGGCGTTTCCGATATTGCAATTGTTCAAAACGACGTAATGTACTATGCTTTTAATGGCACTGACCTGTTTAAAGCGGATGGTAAATTTGATACCTTCTCTGCAATCGCAGGTGTTTATGATGAAACCTGTCAGATTATTGCAGCACCTGGCATTACCAGTATTGCTGACTTAAAAGGAAAAATCATAAATGTTGGGGACGCAGGCAGCGGTGTTGAGTTTAATGCAACGCAGATTTTGGCAGCTTACGGCATCGACATCAGCAAGGACATCAACAAGGTAAATGGCAGCTTTGGTGATGCGGCAGATGCAATCAAGGACGGAAAGATTGATGCTGCATTTATTACAGCAGGCGCACCTACAACAGCAGTTGTTGACTTGGCAATTTCCAAAGACATTAATTTGTTGACCATTGATGATGAACATGCTGCGGCGTTGATGGCTGATTATCCTTTCTATACAAAGACAATCATTCCTGGTGGCACATATGCTTGTGTTGCTGAAGACGTACAGACATTAAGCGTTCGTGCAACTTTAATTGCAAGTAATAATTTGAGTGAAGACACAATTTACGAATTTACAAAAGCACTTTTTGAAAATAAAGATGCTTTAGCAAATAGTAATGCAAAATTTACTGAATTGGATCCGAATGCGGCAGTACAGGGAATTTCCGTTCCTTTCCATCCCGGTGCTGAAAAGTATTTCAAAGAAATTGGTGTTCTTAGCTAATTGTTCCATTTTGGTAAAGTGAGCTTCAAGCAGATTGTTGGTATAGTGGTTGCAATAATGGTTATCGTTATTGCAGCTGCTATTTTTCATATGAACCACACAGAAGATTGCCTGATATTGCGGAACGGGAAGGCAGGCAATATTCTCGCAAGTTACCCAATGGAAGAAGGCGGGGAATTTTCTGTACGATTCATGCATTCTGTGAACAAATCGCCGGTGGAGGATCGTTACCGGATTGAAAATGGAGAGATTATGGTATACGAAACAGTATACTATAACTTTGGAGCAGGTGTGCAAACAGAGCTGGAGGATGGGCAGACCCTAACCTATGGGGAGGATGGGTCTATGATTATTTCCGGGTTTCATAAGGTCATTTCTGACCTTGCATATAACGTTAGTCCGGTGTATGACCATATTTTGAATGTACATGGAGAGGAAATCAGCCTGCGCCAACTTTGCGGTGAGGATAGATTTGTCACTTTTCAGTATGAAAAGGGGAAGAAATAGAGAAGGGGTTGATAGTTTCAAAGTAATTTAAACCCTGAAAGACTTTGTTTTTTTGCATATTATTTTTTCTTGCGGCTAAGAAAAAGAATCAAATGAAGTTTGCTTGAGATATGTAAAATGTTTGAAATTGGTTTGGATGCTTTGAAAAAGATACTGAACAAAAGGAGGATATACGGTGTTTAAGAAGAAAGAAAAAATATCTTTGGAAAACATAGCTGCATTCCACGCAGAAGTACATGATACTGATTTGGAAGCTGTTATGAAAAAATACGATAGAGAAGCAAATGTACGCCACTTTGAAGGGACGCCAAAGATAATTGTCAAGTGTATGTTGATTGCGTTTGCGCTGTTTATGATTTATATGAACCTTTTTGCAAATTGGGGCGAGCAGGTTCGGCGTTGTTTATTTTTGGGCTCGGTAATTATTTTGATATTTACCATTTTTCCAAGAAAGAAGGGCATGGCGCAAAAGCCAAACCACATTCCTTGGTATGATTTGATTTTGGGGATTGCAGGCTCTGCAAGCTTTTTCTATTATGTAATACATTTTAACGAAATTATACAGAAGGCAACCAGAATTGGGCAGCTTGAAGTAATTTTAGGGATTATAGGTATTTTGGTGTTAACGGAGGCTTGCCGCCGTGTAACTGGTATGCCCATAATTCTTGTCGCAACAGGCTTTGTGATCTATGCATTTTCCTCAGGATTGCCCCTTAGACGAGTGATATATAATTTGTTTTATACAACAACGGGTGTCATTGGGGTTCCCATTGGTGTCTGTTCCACGTTTATCGTATTGTTTATTATTTTCGGTGCTTTTTTAGAGGCCACGGGAATTTCCAACTTTTTTATTCAATGCGCGAACTCCATTGCCGGTGCCAGTTCAGGCGGTCCAGCGAAGGTTGCGGTCATTTCAAGTGCATTATGCGGTATGGTTTCTGGCAGTTCCGTAGGAAATACGGTTACAACGGGCAGCGTTACCATTCCCATGATGAAAAAGACAGGCTATCCCCCCGAATTTGCGGGTGCGGTTGAGGCCGCGGCTTCTACCGGCGGGCAGATTATGCCTCCTATTATGGGCGCAGCAGCATTCTTGATGGCAGAAATGTGCGGTGTGGAATATGCAAGCATTATTCAAAAGGCAATTTTACCGGCATTTTTATACTTTTCGGGCATCTTTTTAATGGTACACTTTAAGGCAAAAAAGCTGAAGCTGATGGGAATTCCAAAGGATGAATTACCGAAATTCAGCCATCTTGTAAAAAATATATATTTGCTGTTGCCCTTGGTTGTTTTGGTGTATATGATAATTGACGGCTACACCATGTCTCGCTCCGCAATTTTTGCAACCTTGGTAGCAATCGCAGTGAGTATGTTTAATAAAGAGAATCGTATGACTGTGAACGGCTTTTTTACAGCCTTGGAAAACGGCGGAAAAGGTACGCTTTCTGTTGCGGCGGCTTGCGGTATGGCGGGTATTATTGCCGGCGTTGTAAGTATGACAGGCTTGGGACAGATTTTTATTTCCGGCATCGTTTCCATTGCGGGGAATAATTTAATTATTGCATTGATGCTGACTATGGTGTGCTGCATTATTCTGGGCATGGGTGTTCCTACAACGGCAAACTATATTATTATGGCAACAACCTGTGCGCCGATTTTGATTACAGGCATGAATATGGACATCATCGCTGCAAATATGTTTGTATTCTATTTTGGTATCGTAGCGGATATTACGCCTCCTGTTGCTTTGGCCGCCTATGCGGGTTCAGCCATTGCGGGAGCGAATCCCATGAAAACTGCATTTAACGCAACGAAGCTTGCAATAGCGGCATTTATCATTCCTTATGTGTTTGCCTACAATGAAGCGTTGTTATTTATCAATACAACACCCCTGCAGGTAATTCAGGTGGTAGCAACTTCTTTTGTTGGTATGTTTGCGATTTCGGGAGGGATGATGGGATATATGCTCAGGGATTTAAATCCGATTCTGCGCATTATTTCCATCGGCTGCGGCTTAATGCTGATTTATCCCAGCTTAGGTACAGACATTCTGGGAATTCTTGCGATTGGCGCGATTGTAGCGATGCAATTGATTGCAAACAAAAGAGAATTAAAGACAGCGGCATGATTTTTTGAAATGATAGGGCGGGTAGCAATGGCTACCCGCTTTTTTAATTAGGTGAGGCTTGCTTTTTCAGAAAAAAATTATAAATTTCACTTGACCTTGACGTTACGTCAAGAGGTATCCTTTAGATACAATAGGAGGTGGCGAAATGGAATATAGCATTAATGAATTATCAAAATTGGCCGGAGTAAGCGCGCGTACCCTGCGATACTATGATGAAATTGGTCTGCTGTTGCCGTTGAGAACAAATGAGGCAGGGTATCGTTTTTATGGTGAAAAGGAAGTTGAGTTATTGCAGCAAATTCTTTTTTATCGTGAGCGAGGATTTGCCTTAGAGCAGATCAAAAACATTATGTATCAGAGCGATTTTGATATTCTTTCCGCTTTATATGGCCATTTGGAGGAGCTTGAAAATCAGAAAAAACGGTTAGACGGCTTAATTTCTATTGTGAAAAAGACAATCCTAGTGAAAAAAGGAGAAGATAACATGAGTGATCAAGAGCGTTTTGAAATATTAAAGGAAAGAATGATACAGGAAAATGAAGCGCAATACGGTCAGGAGGTGCGAGAAAAATACGGAAATGCTTCCATGGAAGAGGCAGCGCAAAAAATGAAGAATATGTCGGAGGAGGACTACCGTCGTTTTCAGAAGTTGGAAAATGAGATTCTACTGCGCTTGACGGAAGCAGTGGTTGCCGAAGCAATGCCAGAAGGTGCGGAAGGCAAGGAAATTGTTTTGCTTCACAAGGAATGGCTGGGGATGACATGGAAAACCTATTCCAAAGAGGCACATAAAGGCTTGGCAATGATGTATGTGATGGATGAACGCTTCACTGCTTATTATGACAAAAAAGTACAAGGCTGTGCTGCGTTTTTAAGAAAAGCCATTGAATATTGGGTTGAGAAATTATAAAAGCTAGTTTTGATTACGCAAAATGCAAGGAGAAAAACAATCTCATAAAATAAAAAAAAGCCCAAATTGTTTTGGTTTGCAAGAAGAAGCTTGCAAATTTTAGCAGTTGGGCTTTTTTGTTTTATCAATTTAAATACGGAAGAAATAAATGCCGTTAAGCATTTTCCTCCCACCGCCAACTTTTTTGAATCAGGCCTTTGGCGGTGTCAAAATCTTTTTTATACACATAAAAAAGATATTCAATCTCTTGGGTGAGTAAAAGCGCAGGAGAAATTACGGGAGAAAGCCCATTGGGGGCGTTTGTATCAACAGCTGATACAGAGTGCTCGATGCCTGCCTGCTCCAGAAATTGGCGCATTTGGGCCTGTTCCTCCAAGGAATGGGCTGCATAAACAGCAAGACTATTAAAAAATGTAAACATAACCATCACCTCCATTTCATAAAGTATACCACGATTTGAAGGTGATGAAAACCAATAAATAAAAGGCAAAATCCAAATTGTGTTTGCAAGTTTCATATAATTTCGCTTTTTTGAAGGGGTGTTAAACTAAGCGAAGGAGTGCGATAAAAACAAGGATACCACCGGACAAGGCAGACCATAGATTTTCTCGGATTTTTGTGGAGAGCGCAAGCTTTTTCCCCAAAAAAGCGCCAAGGGAAAGAAAGCTGATTTGAAATAAAGCTGCAAACAAAGGTAGGCTGCCAACCGTTAAGCCCGAGGCAGCAGCACTGATGCCGATGCCCAATGAATCGAGGGAGAGAATGAAACCAAGTAGGAGGGCTTCCTTTGGTTCCAGAGTTTTGGATGCATCTTTATCGCAAGTAGAAGGCTGGTGAACCGTTGCCAGCGGAGATGGTGGTTCCTTTGCCTTCCTGAAACCTTGTAAGCAAAGCCATAGACCAAACAGAAGTAAAAAGCAGGCAGCTAAGGTCTCGCCAGTGGCGGAGGGAAGAAGCAGTGCAAGCCCGCGGCCTGCTAAAATAAAACCTTCCATCATGATAAAAGTCTCTAATGTTAATAAAAATTTGGATGTGGTTGGAAAAGTGATGCGACGCAATCCGTAAGAGATGCCAATGCCTAACGCATCTACGCTCAGGGAAAAGGCAAGCAACAAACAAAAAAACATAAGGAAACACCTCCTGCTTCATAGTATGCAGGAGGAATTTTTTTGGGCATGACCTCATAGATATGAAAAAGAGGACAAACTGATAAAAAAAACAAAGGACGGGTGTGAGCATATGGATTGGTGGAATAAAGAGGCAAAGGAAGTGAGTCAATCTTTAGAGACTTTTATGGGGAATGGGCTTTCCATGGCGGAGGCGAAAAAAAGATTGGCGGTCAACGGAAAGAATCTTCTTCAGCACGAAGGGGAGGATGAGGGAATCATAAAAAGATTTTTTGCCCAGTTTAATGACTTTATGGTGATGCTGTTATTGGTGGCGGCAGTCATTTCCTTTGCAGTATCCTACTTGAATGGGGAAGGGGAATTTATTGATTCCGTCATTATTATCGCCATTGTTGTGTTAAATGCCCTTTTGGGCGTAATTCAAGAAAGCAAGGCGCAAAAAGCCTTAGAGGCACTGAAGAAAATGTCGGCGCCCAAGGCAGTGGTGCTTCGGGATGGAGGGCGTAGGGAAATTCCTGCGGAGGATGTGGTAATTGGGGATATTATGCTGCTTGAAACGGGCGGTTACATATGTGCCGATGGACGGGTAATTGAAAGCCGTAGTCTAAAAACGGAGGAAAGTGCAATCACTGGGGAGTCCTTGCCAGTAGAAAAGGATACAAAAAAATATCCAAAGGAAACCGCCTTAGGTGATCGGAAAAATATGGTGCTCTCTGGCAGCTTTGTGTTGGGTGGAAGCGGACGAGCCATTGCGGTTGCAACGGGGATGGATACGGAAATTGGGCGAATTGCAGATCTTTTGGCGGGGCAGGAGGAGCAGGAAACACCGTTACAAAAAAAACTTGGGCAAACGGGAAAATCCCTTGGCATGGGCGCCCTAGCAATTTGTGCCGTTATTTTTGCCATGGGTCTTTTACGCCATGAACCGCCCTTTACCATGTTTATGACCTCCGTGAGTCTGGCGGTAGCCGCAATTCCCGAGGGGTTGCCTGCCATTGTGACCATTGTTTTGGCAATAGGCATGCAAAGAATGTCTAAAAAAAATACAATTATACGTCGTTTGCCTGCCGTGGAAACACTGGGAAGTGCGGCGGTTATTTGTTCTGACAAAACAGGGACTTTAACGCAAAATAAAATGAAGGTTGTAAAAATTACCGATAATAGAAAACAAAACGATGAGGAGAAAACACGGCTGATTCTCACGTTATTTGCCCTTTGCAACGATTGCCGCAGGGAGAATGGAAAATTAGCTGGAGAGCCAACGGAGCGAGCACTGGCCGAGGCGGCAGAAGAAGGGGGCGTTAAGCCAGAGGAGGTTCAGGCGGAAATGCCAAGAGTGGGGGAAATTCCTTTTTCATCAGAGCGAAAAATGATGACCACACTTCATACCATGGGCGATGGAACATGGATGACAGTAACCAAAGGCGCCCCCGATATTTTATTTGACCGTTGCACCAAATGCTTGGAGGGACATGCACAGGTAAAGTTTGACGGCAGCAAGAAAAGTAAAGCACGGATGCAAAACGGCGAAATGGCGGCAGGGGCATTAAGAGTGGTTTCCGTTGCCTTCCGTGAGTGGACGGAGGAGCCTGATTTGTCGAAGGTGGACAAGGTGGAGGCGGATATGGTTTTTGTTGGTATGGCGGGGATGATTGATCCGCCCAGACCGGAGGCGGCAAGGGCAGTTGCCCTTTGTAAGCAGGCGGGCATTCGCCCTGTTATGATTACGGGGGATCATGCCCTTACGGCACAGGCCATAGCAACACAGCTGGGTATTTATGAAAAAGGGGATACCTGCATTACGGGACAGGAACTAAGCAAGCTTTCGGATGAGGAATTGGAGGCGGCCGCACCCCGTTGCACAGTGTTTGCAAGGGTTGCCCCGGAGCATAAGGTACGCATTGTGAAGGCGTTTCAAAAGGATGGCAGTGTTGTTGCCATGACGGGGGATGGAGTGAATGATGCCCCTGCATTAAAGGCGGCGGATATCGGCTGTGCCATGGGAAAAAGCGGCACAGAGGTGGCAAAGGGTGCGTCGGATATGATTTTGACGGATGATAATTTTGCTACGATTGTGGAAGCAGTGCGAGAGGGTCGAGGAATTTACGATAACATCCGCAAGGCAGTACATTTTTTACTCTCCAGTAACATTGGGGAGATTATCACAATTTTTGCGGCGATGTGCTTTGGCTGGGCAACCCCCCTATTGCCCATTCAGTTATTATGGGTAAATTTGGTAACGGATTCCCTGCCTGCCATTGCCTTGGGGCTTGATCCGGTGGAGGAGGATTGCATGAACAGACCGCCCAGAGTGCGGGAAACCACCTTATTTGGGGGAGGCTTGGGCAGTAAAATCATGGTTGAGGGCATGATGATTGGCATGCTGGCGTTGTTGGCTTTTGCCATTGGGCATGTATATTTTGATCAAGAAAAAATGTATGTCACAGGCAGAACCATGGCGTTTGCGGTGCTTTCCTTATCTCAGCTGGTGCATGCGTTTAATATGCGCTCGGAGCACTCCCTATTTGCAGTTCATCCCTTTAGAAATTTGTGGCTGGTGGGGGCTTTCTTGGTGGGAACGATGCTACAGGCAGGGGTCATTATGGTTCAGCCCTTGGCGACCATATTTAAGGTGGCACCCTTGGGAGCTACGGAATGGCTTGTTGTTGTGGCCTTAGCTTTCTTGCCGTTACCCATTGTGGAGCTGGAAAAATGGAAGGATCGGCTTTTGGAATGCAGAAAGGCAAAAAAACGGCTTATCTAAATGAATTGTTTGAACGATACAAAAACAGCAAGCTTGAGGCCGTCCCTCAGGCTTGTTTTTTATACAGCTGTTGTTTGTACCCATGGGATTTGCTATAATATAAGGCAATACCGCACAGTTCTGTATGTCCAGCTGTGCAGTCAGATTTTTCGTCATACAAAACAAAAAGCGCAGTGAATACTGGAGGTATTTGCGAGCATTTTTGTGCAGAATGACGGAAAAGATGCAATCAGATGGGCGTACAAGGCGTCAGGTGCGAATTGTGCGGTGTTGCCTTAGGAAGGTGTAAGACTAACGTGGTTGCAAATGGGAAAAGGAAGAGGGGGAAAGGATATGTATCGAACTGTTTATAGTCCCCAAGGGGCACGGATCAATCTGGATGGACGAGAGGTTGTAAATATGGCCTCCAACAATTATTTGGGGCTTGCCAGCCATCCCGATGTAATTCAGGCGGCAAAGACGGCGTTGGATCAATACGGCGTGGGGCCGACAGCCAGCCGAAATATTGTGGGAAACTTTCCTGTTCATGACGAATTGGAGCAGGCATTGGCAGAGTTTAAAGAGGTGGAGGCGACCCTTGTTTTTAATTGCGGTGTTTCTGCAAACACAGGGGTGATTCCATTTTTGGTGGGAAAGGGCGATGTTATTTTTAGCGATGCCCTCAATCACGGCAGTATCATTGATGGCTGTCGGCTTTCGGGGGCGCAGGTGAAGGTTTTTCTTCATAAGGATATGACCTCCTTGGAGGAAAAATTAAGCGAGCCTGTGGAAGGGAAAAAGCTCATTGTTACCGATGGTGTGTTTAGCATGGATGGGGATTTGGCGCCCCTTCCCCAAATTGCCGATTTGGCCAAAAAGTACGGGGCAATGCTCATGGTGGACGATGCCCATGGCGATGGCGTGATGGGACCTATGGGGAGAGGGACTGTGGACCATTTTGGGCTGCGCAGTCGGGTAGATGTGGAAACTGGGTCTTTATCCAAGGCATTTGGCTCTGCAGGTGGGTTTGTGGCAGGCTCAAAGGAGATGATTGCGGCTTTGCGCCCCAAGGCAAGAAGCTTTATTTTTACGGCTTCGCCCATGGCACCTTGCTTGGCGGCGGCAGCGTTAAAGGCCATTGAAATGGTTTCCGAGGATGAGTCCTATGTGAAAAAATTATGGGAAAACAGAGAATATTTTGCAAAAAGAATGACAAAGCTTGGCTTGAATATTGGTACTACGGTTACCCCTGTAATTCCAGTGATTGTTGGGGATGGAGCGCTGGCGCAAAAAATGAGTGAGGATTTATTTGAGAAGGGTGTGTTTGCCCAGGCGATTCAATTTCCTATGGTGCCCAAGGATGGTGCCCGTTTAAGGGTAATTCTTTCCGCAGGACATACTAGGGAGGATTTGGATTTGGCAGCAGATGCCATTGAGGAAAGCGCAAGGGCAATGGGTATTATATAAAAGCATATGCATTCATTTGAAAAAGGATATTCCTAGGAGTATCCTTTTTTTATTGAAAATTACTTTACAAGTTTTTTCTGCATTGAAGTGTTTTCAATTGGAAATAATGAAAAAAAGGAGGCGAAAAAAATGTTAAAAGACGGATTATTTGAATTGCAAGAAAAAGCAAGAAAAGATAGCAATTTGCGTAAAAAGATATTGGAAACAAAAAAATCCGTAGATCCTACACAGGCTCTATGTGAGCTTGCTACAGAATTAAACTGTGGGATTACCCCGGGTGAAATTTTTCAACAAGGAGAAAGGTTTTTATCTGATATGAGCGACGGTCGTCTTGGTGTTACAGAGCCCCCCAAAAAGTGGGGAGACACCTATGAGCAATTTTTGGCATCAATAGAAGGAATGGAAAAGTAAAAAGCGAAGGAATGGCGGATTCATTTCCCGTTTCCCTAATCATTTAAGAACACCTCATTTGATAAAAAAATTATGTCAACTGGGGTGTTTTTTTATTTCATTTAAGCTATGAATTTTTATTCGTACAAGTTAAAAAAAGTGAATATTTATAGAAATTCATCTGCTTATAGAAACTCTTTCATTTATAAAACTGGAAATGACCATTTTTCTACAAAAATGGATAAAAATATTTTGTGTCTTGCCACATTGACAGGGGTTCGGCAAGGTGATAACATAAAAATAAATATACAATTTGATAAGGCTGTTCATAGGGGGAATGGGAATGATTGAAATAAATAATGGTATGGTTAATTTGGACAAGCTGGAAGTAACAGACATTATTGATATTAAGTTGCTGCAGGATTTTTTGGATAATTTCGCATTAGGGATGAATTGTGCGGCGGTTTGTGTGGATGATGACGGAAGAGAAGTAACCTCACCAAGTCACTATCGTGATTTTTGCAGTAATTTTATACATAGATCATCTGTTGGAGACGACAGATGCGCTGCTTGTCACAATGAAATGGGAGTGAAGGCAGCTCATATGGGCAAGCCTTATGTTGGCTCCTGTCATGCAAACCTACTGGATTTTGCCTGTCCAATTGTTGTGAAGGGGCGTCATTTGGGGACAGTGCTGGGCGGTCAAATTTTAGATAACCAGCCAAAGGAAGATGTCATCAGAAAAACTGCAAAGGAATTAAATCTTAATCCTGAGGCATTATGGACTGCAGCCCAAAAGATTGACATTGTTCCCATTGGAAATATTCAAGCGGCAGCTGAGGTTTTATTTATTGTTGTAAGTGCTCTGGCGGAAAATGGATATAATAAGCTAGAAATAGAAATATTGACGAAAAAATTAACCGGTAATTTTATGGAAATTTCTAAAACAATTGGGACTTTAACAGGTTCTGCACAGGAGATGAGCCAAAGTCAGAATAAGCTGTCTGATAAAATTTCGGAGGTAAGCAGTGTTGCCAAGGAAATTTCTGATGTGCTGAAATCGATTGCAAAAATCATAAGCCAGACGAAGCTGTTGGGCTTAAATGCTTCCATTGAGGCTGCCAGATTAGGCAATGACGGAAGGACTTTTGCGGTGGTTGCAAAAGAAATCCATACGCTTTCTGAAAGCTCCAACGATACGGTTGTAAAAATTGATGTTTTAAACGAACAAATAAGGGAAAAAATCGATTTTACCATTCAAGATGCAGGTGCAACGTTAACCAATTCGCAAAAACAGACAGATGCAATGGAAAATTTGCAGAAGATGGTGAATGATTCTGTTGTGATTGCAAAAAATTTAGAGAGTTTATTCCGATAAGAAATGCTTGTTTTCTAGAAAATCAGGTTTCGCAGTTTAAACTAGAAGCGTAAAAAAAATATTCCACCGGGTCTTTTCAAAAGGTCCGGTGGTTTTATGAGTTTAAAAGTATGGCTGCTGTTGCGCCATTGGTACCTTAACTGCTTACCAATGATGGCGGTGTAATTGGCCTTCGGCAAGCATACTGGGGAAGCCTTGCTGGCGTAAGGCTTCGTATATGATGATTGCCACGGAGTTTGATAAATTTAAGCTTCTTGCCGCCTCCAGCATAGGGATACGAATGGTATTTTTTTCGTGTGCCATCAGAATTTCTTCAGGAATCCCTGCGCTTTCTCGCCCAAACATAAAATAGTCGTTTTCATTATATTCTACATCAGAATATACATGTCTTGCCTTTGTTGTTGCCATCCAGAGCCGAATTCCTTGATTTTTCTCCAGAAAATCCTGGAAATTTTCGTAATAACGAATATCAAGAAGCTTCCAATAGTCTAAGCCTGCTCGTTTTAAATATTTATCATCAACACAAAAGCCTAAGGGCTTAATCAGATGCAAAACAGAGTTGGTAACGGCACAGGTTCTGGCAATATTGCCTGCGTTTTGCGGAATTTCAGGCTCTAAAAGTACGATATGCATACAGCGTTCCTCCTTTAATTTATGTAATAAATTGTAGCATAGCGGCAAGAATAAAACAATACTTGGAGGTACGAGATAAAAAATGAGGAATTTGCCTATTGACTAATTCCTTCTTGTATATTACTATTAAATAAAAATAATTATCAATTAGGGGTTTTGATTATGAAAGCGACAGCACAAATTCTAAAAGAAAAAGGGTTAAAGGTGACACCGCAGCGTATCGCAGTGTATAATATGCTTCTAAATACCACTGAGCATCCTAATGCAGAAACCATTTATAAAGCATTAGAACCTACAAATCCAACGATGAGCTTAGCTACGGTTTACAAAACCTTAGATTATTTTAAGCAGCTTGGACTTGTTCAGGAGCTGAATGTTGGTGAGGGCAGCTCTCGCTATGATGCTGTTGTAAAATGCCATCCACATACGGTTTGCACGCAATGCGGCAAGGTACAGGATTTATATTTGGAGGAGTTAACAGAGATTCATAAGAAAGTCGCGGAGGAATTGGATTTCGAAGTGAGATGTGAACAGTTGATTCTCTATGGAACTTGCGGCGAATGCCGAAGAAAAAACGAACAGGATTCAGGGGAGGAAGCTTGATAAAAAGCTTTCAACAAAGCAATTTAATTTCACAGAATTTCGAATACTCGGCCTTCCCTTATGAATGCTAGAAAAGAGTACAGGGAGTTCGTATTTTACGAATGAAAACTTACAAATTTTTTACAAATTAAGGTTAGCCCCTCTGGGCTAGCCTATTTTGTTGACAAAAAATGGCTCAATTGTTATAGTCAATATGCTGTTATTTTGAATTTGAAACATGTAAGGAGGCTTTCCGTGAAAAAGCAATTGATTCCTGTGAATATATTTGATACCACAACTGTGGAGCAATGGTTATCCCAAATGGCTGAGGAAGGATTCATTTTAAACTCTTTTAAGGGAAATAAAGCAGTGTTTGAAGATGAGCATTGTCAAAACATAAAATACCGCCTGATTCCCAGTGAGGAGGAAGTGGAGGAGGCTCCTACAAGCGAAATGAAGGAGCTTTTTGAAGAGGAAGGCTGGAAGTTTGTTGATATCCTGCAAAAAACCTTTTTTGTATTTTCTAACGATACAGAAAAACCAAAGCCAGCCCCTATTTTGAAGGAGGAAGAACGACGGATTTATGAAGCGCTTAAGAAAAAGAAACGAAATAGTACGCTTTTGGCAGTGCTTGCATTTTTATTTGTAATAGGCGTTCAGCTTGGCTTGACCCTATACTTTAGGATTGATGATTATATTCTTGGAAATGAAATAAATAATCAAGGCTATGCATATTTTTTTCTGCTGATTTTAAATATTATGGCAGCGACGCGTGAATACCGTTCCTATGATATTGTGAAAAGGAAGCTGGAGAGCATGGAAATCGGAGAGGAAGAAACCTCGCCGTATTTACCTACGACGAAGTGGATTCGTGTGGAAACGATTGTGCAAATTTTAGCGTTTGCAATGATGCTCGTTCCTCTGATCTCAATATATAATGGGGATAATGATCCGGTTACCATTACTGAGAACGATTTGCCGTTTTCGTATGTATCTTTGGAGGAGATTGAAACAGCCACCGCTGATATGAAATATTTTGATGATTATACATATGTGAGTAAAAATACTTCGTTATTAGCCCCTGTGCAGTATGGCGTTGAGCAGGAGGGTAAAACATATGATGATGCAGATGAAAATGAGATAGGGGATGAACCCCATCTGAGCTTTTCTTATATTGAACTTAAATACAGTGAATTAGGAGATGTCACCCTTCATTCAATGATGCGCCATTTTGATACAACACAGCTTGAGATTGAAGGGGTGGATCAGGCGTGGGTTGAAAAGTGGGACAACAGAGTGTTCCTCTTCTTGTTAAAGGATAATAAAATTTTGCGAATTAAATATTGGGGAGAGGCAGATATTTTTTCACATATGGATGAATATGCTGAAATTTTGGAATCCTCTGCTTCATAAAAAGCAAGACCAAAACCTTGGGCGCCGCCCAAACCTGCTTGATTTTTGAAAAAAGCAAGACCAAAAACTTTTATTTAAACCGCATATTTATGCGGTTTTTAAGGGGTCAAGGTTGCAATGGCAAAGAAGTGCCATTTGTCCAAAGCAGCTTTGCGTAGCAAAGTGCTGACCAAAATCCTTGTAGGTGTTTGAGGGCAAAGCTCTCAAGGTTTTGACTTTGTGTTCATTATAAAAGCGGCAGAGCTTAGCTCTGTCGCTTTTATAATTGGGGGGGATGGAGGTTCCTTTTGAGGGAAGGTTTGAGGAAGCTCCGGCAAATTTTATGGTGTAAAACATCCAACACTATGTGTTATTCTGTGGGAATACGATGCTCACTTTTACCGGTATGGCGAATTTCTGTCCAGCTTTTTGTTTCCTGAAATAGACTGACCACTTGCAGTGGAATCCATGAGGCCATAAATATAGGGAATAAGAAAATTGCGGTGCGCATTTTCTTTGGAATGCTGTTTTTT
This sequence comes from Anaerotignum sp., assembly GCA_028710085.1. Classification (GTDB taxonomy): domain Bacteria; phylum Bacillota; class Clostridia; order Lachnospirales; family Anaerotignaceae; genus Chakrabartyella. Next base: position 27,413 of record JAQUSU010000008.1, read on the forward strand.
TCTTCATGTAAGATAAGTAAGGCAGCCAAGGCACACATGATGATATAATAAAGGACGAGGTAAATCCCCATGACCTGTAGGAAGTTAAAAATTCCTTCTTTCCCGTCAAGGACAGCCGCCAAAAGGGTAAGGCCAAGGGGAAGGATGGAAAAGGCTTGGGCAAAGGCAGCCATGAGAAACATGGAGAAATCTGCGGCATAAGCCCAGTTTGGCTGATGAAGCCGTTTGATTAAATTTTTAAAATGCAGCTTTCCTACCTGCATAATGCCGCTGCACCACCGACGGCGCTGTAATAAGGAAACACGAAAGGAAGTCGGCTCTTCATCATAGGTAATGGCCTCGGGAACCCACCAAACACGTTCCCCCAAAAGGGCACATTGGGCTGAAAATTCCGCATCCTCTGCTAAGGTTGTGGTGTTCCATCCACCAAGGCGTTCCAAAACCTCCTTGTCCACGGCGAACCCAGTGCCTACCAGCTTTGCGGAAAGACCACAGGCACCTCGTGCTTTATTAAAAAACAAATGAATCAGGTTAAAATAAATATGATAGCACCCTGCAACCCAAGAGTCTTGGGCGTTGCCTGCCAATTGCCGTCCCTTTGCAACCTTTGCCCCTGCATGAAAGGCATCATTCATTTTCAAAAGAAAATCTGACTTTACAATATTATCGGAATCAAAAACGCAAAACGCATCATAGCCTTTGTTTCTTAACTGCATCATAGCCTGCTGTAAAGCATCCCCTTTGCACCTTACGGGAAAGGGACAGTGAATGATCTGTGCACCGTGGGCTTTTGCCGTTTCTTCTGTATTGTCGGTACAGTTGTTGGGGATGACAAATATATCAACCAATTCAATGGGGTAGCTTTGCTTTTGTATGCTTTTAATGAAGCTACCAATGACTCCTTCCTCATTTCTGGCTGCGGTGAGGACTGCAAAACGGCGCATTTTTTTTGCAGGGGGATACTGTATTTCCTTTTTGAAGGCAAAACAGGCGATTCCGCCAAAATATAAACTAATCAGTTTGAGCAGCCCGCCAAGGATTACGGCGAGTAAAAATAATTCCTTCACTTTTTGTACCACCTTTCTGAGAAAACAATTTTTTATTGTCATAGATTAATATAGGGTATATAGTTTAAGAAGAACTTAATAAAAATCTTAATAAAAGCGAAAAATTTCAATCTTAAAGGAAAATTAATTTTTTTCATGCTGGATTCTTAAGGCCTATTTTATACAATGAAATTACAGAATGACGGAGGTGTACCATGTACAATATTTTAATTTGTGATGATGAGAAGGACATCGTTTCTGCGTTATCCATTTACCTTTCCACCGAGAATTATAAAATTTTTACGGCTTTTACAGGAAAAGAGGCGTTGCAGGTGGTGGAAAAGAATGATATTCATTTGATTTTGATGGACATTATGATGCCCCAAATGGACGGCATTTCGGCTACGGCAAAGCTCCGTGAGTCCTCCAATATCCCAATTATTTTATTAACCGCAAAAAGCGAGGATAGCGATAAAATTCTTGGACTGAATATCGGCGCAGACGATTATATTACGAAGCCCTTTAACCCCATTGAGGTAATGGCTAGGGTGCGCTCTCAACTAAGACGCTATACCTCCTTAGGCGGCATGGCAAAAAAAGCTTCCCATTTGGTAATTGGCGGCATTGACTTAGATGATGAAGCCAAAACGGTTACCGTAGACGGAGAGCCCGCATCCTTAACCCCCAGCGAATATAATATTTTAAAGCTTCTCATGGAAAATCCCGGGCGTGTTTTCTCCTCCACACAAATTTATGAGCAGATTTGGAATGAAGATGCCTATGGCTCGGGCAGTGTTGTTGCAGTACATATTCGCCATCTGCGAGAAAAAATAGAAATCAATCCCTCGGACCCGCGGTATTTAAAGGTGGTTTGGGGGCTTGGCTACAAAATTGAAAAGGAGGCGAAGGAATGACAAAGGTCACCCATAATCTTGGGTTTAAGGTGCTGGCCTTGTTTCTTGCGGTTATTTCGGCAGTTATGAGTCTTACGAGTGTAGCTGCAGTCATTGCAGGTGGTGAAAGTGGTTTTTACAGCGGCAACGCGGGCAACTATTACGAATCACCTTTGTGTAGCTGGATTACCGACAAATATGCCGATCGGGTAATGGATATGTATCGATATAACCCGGACGAACTGGAGAGCTGGGTAGAAAATGAAAATACCAATTTTGGATATGAAATTTTAGATTCCGATGGAAATAAGATAGCCGATGGAAATGTATCGGAAACGACGATATTAATGCAAAGCAAGCCCTTTGACATTTATGAGGGGTATACCGTGGATGGAGAATGGCTGACTTATGATGCCCCCTTGGAGCTTGAGTTTCGCAGCTATGTGAAAAATCCTTTAACAGCCGCTGATGATTATTTGCTGACATACAGGCTTTATGGATTTGCCTATCAGTTTCGCATGGGGCTGCTTATTTTAGCATTGGCGAGTATACTGACATTTTTGGTTTCACTTATATATTTACTTTGTGCTGCGGGGCATAGCGGAAAAAGCGAGGATATTAAGCCAAATCTCCAAGACCGTATTCCTTTGGAAATTTATTTTGGCTTGCTCATGATGCTCCTTGCCATGCCCGCAATGGGATTTGAGGTAATTTATCCCTTTGATCAGTTTAGCGACATCATCATTTTGCTGGGCATGTTCATTTATTCAGCTGTTTTGGGTATTGCGGCTTTGATGACCATTGCAACAAGGCTAAAGATGGGAAAATGGTGGAGAAACTCCATTACTTTTTGGTTTTTTCATATTGGATGGAAATTTGCGGCGGGGATTTTTATTACCATAAGGGATACAATCACTGCGCTGCCTATGACGTGGAAATACGGGGTCGTATGGTTTATGCTTTCTTTATTTTATTTTGCAAATTCCCATAATAGCGGGCCGGTTTTTTTTGTAAACTGCATCATTTTGGTTTTGGTGCTTTCTGTTGCAAATCAGCTGCAAAAGCTGAAAAGGGCAGGGGAACAATTGGCCAACGGAAATTTGGATTTCAAGGTGGATACCTCAAGGATGTTTCGTGTTTTTGGCAGACATGGGAACAACCTAAACAGCCTGTCCAAGGGTGCGGCGATTGCCATGGAGCAGAAAATGAAAAGCGAGCGGTTAAAAACGGAGCTGATTACCAATGTGTCCCACGATATTAAAACGCCGTTAACCTCAATTATTAATTATGTTGACTTATTGAAGAAGGAAGAACAGACGGGAAAGGGACAAGAATATTTAGAGGTTTTAGACCGTCAGTCCAGAAGGCTGAAAAAGCTTACGGAGGATTTGGTAGAAGCATCAAAAGCCTCAACAGGCAATATTTCCACCCATTTGGTACCAACGGATCTTTGTGAATTGGTGCATCAAGGGGTGGCGGAGTATGAGGAAAAGCTGGAAAAAGCGAACCTTGATGTAGTTGTGACTGCTGCGGAGCCTGTTTTTGGTATGGTGGATGGGAATTTAACCTGGCGTGTGTTAAGTAACCTTTTGAGTAATGCGTGTAAATATTCGCAACCCGGCACAAGGGTTTATGTGGCAATTGCCAAAAAGGGAAATTCTGCTGTAATTTCTATGAAGAATACCTCCAGAGAGCAGCTCAATATTCCCCCTGCTGAATTAATGGAGCGCTTTGTCAGAGGAGACAGCTCCCGTTCCACAGAGGGCAGCGGGCTTGGGTTAAACATTGCGCGTAGCTTGATTGAACTGCAAAAAGGAAAGTTTACCATTTCCATTGAGGGAGATTTATATAAAGCTTTTGTGCAATATCCCTTAGCCAAAGCGCCTGTGCCCCAAGCACAAAATGAAGAAGCAGAGGCGGAGAGGGAACAGACGAACGTGGAGCTTACGAAAGAAAATGCAATGCAAAAAGATATAATAGAAGAAAAGAAATAAGCAAAAAAAATCCCACCTTTGCAGAGAATTGTGATAGGTGGGATTTTTTTGTGGGATCAAGCAAAGCTAGAAAGGTCGATTTTGAAAATCCACAATGCTCAAAAAGCTCAAAATATTTTTGCCAGGAGGAATTTTGGTGAATTTCACAAAGGAGAGGCATAAACTGGTATAAAGCAGTGGGAAGGAGAGACGAAATTCATGAAGTGGGAGAGATTTTCGTGCCTAAAGGAAAAAGAGGTTATCAATATTTGTGATGGAAGACGGTTGGGCTTTGTTTGTGATTTGGAGCTTGATGCATGCTCGGGAAAGATTTGTACATTGATTATCCCTGAAGATGGGGCGAAGTGGAATTTTTTTTGCAAGGAACGGTTATATTTTGTACCATGGCGGTGCATCAAGCGCATTGGGGACGATATTATTCTGGTTGAGGTGGATGTGGAGGAGGTTTTGGTTGTCGAAGAATGAAGCCTTGACCGATGGGAGATTCTTGCGTATAATTAAAATTAATTGGTAAGAATTTTGACAAAGGGGGATACCGTTTTGAAATGTCCTTTTTGCAACTATGCAGATACAAAGGTAATTGATTCTAGGGCGCAGGATGATAATGCAGTCATTCGCCGCCGTCGGCTTTGTGAAAGCTGTGGGAAACGCTTTACCACCTACGAAAGAATAGATATGATTCCCATTACAGTCATTAAACGGGATGGTACGCGGGAGATTTTTGATAAGTCAAAGCTCATTGGCGGCATCATGAAATCCTGCAACAAGCGCCCCGTTACAGCAAAGCAAATTGAAGATTTGGTTGATGATGTGGAAAACACACTCATTGGCGGCGGAGAACGGGAAGTGGAGAGCAAGCAAATCGGCAACATGGTGATGGATCGGTTAAAAGAATTGGATGAAGTTGCTTATGTTCGTTTTGCATCCGTTTATCGTCAGTTTAAAGACATTAATACATTTGTTGATGAGCTTCAAAAAATGCTCAGCGAAAAGCGTGGCATGCTATAATCAAATTAACATAAAAAAATGAAGTCCCTTTGGGTTTTTGCTCAGAGGGAACTTTTTTATAGCATCATTTCTGGAGGGATACGATGGAGCAAAAGGTAAAGGCGTTGTTTGCATGGACAACAGCGGGCGAAAAAACGGCAAGGCAGATTGGTGAAAAATATAAAGCAGCGGGGGTGGAGGTTACTTTCCACGGCGAAGCCACCAAGGAGGAGCTTCCTTTTTTGGCGGAAGAAAGGAATATGACCCATGGGCTACTTTTTTTAGACCATGAAAAGGTGCTTTTGGTGAGCCTTACTGATGAAATGGGAGGCTTTACCGTGGAAATTACAGTGGAAGATTTCATATTACCCAACTGAGCTTGTTTTGTATTTCCCGACTTTTGTATGATTAAGAAAGAAAAAAGATTAAATATAGACAGGCAATATTTTACAAAATACCTCATAAGATAAAAATGTAAGCAAAACATATTTACTTAAGGAGGTATTTTGTATGAATTTATTTGGCGGTGGATGTGGTAGTGGTTGTGGAAATGATAGTTCTTGCTTATGGATTATCATTTTGCTGTGCTGCTGTGGCGGCGGCTTTGGCGGAAGCAGTATTGGCGGCGGCGGCTGTGGCGGCAATGATAGCTCCTGCTTATGGATTATCATTTTGCTGTGCTGCTGTGGCGGATTTGGTGGCAACCAAATTGGCAATTGTGGCTGTGCAGCTTGCTAATTCGGCTCGTTAAAAGGGTCATTTCAATTGAAGGGTGAATCAGGAAACGGAAAATTATTGCTTGGTTTACAGGAGGAAACCCTTCTGGTTGCTTGTTGAACTCGTAAAAGGAGTTCGGCGAAAAGGTTTTTTTCATAAGGTGTAGATAGTGTCTACACCTTTGGGCTTTCCCGATTTTTGGGGAAGCCCTTCTTTTTTTGCGAACGAAAGGTAAGGCTTTTTTGGCACTATTCCTTTACAATAAAGGAAAGGCAACACCGCACAATTCACGTCTGACGAAAAATCTGACTGCACAGCTGGACATACAGAATTATGCGGTATTACCGAAATAGCATTATTGAAGGGAGTTTTTGTTGTGTTAGAAGAAAAATTAAAAAAAGATGAGCGCTGTAAGGTGTTAATTGAATATTCCAAGCTTTATTTTTTGGATCGAGCCTATAAACTGGAAAATCGATTTTATAGTGATTATTATGTGCAATGCGCAGAAAGCACTGCCGCAGATGCATATGAGAACTTTTTAGAAACCTCCATCGACCATAATTATTTTAAAGGCAAGCTTCAGCGTTTGGATGAAACGGCGATGCTGCGCTTTTTTAAGCTTGCGGCAATTCACCATACAATACGGATGGTTAGAAGGCGAAAAAAGGAATTGTCGTGGGAGGATATGAAAGATAATTTATTTGAGGCTTATGACTTGACCAAAAACGAGAGGGACATGGCGGATATTTTGCAAAGATGTGCCTTTCTTTATCAATCCGGTTTTCAGGATTTGTTCATAAAAACCACTGCAAGGTATGTTTTTGGTGATAAGGAGCTTTCTGCTTTTTCATTCGCTTTTATCGGAAACTTCTGGTATAATTCCTATAGTAGCTTTATGGGCTCGTTTACCGGATATGTTCCTTTTCATGTTCGTATGGAGCGGGCCATGGGATAATGAATTTTGGAAACACTGATTTATTCTGTGTGTACATCTAAGAGAGTGGTAAATTTTTCGCTTGGTGGCGTCAAAAAGCCTCGCAATAGCGCGCTGCTATTGCTGCGTTTTTTTCTTGCCAATCAAAGAATTTCCTCGATTATCTGCACGCCCTTCATTAAATCAGTGATTCCTTAGGGAGGATGAAGACCCGTGGGGGAAAGCAGATGGACAAAGGAGCAATTACAGGCAATTGAGGCACGGGGCTGTGACCTGTTGGTTTCAGCGGCCGCCGGCAGCGGAAAAACTGCGGTATTGGTTGAGCGCATTATTAGGCGTATTACTGAGGATTCGCCGCCCATGGATATTGACCGATTGTTGGTTGTGACCTTTACAAAGGCGGCGGCATCGGAAATGAGCCAGAGAATTGGGGCGGCCATTGCAAAAAAACTGGAAACGGAGCCGCAAAATCAGCATTTGCAAAATCAGCTCACCCTCCTTGCCCGTGCGGATATTAAAACCATACATGCCTTTTGTTTGCAAACCATCCGCGAGTATTATCATCTTTTAGATATTGACCCTGCTGTAAGAACCGGCGACCCGGGAGAGGTAAAGCTGTTACAGCAAGAGGTTTTAGAGGATTATTTTGAGGCGCTTTATGAAAATCAGGAGGAAGCTTTTTTTCGCCTGCTGGAAACCTTTGGCGAGGAAACCAAGGATAGCAGACTGAAAGATTTGCTATTACAGCTTTATAATTTTGCGCAAGGCTATCCTGACCCCATGGGGTTGCTTGGAGAAATGGCGGAGCAGTTTGCGCTGGAGGATGGCGCAACAGTGGACTCTTGTAGATGGATTGACATTATACGGGAGGGCATCCATGGGAATGTTTCATTTGCTAGGGATTTATTGGAAAAGGCAATGAAGCTTGCCGCCTCAACCTCTGGGTTTGAGGCTTATTTGGAGTGCTTGGAAAAGGAAGCCGAAGGGCTGGAGTGTCTGCAAGCGTCGTTGGAATTCGGCTATGCCCAGTGGCACATGGCATTTATTCAAACCCAATTTCAAAGACTGCCTGCATATCGGGGGGAGGAAAAGGAGCTTGCGGAGGAAATTAAGGCCTTGCGCAATGAGGCGAAGGAGGTACACAATAAACTAGGGGAAACCTTTTTTTCCTTTAGCGAAGAGATGCAAAATGAGCTGATTCGCTCCTTATACCCTGTGGCAAAGGGCTTGGCGGAACTGGTTTCAGGGTTTCTCCATCGTTTTCAAGAAGCAAAAAAAGAGAAGCTTATGATCGATTTTCATGATTATGAGCATTTTTGTCTGCAAATTTTAGTGGAAAAGGGCAGCACAGTGGAGCATGTTATTCCCACAGCCGCCGCCGAGGAAATACAAAAACGGTACGACGAAATTATGATTGATGAATATCAGGACAGCAATATGGTGCAGGAAATGATATTGGCGGCGGTTTCGGGTGAAAGCAAGGGGAAGAATAACCGTTTTATGGTTGGGGATGTGAAGCAGAGCATTTATCGGTTTCGTTTGGCAATGCCCCAGCTATTTAACGAAAAATATCACACCTATCCTTTGGAAGTAGGTGGAAAATGCAGAAAAATCATTCTTTCTAAAAATTTCAGAAGTCGAAAAAATGTATTGGACGGGGCGAATTTCTTGTTTCGCCAGCTCATGAGCTTGGAATTTGGCGATGTGGATTATAATGAGGAAGCGGCATTATATCCGGGGGCTGCTTTTCCCGACTCCCAAGACCTTCATGGGGGCGAGAATGAGGTGCTTTTGGTGGAAAGCCAAGGTGTTTTGGAGGAAGAGGGCATGGAGGAGCTGGAGGACTTAAACCGTCGTCAGCTGGAAGCCATGGTCATTGCCAATAAAATCAAGGAAATGATGGCAGAGGGATATTGCGTGGTGGATAAGGCAAGCGGCAGCTACCGCCCCTTGGAATATAGAGATATTGCAATTTTAATGCGGAGCATGAAAAACTGGGGGGCTGTGTTTGACGATGTTTTTGGACAAGCAGGGCTTCCTTATTATGCGGAAACGGCGGAGGGGTATTATGACGTGCCTGAGGTGGACACGGTTTTAAATCTCTTGCGCCTTTTGGATAACCCGAGGCAAGATATTCCCTTACTTTCCGTGCTCCATTCTCCCCTCTATAGCCTGAGTGCCGATGATTTGATGCAGATGCGCATCATTGGCGAAAATGGACTATTTTTTGACTGCATTGCGGGGTACTTGAGCCAAGGTGAGGACGTAGATTTAAAGAAAAAGCTCCAAGCCTTTCTGGAGGATTTGATGAAATGGCGGCAAAGAGTGAAGGAATTAACCCTTCATGAGCTTTTGCGCTATCTCTATGAGGAAAGCGGCTATTATGATTATGTGGGAATGACCGCAGGCGGCGGCTTACGCCAGGCAAACCTTCGGCTTTTGCTGGAGAAGGCGGAGCAGTTTGAAAAGGGGAGCCACAACGGATTGTTTTTCTTTATCCGCTATGTGGAGGATATGAAAACAGCGGAGGTAGAGTCTGCATCGGCAAAGTTGCAAAGTGAAGGGGAAAATCTGGTGCGGGTGATGACCATTCACAAGAGTAAGGGGCTGGAATTCCCTGTGGTTTTTGTGGCGGATACGGGAAAGCAATTCAATGAGATGGACGTTCGTGCAACGGTGCTTACCCATCAGGAGTGGGGCTTTGGTATGGATTATAAGGACTTGGAGCGCAGAGTGGTTTATCGAACCTTGTCCAAAACGGCATTGGCGGAGGTCATTCGTCTGGAAAATTTATCGGAGGAGCTGAGGGTGCTTTATGTTGCCTTAACCAGAGCCAAAGAAAAGCTGATTTTGACGGGGGCGGTAAAGGACTTTGAAAAGGCAGTGAAAAAATGGGCAGGTATTGCTGAGGGCAGTAAGCCCCGACTGTCTGTATTTCGCTTAAGACGGGGCAAAAGCTATCTGGATTGGGTAATGCCGGCGCTATTGCGTCATCCCCATGCAAAAGGGCTTTGTGCGGAATATGAAATTTTTAGCGACACCCAATTATTTTCCCAAGAACCCTCTTTGTGGAAATTTACATTAAAAAGCAGAGGGGATATTCTTTCCCAAGCCATGGAGGAAAAGGCGGAGGTAGCAGAGCAGGAAAATTATTTTGCCACATGGAACACAGAAGAGGATTTTAGCGGCAAAAGGGAAGAAATTTTCCGTCTGCTCCAATGGCAGTATCCCCATCTTGCAGCAACAAGGCTTCCCTCAAAGCTTTCTATTTCTGAGGTAAAAAGACGGAATATGGAGGAGCTTACCGGAGAGCAAATTTTGCCCAGCATTGATTTGAAGCTTCCCCAAGAGGTGAAACGGGATCAGCCGTTAACGGCGGGGGAAATTGGTACGGCCATGCATGCAGTGATGGAGCATGCAGATTTTCAGGTGGAATATGACGAAGAAAAATTAAATGCCTTAATCGGCCAAATGGTTGAAAAAGGGAAGCTATCCCAGAAGGAAGCGATGGCATTAAGAAGGGACGAATTGCTGCAATTTTTTGCTTCCCCCTTGGCAAAACGCATGAGAAGCGGGCAAGGGGTGGAAAAAGAGCGGGCCTTTGCCATGCTTGTGTCGGCGAAGGAGCTTTTCTTCGAGGAAGCATATGAAGCGGTTGAGGATATGGTGCTACTAAACGGGATTATTGACTGTTACTTTATGGAAGGGAACAAGGTCATACTTCTGGATTATAAAAGTGACAGAATTTATCACGAGGAGGAGTTTCGTAAGCGGTATAAAATTCAATTGCAGTTATATCAGCGTGCGTTAAAGCAGGCCTTGGGAAAGGCGGTAACAGAGGTTTACATTTATTCTTTTGCCATGGGGCGAGAGATTTTATTATAGGAAGGATTTCGTTATGGCTTATTTATGGATTATAATTGCCGGTGTATGCTGGGGGAGCATTGGTCTTTTTACAAAAGTAATGACCCGCTTTGGCTTCACGGAGATGGAAATGCTATTTATCAAAGGCGTTGTGAGTGTAATTTTTTTGGCCATTCTTCTTTTGATCAAGGATAAAAAAAGCTTTCGGCTGAAAAAGAAAGGGGATATCCTTTATTTTGTGGGAACAGGCATTTTAAGCTTCACCTTTTTTAGCTGGTGCTACATGAAATCAATCAATTTAACCAGCGTTGGCGTGGCGGCGGTTTTGCTATATACAGCCCCAACCATTGTGATGCTGTTATCCATTGTTTTGTTCAAGGAAAGAATGACAAAACGAAAAGGGATCGTTTTACTCATGACTTTATGCGGCTGTGGGCTAATTACAGGGCTTTTGAAAGGACAATTCATGCTGACACCATTGGGGCTTTTGGTGGGCTTGGGCTCCGGCTTTGGCTATGCCTTATACAGTATTTTCGGGACCTTTGCTTTGCGAAGAGGGTACAACTCAATAACGGTTTCTTTCTATACCTTTGTTATGGCATCTGCATTCATAGCCTTTTGTGTGAATCCTGTTCATGTCGTACGGGAGATTACGAATACGGGGCAATGGCCCCTGTGCATTACCTTTGCGATAATGACTACGGTTGTGCCGTATTTATGCTATACAAAGGGTCTAAGCGCTTTGCCTGCCAGTAAGGCGTCGGTAACAGCTACCATTGAGCCTGTGGTTGCGGCAATTGTGGGGATTTTGGTTTTCAAGGAAGGCGTTTCAATTTCAAAAATAGGGGGTATTTTATTGGTTGTTGGAGCAGTTGTGCTGATGAACATGGGAAAAATGCCTGAAGCTGTGGAAATTGAAGAAAAGATAGAGGAACAATAAAAAAGGATGGCATTTGCCATCCTTTTGGTTTACTGAAAATCCATAGGGTCTTGGAAAACCCCGTTTAAGATTACTTCATAATGGCAATGAACGCCGGTAGCCTGCCCGGTTGCGCCTACGGTTGCAATGACGTCGCCTTTTTTCACAATATCTCCCGCAAATACAAAGTTTTCGGTATTATGGGCATAACGTGTAACAAAGCCGTTTCCGTGGTCAATTAATACATAGTTACCATAGTCATCACGATAATCCACTTCAATCACAGTGCCCGCCGCAGTTGCAACAATGGGAAGAATACGGCTGCGGGTGGCTACGTCAACACCGTAATGTACTCTGCCGTCGCTGATGGAAGAAAGCCCCTGGGGATTAAAGCTGGAGGAAATATATCCTTTGGTAGGCAATCCGCTTGGGATATTGCTATATGCCGAAAGGGTTTCAGTAACATCGGTTGCTACCTCGGAAAACGATAACCCAGTTTCATTTAAGCGGGAGTCAATACGATCCAGCTGAACACCCAAGGAGGTAACTTTATTGAAAGAAGTGGTTACAATAGGGGTGAAATCAGCGGTTGGTGGTTGTGCTTCAACAAAACAGCTGGCAACGGCGTTGTAAATTTCCGCAGAAGCACTGTCGTTCGTACTAATGTTATCCAGCTGGTCGTTTAAGTTGTTTTTCACATTTTCCAGCTCATTGATTTTTTGTTCTAATTCAGCCGCCTTTTCTTGTAGGGACTCAATATTTTGGTTATAATCGGTATGCTCTTCTTGCAAAGCGTCTGAGGTTTGTTCCAATTTTCGATTAGAACGTTCGACCTCCATCAGCTCTTGCTGAGAGGCTAACAATTCGTTTTTTGCACTGCAATAGGAACTTAGTGTAACGGCCGAGCCGCCGATAAACACACAAGCAGCAACACAAATTGCCATTGTATGGGTTTTTTTCAAATGAAAGGCTTTTTGGTTCCCTTTATGAGAGATATGCAAAGACAAAAAGTGTTTCGAAGGCTGATTCGCTGATAGCTTTTCGTTGGGTTCCATCGTATGATCCTTTCTTAATTAAATAATATGTAATTATTATAGTGTAAAAATTGGGAATTGTAAATAATTATTTCATTGAAAATTCAAATTTGTTAACAATTAGTTAATAATTGTTGATTTGCTTTCTAAGAGTAACAAAATATGGTATGATGTGAAAGGTCGGCTGGCGGTTTTTACCATGAGAATTCATTAAGAATCCGCTATCTGTTTTCATGAAAAAAATGAAGAACTGTAAGGAGCGGTTTTTTACCGTTTTGTTATTACAGTGGAAGGGGTTGGTTTTGTGAATATGGAACTCAAAAAGTTGACGCAATACGCAAAGGTAGGCTTAATACTTTTAAAAGTAGGAAGGGATGCTTTTACGTTGCTCAGGAGACGACTATTTTGTAAAAATAAAAAACAAAAAACACAAATGAAAAAATATAAAAATTTTAAAATGCAGCAAAAAGGCCAGAATAGATTTGTTTCTGCGAAAAAGGGCGTTTTCAAGGGGGCAAAAATCGGGCATAGGGCGTTGCGAATGATGAAGGAATATTATTTTTAGACAATCATACAAGGAGGCTTTACAGTGGAAGAACAAAGAAAAGAAGAGCAGGAGTTGGCAGATGCTTCTGTGGACAAGGAAACGAAAAGTGTGGAAAATAATGTGGATGAAATAGAACAGGCTGTAGATATAATGGAGAAAAAACAGGAATTTGTGGATAACAACCTGGATAATGTGGATAATTCTGTGGAAATAGCCAGCGAGCCTGTGGATTCCTATGAGGATGAAGAAGAAGACAGCAGCCCTATTGTGGAAGAACCTGTGGAAAATGTGGATAACTCTGCGGTAGAAGTGGAAAACAAGGAAGCTGTAACAGGGAAAAACGGTGGAGTTTGGTGGAAGGTAATTTTAGGGCTGGTTATTTTTGCGGGATTTTTGGGCTATTGTTGGTATGCAACAGGTGGCGGCCTTTGGAAAGCGAAGGACCTTGCCTTAGCCTATGCAAAGGAGAATGGCCTATATGTTTACGATTTAAAAAATGAACCTTATTTGGTGAACGATACCATCAGTGATGGCGGTGAATATAATTATTACTACTCTGCTTGGGGTGCAACGGCCTCCGAGGATAATGAGGACTTATACTATTTGGTTGGAATTAATGAGGACAGTGTTGGGAAATTATATTATAAAAATATTAAAAACAAAGATGCAGAGGGCGTTTTGATTGCAGAAAATGTGATTCACTATATCACAAGCGCAGATGGCCTGGAGTGTGTTTTTTTAGTTAAAAATGGAGATAATATAGACCTGTATCTTTATCGGGAGGGTCAAAGCAAGCTGATTACGGAAGGCATTTTGCAGCAAAATGGTGCTTACGACTTAACCAAGGATGGCTCCTATATTTTATTTAGAAAGAGCAACAATGACCAAGTTTCCCTTTATGCAAGCGTGATTGGGGAAGAAGAGCCGATTAAGCTATCCGATTCTGTTGTTTTGGATTTTATCACTGAAAAAACCAATACCACTTATTATTTGGAGCAGCAGGGAGATTCCTATCAGCTTTTTAAATATGTGCCGGGCAATGCCCCTCAACTGGTTGCCGAGCAGGTTACCTATGCGGAGCTCATGCCCAATGGACAGGACGTATTATATTGTGCGATGAGAGATGGGAAAACCGGGTTTGACCAGGTGATTCAAGACGATATTACGGATTTATCTGCCTATGACGAAAAACGTCAGGCTGAAATTGAAGAAATGCGAAGCAAAATGAGTGAGGAAGAGGGCATGGATCCTATTTTTCAGGATTGCTATGTTATCACCTCCGCCGGTACCACAAAGGTTCAGGATACTATAATTTCAGCAGCATCCTTGGAGGGAAAAAGCGGATTTACCGTTGGATATTCCATGGAAGCGCCGGAGCCATTGAAATTATCTGAGGTTGGCTCCTTTGATGAAGCGATGTATACTTACTACATGCAATTATATAATAATGAAAAACAGTTATTTATTGCGGATCAGGGCGGCAATGTGTATACTTTACAAGAAAAAGGCGTTGTTCCCACCTCCATTCAGGTTTCCAATGATGGTAAAATGGCTGCCTATTTTGTTCAAACGGAGGAGAACGGTGAAAATGTGCTGATGGTAAAAAAACTTGACGGCAAGGACGATGCTGCTGTGGAGGTGCAAAAAGGCGTAGAATCCATGGGCTTTTTGGGAGATAGTGAAGACTTGGTATACTATTTCAATTATAGCGGCGGTTTGGGCAGCGTAGGCCTGTTTGCAGGCAATACTGCGCAAGAGATAGACCAAAACGTAGTGGGTCTCTATATTTCCGAGGATAGCCAAGAGGTGCTTTATGTAGCTAACCTTGATACCGCAACAGGCAACGGTACGTTAATCAAATTTGACGGAAAAGAAAAACAAGAGCTTGATCAGGAGGTATTTAGCTTCCAGTATAAAGAAAATGGAAAGCTTGCATATTTAAAGAATTACGACGTCAATAAGGAAATTGGAGATTTGTATTATTATGATGGAAAAGCTGGACGCTTGGTGGATTCCGGTGTGACAGCAATTTATATGTATTGAAAATGAGGTTGAAACGTATGAAAAAAGTTTGGGAAACCTTTTCTCCCGAAGAAACTGAGGCGATTGGCGAAAAAATGGGGCAGGAAGCAATTCCTGCCCAAGTATACTGCTTAGATGGAGACCTTGGTGTGGGAAAAACCGTTTTT
The DNA here is from genome assembly GCA_028710085.1 of Anaerotignum sp. Classification (GTDB taxonomy): domain Bacteria; phylum Bacillota; class Clostridia; order Lachnospirales; family Anaerotignaceae; genus Chakrabartyella. The sequence goes on from JAQUSU010000008.1 coordinate 42,537, forward strand.
ACAAAGGGCTTTGCACGGGGCTTGGGGATTACGGAGCATATCACAAGCCCTACCTTTACAATCATCAACGAATATATGGGAAGAATGCCCATGTACCATTTTGATGTTTACCGCATTTCCTGTGAAGAAGAGCTGGACGATACGGGCTATGAGGAATATTTTTACGGGGAAGGGGTTTCTTTGGTGGAATGGGCGGTATTATTCCCCGATTTGATGCCAAAGGACGCCATTCATATCAACATAGAAAAGGATTACACAAAGGGCGACGATTACCGTCGGATTACTGTCAGTCAGGGGGAGGATGCATGAAAATATTGGCCATTGATACAACAGGGCAAACTGCCAGTGCGGCCATTGTCCAAGAGGACAAGCTCATTGCCGAGGTTACGCTGAATTATAAATTGACCCATAGCCAAACAATCCTCCCGATGATTGCTAAAATCTGCGAAAAAACGGAAACCATCCTCAGTGAAGTTGACTATATTGCCTGTGCTTGTGGCCCAGGCTCCTTCACGGGCCTGCGTATTGGCGCGGCAACAGCAAAAGGATTGGCCTTGGCACTGGGGAAGGAGATTGTTCCCGTTCCCACATTGGATGCTCTGGCATATAATGTGTTTGAAACAGAAAAAATAATTTGTCCGATTATGGATGCAAGACGCAGTCAGGTTTATACTGCTTTTTACCGTTGGGAGAACGGAAAGATGAGCCGTTTGAGTGAAATGCTGGCAATCAGTATTGACGAAGTGATACAGATGGCAGAAGGCTATGGACAGAAGGTTGTTTTTTTAGGAGACGGCGTACCAGTTCACCGGGAAAAGCTATCCCAAAATCCAGATTTTCTCTATGCACCTGCCCACTGTTCTTTGCAAAGAGCCGCAGCGGTTGCGGCTTTGGCTATGGTTTTGGCAAGAGAAGGAAAGGCTGTAGCGGGCAATGCTTTTGAACTCATCTACCTGAGAAAATCTCAGGCGGAGCGGGAACGGGAGGAACGCTTGCAAGGAGAGGGGAAACAAAATGATTAAGATTGTGCCAATGAAAGAGGAGCATATCGACGGGGTTCTGGCGGTGGAGGAAGCTACGTTTTCAATCCCTTGGACCAGAAAGGATTTTGAACGCGAGGTAAAGGAAAATGCTATGGCAATTTATTTTGTTGCCATGGATGGAGAAAAGATTGTTGGCTACGCAGGAATGTGGCATGTTATTACAGAGGGGCATATTACCAATGTTGCGGTTTTGCACGATTATCGCAGACAGGGCATTGGGGATCTTCTCATGGAAAACTTGGAAAAAGCGGCTTTAGAAAAAGAAATGATCGGGATTACCCTGGAGGTTCGTATCAATAACGCACCTGCCCAGAGATTGTATCATAAATACGGCTTTCGCGCGGAAGGACTTCGGAAAAATTATTATGCCGATACCCATGAAGATGCCGTAATCATGTGGAAATATTATCCTATTTATGAGGATTATGAGGAACATTGCAATAAAGGATAAGAAAATGTCGGCAAATTGGTGCGTTTAAAAAAACGCCATGCCCACATTTTTGAAAGGAGGAGGAGAAGGATGGCGCAGGAATTAAAATATTCGCAGCTGAAAAATGGATGCTTCCCTGAGGATTTTTCGTTCCGCACAACAGGTGAAATTTCCCCCTTGGAAGGGATTATTGGGCAAGAACGTGCCGTGCGGGCGTTCGATTTTGGCTTGATGGTGAAAATGAAGGGGTATAATATTTATATGGCAGGGCCTTCTGGAACGGGGAAAACAACATATGCCAGAACCAGTACCGAAAAATTGGCGGCAACAGAGCCTGTCCCCAGAGATTGGTGCTATGTTTATAACTTCCAAAATCCCAGGAATCCCTTGGCTTTGCGTTTTGAAAGGGGCATGGGAAAGCAATTTAAAGAGGATATGTCGGAGCTGGTACAGCTTTTAAAGACAGAAATTCAAAAGGTATTTCGTGCCGAGGATTATGAAAAACAAAAAAGCGATGTGATGCGTTCTTTTGATGAAAAAAGAAGCAGCTTAATGGAAGATATGAGTAAAATGGCGGCAGAATACAGCTTTCAGGTGAAAACCACCAATTCGGGCATTTATTTTATGCCTATTGTTGAGGGAAATGCCATTGCCGAAGAGGAATATGATGCCTTAGATGAGGCTGTGAAAAATGAAATTGAGAAAAATTCTCAAATTGTGCAGGAAAAAGCCGGCGCAATTATGCGTGATATCAGAGAGCTAGATAAGGCGTCCAAGAAAGAGCTGGAGCAGCTTGAATATAAGGTTGGGATGTTTGCAATCGGCCACCATATCAGCGCAGTACAGGAAAAATACCAAGACTGCAAGCGGGTGATAGAGTATATCAACGAGGTGCGGGAGGATGTTTTGGAGAACCTCAGTCAATTTTACGAGGATGAAGAAGAAACTGACGAGGGCATTTCCTCATTATTGCCTATGCTGGGGAAGAAGCCCGCTGAGGATGTCACACTGAAATATAAAGTAAACTTAATTGTGGATCATTCAAAAAGCGAAGGAGCACCTGTGGTAGTATGCTTTAACCCCACCTATTCCAATTTAATTGGCGAGGTAGAGTATGACAGTGAGTTCGGTAATTTAACCACGGATTTTATGAAGATTAAAGGTGGCTTGCTGCATAAGGCCAATGGCGGGTATTTCATTGTGCAGGCCCAGGATATTCTTTCTATGCCCCAAGCGTGGGAGGCACTGCGCCGTGTAATAAAAACCAAGGAAATCAACATGGACAGCAGTAGGGATCAGCTGGGGGCAACGGTGGCACCGACCCTAAAGCCCGAACCGATTCCTGCGGATATTAAGGTAATTATGATTGGCAGTAATTATTATTATGAGATTTTAAGCGAATATGACGAGGAGTTTGACAAGTTCTTTAAAATCAAAGCCGATTTTGATTATGAAATGCCTCGAAACAATGAGAATATGTGGAAGCTGGCAAGGTTTATCAAGCGCTTTGTTGAGCAGGAAAAGACCATGGAGTTTGATGCTGGCGCAGTTTGTACCATTTTGGAATATTCGTCAAGATTGGTGGAACGGCAAAATAAATTATCCACGCGCTTTAACCAAATGGCGGAAATTCTTTGTGAAGCCGTCACTTGGGCAAAAATGGAGGATGCAAGGATGGTTACGGCGGAGCATATCCGTAAGACCATTTACGAAAAGGAGCAAAGGCTGAAGCTTTACGAAGAGAAGCTTGGAGAAATGCTGGAGGAAAATGTAATCATGATTGATACCCAGGGCAGTCAGGTTGGACAAATCAACGGCTTGGCTGTGCTGGATATGGGAAGCTATGCTTTTGGCAATCCCAGCCGTATTACGGCTACCACGTATGTGGGAAAATCGGGTATTATTAACATCGAAAAAGAGGCGCGCATGAGTGGTCAAACCCATGATAAGGGCGTTCAAATTATTAACGGCTTCTTGGGGCAGACTTATGCACAGGAATTTCCGTTGTCTCTTTCTTGCAGAATTTGTTTTGAACAAAATTATAGCGGGATAGATGGTGACAGTGCTTCCAGCACAGAGCTTTACTGTATCCTCTCCTCCCTTTCCCAGGTGCCCATCAGGCAGGATTTGGCCGTGACGGGTTCTGTCAATCAAAGAGGGGAAATTCAGGCCATTGGCGGTGTTACCCATAAAATTGAGGGCTTTTATGACCTTTGCAAAAAGCGCGGATTCACAAGAAGCCAAGGGGTAATGATTCCTGAAGCCAATATTAAGGATTTGGTTTTAAAGGATGAAGTGGTGGAATCAGTGAAAAAGGGAGAATTCCATATTTATCCCATCAGCCATATTGAAGAAGGCATTGAGCTTTTAATGGGGCTGCCCGCAGGTGAAAAGGATGGCAGCGGCAGTTACCCTGAAAACAGCATCAATGGCATGGTAATGAAAAAATTAAAAAAATTTCATCATTTAGCCCAGTGCAGCGAAAAAGAATAGAGAATAAACAAAAAGGCTCCTTCACCCGAAGGGGCCTTTGGACTGAAGACAAAGTCAAAACCTTGAGGGCTTTGCTCTCAAACACTCACAAGGGTTCAGGTCATCACTTTTGCTACGCAAAAGCCAGCTTCGCTGTCTGCCCTATCTTGGGCAGTGAGTAGTCAGCACTTTGCTCCGCAAAGCTGTCCTACGGACAGATGGCACTTCTTTGCCATTGCATCCTTGACCCCTTAGAAACCGCATAAATATGCGGTTTAAATAAAAGTTTTTGGTCTTGCTTTTTTCAAAAAGCAAGCAGGTTTGGGCGGCGCCCAAGGTTTTTCGACACTCTGAGGCTCCTTTATCCAAAGGGAGCCTTTCCTATTTATTAAAAATATATTTCAATTGCAACAATTCCCTTTTAATTACGACAAAATTTGATATACTGGATATAAGAAAAATGAAGGCAGTCTGCCTTTTTAATGATATATTTTTGGAGGGTTACTATGAAATCTAGGTTTAAGCGACTGCTAATTTCAACGATTGCCATAGGAATGATGATGACAACCATTGCGTATGCAAAAAATGTAAGTATGAATTTAGTTTATGACGGGAAAACCCACGCATATAATGCGTCAGAGGTTAAAATAAATATTGATGGAAGTGAATTGGTGCCGGAGGATATGCCCCCTGTAATTATCGACGGAAGAACCATGCTTCCCATGCGTTTGATTGCCCAAAAATTGGGGTGCGAGGTTCTTTGGAACGAGGAAACAAAACAGGCTTTTGTAATGAATGACGATTATACTGTGGCGTTTACCTTGGGGAGCAAAAAAGGGATCAAAAACGGAGCGGAATTCACCATGGATGTGCCAGCTATGATTATCAATGACAGAACAATGCTGCCGGTACGGGCGTTGGCAAATGCTTTGGATATAAATATTACTTGGGATGATCCGACCAGAACGGTGAATATTGGGGCAGGTGGAACTAGCACAACGCCTGTAACCCCCACAACCCCCACAACCCCCACGACGCCCACAACCCCTACAACCCAAGCTGTAAAGGTTTTTAAGGTTTCGGCACCTACGGCAGCAACAGCTACCCAGGCGTTTTCCATTGAAGCAGATAGCGCAATCTACAGCTATGAAGAGGTTTATGTGGATAATTCCAAAGTCGTAATTGATATTCAAAATGCAACCTGTGGCTTGGCGGATAAAATCACCGCAACAAACAGTAATATTGTAACGTCAATTCGTTCTGCCCAGCATGACGAAAACGGTGTGCCGTATACTCGCGTTGTGCTTGATTTGGCAGGGAAAAAGGAATACACCGTAACACAAAGCTCCGACAAGAAAAAGATATTAATTCAGTTCCAGCAGACTGTGGTTGACGAAATTTCCCTAACCAATCGCAGTGATGTAGATAAGCTGGTTGTGGGTGCCGATGGGGCACTTGGAGCCAAGGTGTTTACATTACAAAATCCGCAGCGGATTGTTGTGGATATGACAAATGTGCAAGGAAAAGTAGAAAATGAGCTGAGTACAAAGGGATTATCTTATGTTACGGCTGCAAGAACGGGAATGTTTGATGCCAATACCTTCCGTATTGTATTGGAGGTTGGACAGCTGACGGATTTTGAATGGGAAGAAGAGGATGGGGAATTTACCCTTGAGGTGAGAAAATCAACCCTTGAAAATCTTTCTTATGACATAGAATCCAATGTTTTAATATTGGACGATATGAAATCTCTCGATGTTGACGATATTGTAAAGAATGACCGCCATACAGAGGGGTATTATGAGATTATTTTGCCGGGGGATTATGAAAGTGCTTACGGCTATGGCACGTTAAAGATTGGGAATGATGTAATCGACAATATTACCGTTTCCACGACGAACAATAAAACCGTAATTCGGTTTAAGCAAAATCGATATAGCGAATATGTGGCGGAGGAGACGACGGATGGATATCAAATAAGTGTGAAGAACCCGAAGGATGTTTACGATAAGGTTTTGCTTTTGGATGCAGGACATGGCGGAAATGACCCCGGAACCAGCGGAAATGGATTGATTGAGAAACAACTTACGTTAGCGGTGGCGCTGAAGGTGCAAAAGCACTTGGAGGATTCAGGCATTAAGGTCTATATGACCCGAGATAGTGATACCCGACCGGATAACAATGTCAGAGCTCAAACGGCGAATCAAGTGGCGGATTTAATGGTTTCCATCCATTTCAATTCGGCGGGGACAAATACCACTGCCAATGGCACAGAAACGCTGTATCAGGTACATACTAACGATAATAGCAGTAAGCTGACCAGCCTAAAGGCGGCGGAAATTATGCAGAGCAGCCTAATTCAGGCTTTAGGTACAACCAATCGTGGTGTGAAGCAACGAACGGATTTATTGATTTTGAATGCAACCACGGTGCCCGCAATTTTAGTGGAGGGCTGCTTCTTTTCCAATCCTGGGGATGCATTAAAAATTTCTTCGGAACAAAATCAGGATATTATGGCAGAAGCAATGGCGGATGCGATTATTGAAATGATGGACGAGTATCGAGTTCGATAATTTATGAGATGAAAAAGGCATTACAAA
>JAQUSU010000075.1 GCA_028710085.1 Anaerotignum sp.
TATTATTCCACATAGCCATTTCGTAAACTTATGCATAATCCAATGGGCAAATTTAAGGTTTATGCCAATCAACCCAAGCCCGATGAATGTGTACATAATCATAAAACCTTTGGAATAATCCAAAATTCCATTACAAACGTATATTAGCCAAACACTAATAGGAAGCGCTATCACGCTCGTGGCTAAGGCGGGAATATACTTTTTCATAATGATCGCCTGGAGCAAATGAACGATTAGATGTATTGTATACGCAACAAAACATCCCAGCCATAATCCATACCAGCCAAAGACTATTGCTGCGATACAAATCAATATACACAATAGGAATTCCTCAAATACAGCGAAAGCCATACCTTCTGTACTGTAATGCTGGAATATCTTGCTGATTTTTGGAAATTTTTGATTTAGCGTGGATTTATTTTTTAAAATCCACGTTCTAAGACCAATGATTTCCTCCATGTCATGAAAAATAAATAATACTGGAAAAAGCCAAATATATTTATCCATTGTCCCCGCCTCAATTCAATTCTTCTTTCATTCAAATACTGCACCAGTGAATCAATTTTACCATATTAATACATTTCCTTCTATCCATTTTTCCAACTATCGGAATTCTTTTACTCAGTTATCTTTCTGCTACTTTTGAAAATAAAAAATGAAAAATACTTTCTGTAAAATTAACATTGATTAACTGATAAGGTACCTGTATAATAGAATAAAGTTGTACAAATTAAATTTATCTTGGAAAGGAGATAACCATGAAAGCCAATATGGAAATAATGGATCAATTTTTTCTAATCAGCCGTTTAATACACCGTAAACATTATCAAAAAAATCGTTTGGCACAAAAAGAATCTTTTCGAGGACAAGGGCGTGTTCTCTCTCTTTTAAACAGCCATCCTGGGATTTGCCAAAAGGAGCTGTCGGAATTCTTGGATGTACGCTCACAATCAATGGGTGAAGTGATCAGCAAGCTGGAACGCAATGGTTATATTACCCGCACCCCCAGTGAAAAAGACCATCGGTCAATGAGTATTTTTTTAACGCCAGAAGGAATTGCCGCTGCCAAATTTATGGAGCATAACATTCAGGATTCCGCTACAGTGTTTGACTGCTTAAATGAAGAAGAGAAAAATAATTTGCAGCAATATCTATCTCGCATCATATGCCAACTTGAAAATGCATTGAATATAGATGATGACTCTGAGTAAACTTTTTCATCGTTTAATTTTCAATAAAAACCCTTGTTTTCTTGCTACGCGCTATTTATATATAACGGCTTACGTCGTCACGGAATTGCTCAATCCCTATTTTGACCAAGCACAGCCTTAAAACCACGAAAGCTGCACAGCCTGACTAGGTTTTTTATATGCTCTTACGATATCCTCCATTTTATATAATAACCCATACTGATTGCATTTTTCTCTAAATACCCCCCACAAATCCTTTGCATTAGGGGATATACATTCATACGAATTTCCATAATATCTAATATATTCCTCTTTCAAGGAGGGAAAAAGCATATCCAGCTTGTCAAAATACCATTCCCTTTGATTTTCTCTTAGGGTCACGCCAAATTTCGGATAGACGAATTTCGCCCCATTTTCATAGGCAAGATCAAGCATTTCACTTATATTTTTTTCCGTGTCCTCAATAAATGGAAGCACCGGCATGCATAATATCCCCACAAAGATGCCTTCTTGAGATAGCTTTTTAATTGTCCGTAGCCGTTTTGAGGAAACCGATACATTGGGCTCAATTTTTCTGCATAAGGCATCGTCGGCAGCTGTAATTGTTATTTTTACAAGGACGGGCGAATGCCGGGATATTTCTTTTAATAAATCAATATCCCGTTCAATCAAACTGCTTTTGGTGGCAATGGCTATGCCGTAGCCAAATCGATTGATTCGCTCCAATGTGCCTCTGGTAAGACGATACTGTTTTTCAAAGGGATTATAGGGATCACTCATTGCCCCTAGTCCCACAACGCCCGTTTTCCGCTTGGATTTCAATTCACGCTCCAAAAGAGCAAGCACATTTCCCTTTGCCCTTACTTGGTCAAAATCCTCAACCCGATAGCACGAGCTTCTGCTGTCACAGTAAATACAGCCATGGCTACAGCCCTTATAAATGTTCATATTATAATTAACGCCAAACCAAGGATTGTTTTCGGCGTATCCGGAAAGGATTGTTTTCGCCGGGATCCACTTCATGATCAGCCCTTCTTCTCAAGAAATTTTATAAACTTACTCTCAGAAAAAATTTCATTGGTTACAAATTCACCCTCAGAGAAAAAGCTATATGTGGTAAAAGGCGTCGGAGCATTTTGTGCCTGTAAAGCCGATTCAATTTTCCTTAGACTTACTGTTTGCCCTTTTTCTTGGGCAAGCTCTGCAATTTTAGGGGCATATTTTTCTGTATGAGGGCACTGATTGGTATAATATAAAACCATACCCGTTTCCTCGATCGACCCATTTTTGCAGCAATCTTTAAATTTAGGTTTAGGAGCATCCTCGTTGAATGGTAAATATAGCAGCTCGAAGAACGGCTTTGCAGTGTCACAGAGCTGAAATCCCTTATATTTCAAATACTTTGGGTCTGACAAAAATGGTATTTTTTTTGCAGATGAAACAACGACCAAGCCTTTTTTGTTCTGCGCCTTTGCATCCTCTATGCATTCTTTCAATAGCTCATTGGCATGTCCTTGCCCTTTAAACTGCCCCGAAACCCAAAAACAGTTCACGAACAAGTACCCCTCTGCTTCAATGGGACACCATGCGCTTTCAGCAGGAATATATTCTATAAAAGCCTTTCCTCTGGCATTCAAGCGTAGGAAGGTAAGCCCATGTTCAAACTGACTTTTCATCCAATTCTTTTTTGAGGATACACAGGGGTCTCCCTTTTTGTCTGAGATGGCACAACAAATGTGCTCCTGATCAATGTTTGTGCTATCAATGCGAATCATTTCCATAGCTACTGCTCCTTTTCAATAAACTTTATTGATTATTTGTTTTTTGACTTACTTGAAACCGCAATACCGTTTTAAGCATGTCCCTTGTTTCCAGATTACTTTTTTAATTTAATGAAATATAAATATGAATTTCGGCATTTTCCATATCGCCTTCCCCTTGATATTCTTCAAAATCACAGCCATACTTTCGGTCTAAATCCATGGCCCAAAGCTTCATCCAAAATTCTTGCACTGCTTTTTGAACATGCCCTTTTACAATGAATTTAGCATACTTCCCCTCTGTAATGGTTTCCGTTTCTACATCCCCCAGAAGCGCTGCACCATCCTCAACCTCGCAGCAAATCATAACATCATACTTTCCCATGACACCATTCTCATAATTTGTATAAAGACCGATTGTCTTGTCATTTTTCTTGTTTGGGATCGCTTCATACACACCCTCAGCAAAGAATTTTTGCCACGCCATACCAATTTCACTACTCATATTAGGATCGTCATTGCCCGTTCTGAGTCTAATTCCGGCAACATTTTTTTCTTTCAGTTGAACCAATTCATATTCCATTTTACAATACCTCTTTTCTTATTTTGATAAAAGAAGCATATCATACTAAAACTGACATCAGTATGTCATATTATAAATATTTAATGATATTTTTTTCCAGCTTTTTGCGAATGATCTCTCTCATATAAAGGGGCTCCAGTACCTCGCCATAGTCGCCGAAGGACAAAATATACCCATACAGCCATTCATTCTCCGGCATATTTTTCGTAACCGTATAGCTTTCATCCTCATTTTTCATAATTTCTGCCTGCTCGAACTCATCGTAAACCCGATATGCCATACATGCCTCAATTTTCAAAACCAAGGTGATTCCTTGCACTGTTGCATCAGAAAAAATCTTGTGCTGTTCCTCGGGTTTTCTTTCAAAAATCTCATTTGTAGGGTCGATATTTTTCATCCTTGTTACTCGAAACATTCTATTATCATTTCTTGCCATACAAAAACCATAAACATACCAAGCTTGGCCCTTAAAAATTAACTGCAACGGTTCAATAACTCTTTCAGACTTTTCTCCATATGAACTATAATAATCAAATTGAATACGATTTTTATTGAGGATTGCATTTTTCAGAAGCTTAAATTTTTCTTTTTCATCTGTGCCGCTCCCCCAATGGGAAAAATCCACATCAATCCAGTTAGCCTCATTTCTTTGAAATAGAATTGCCAATTTATTAAGCACCGGTTCCACCTCGGGAACATTTAAGGCTTTCATGCCTTGCAAGGACGATATGATTTCAAGCTGGTCTTTTTCGGAAACCATAGATTTATTAATCACATAATTATCAAGAAGATGAATGCCTCCGCCCTTGCCTTTCATCGTATAAATAGGTATTCCTGCCTCACTGAGTGTCTCCAAATCACGGTAAATTGTCCTTTGGGAAACCTCAAAATGCTCTGCTAATTCCTTAGCTGTAATTGTTTTTTTCTCAAAAAGAATATAAACCATTTCAAGTAATCGATTGATCTGCATATTTTATCACCCGAAAATAGTATAACACAATTATATGACACCATAATGTCATATTTAAATTTCTTTTGAATAATGAATTTCAAATATTATTTTACAAATCATTCCATGGTTTGAAATAGTTAGGAAATTTATTATTATAACATACAGAGATTCCCAAAAAAATATAAAACCTCAGAAAGTTGGATTTTGTTCCATTCCTGAGGTTTTATCACTTTTTTATTGATCATTTCCAATTTCCCACCATGGGGGCATATATTCCCAGTTATAGGAATAATCATAGCTTTCTTCTGCATAATCCATTGGATAATGAAACGCAGCAGCATCTGTTATTTCCTGCTGGAATTCTGTAAATTCATAGGTGACTTCATTTTTGTCACCAAGGGAAACCGTAAGTTTTTTTAGCAAATTGTCCTTCATGAAAAAGCAATATTGATACTGTATCGTCTCATCTTGAATAAATGGAAGGCGATACTCATACAGCATATACCCCTCCTCCTCAGCAGAACGTTCCAGTGTGGTTTGGGATGCTTCAATCATCTGATAAAGCAAAAAATCCTCTGCCGGAGCAAGGTAAGTTTTGATGACTTTTTCGTTATCCATGATGTAGTGCACCTTTCCATCCATTTCCAACTCTCGAACGAAAACATCATTTCCATTCATATCCTGAGTGATAAAGGAATCTACAGAAACCTCGCCCTTTCTTTGAAAGAAATGTATTTCTTCTTTTTTAGAATCTGGGCGTGTAACTGTATAATGAAACTCTAGCTCTTGTGCATTTCCACACATAAGATACAAAAGCTGGTAAGGTGTAACCTCATTTTCTGCAACCGTTTCTAAGAGTGGTGTTTCTTCGTCATTCCCAATCTCCGAGGACGTTCCCTCCTGTGTGTTCTCAGTTGTTTTTTGTTCCCCACATCCTGATAAAACAAGGATTAAGGCAAAGATAAAAATGTTAAGTAGTTTTTTTCTAATATTCACTTTTCATGCTCCTTTCCTTGTGAATTTACTCATATGTTAAATCAACAATGATAGCTTTTTGCACAGATACCTTAAGCGCATGAATAGCTTCTTTGCACCGTTTTGCATCCGAAGAGAAAATGCTGCAGAAAATACTCTCCATATTAAACCCAATCAGCGAAAAAAATATACCCTGTTCTTTCTGTTGAATGATAAAATACGGCGATGCTCCACATGAATCGGTGCATATTGGGGCAAATGGCACAGTCCCCCGAACATTAGCAAGACACGCCTCCAGTTGGGCACGATCAGGAAAGCTGCAGGAAATAATATGCGTCGTACCCTCCGCATTTTTAAATGTAAAATAATAGCTTCCTGTAGGGCTTTGCTTAATTTCAAACGCTGGACGCATTATAAAGATTCACCTGCCTTTCTAAAAAAAACACTGAATTAATCACCATTCCCGTAAATCACATTACAATTTTATCCAATTTATTGGTCACTAGGGAAGTGTCTTGTGTCACAAATCAAGTAATCTTTATTTTCTAGAAATTCACAAAAGATGCCCAGACATGCACAATAATGTGACTTGTCGGAGCATTTTTTCATTTTAAAAACAGAAAAATATGCTATAATAAATTACCACATAGCATACAGAAAGGATGAAAAAAATGGAGGTATCTGGAATTCTCATGCTTTCTTATGGATTTACAAACCAACCTGGTTTTGCAGGGCACAAAAGACTTGGTAATGTCTTTGCCTTATTTGTACCTTTACCATTATTAGTAAATTTCTATTATATTTTTTATAAAATGGGTTTGTTATCATGGGCTTTTCCGTTTCCAGTGTTTGATTTTACACCAGTCGCCGCTTCCATTTCGCTGATGCTGTTCATTATTCCCACCCTAGCCTTTCGTTTTTTTGACATATCTCCAATTTCTCTGGGTAGGCTTTATAACATCGTGCCCCAAGGTCTTGTTTTTTTAGATACAAAACTACGCTTGTATGGTGGCAATCAAACATTTTATTCGATGTTGCATTTGGATAAAAAGACAACCGCCCTTTCTCAATTGCAACTAAATTCCAAGCATTTCGACCAGGAAACCGCAAAACAATTCCTTGATTTCGTAATCAACAGCAATTTAAATGAATCGGAAATTAACTTGACCAATGGGCGCAATATCAAAATGATGAAGCACAAAAGAAAAAACCGGCATATTTTACTATGCTTAAATGATATTACCAAAATTAATCAAAATCGCATGCTGCTTTCCAAGCAAAATAAGGAACTTGCACAAAAAGCAAACCTTCTTAAGGATATGGCTGATACAACAAAAGCACTGGCTATTGCCCGAACAAAATCACAAATGGCTCAAAATGTTCACGACATTCTGGGCCACAGTCTCACGGTTATGATTGGTACGGCAGAACTTGCCGTCAATGATCCCGTGGCGGAAGCTGTGCAAAAAGTTGATCAAATTGAGGAACTTCTGATTTGCAGTCTTAACGATCTTAGAAATGCGTTGACTGGAAATGGTTTGAATTTGGGTGAAACATCACTTATAAAAGCCATCGGTTACTTGAAAAACGAGAATGTTCATCTTGACCTTCAAATCCATGGCATAACTTATGAATTGACCAGGGAACAAACGAAAGCGATTTACCGCCTCTGCCAGGAAGCGGTTACCAATGCGATGAAGCATGGGAAAGCCAAAACCATTTACCTGATTTTGCGCTTTCAACCACAACAGGTAAAGATTTTTGCACTGGATAATGGCATTGGTTATCGGAGCATCAAAAAAAATTATGGCATTTCCGGCATTGAAACGAGAATCCAAAATTTATCCGGCACCATTGACTTTTCAAGTGATGGAGAATCCGGTTTCACAATCCGTGCCACGCTTCCTAAACAAAATCGTGATTGATTGCAAAAACGGATAATTCCGTGTGATTGGAAAATCCGGTTTGAGAAAGCAGCTTCGTATTTTTATTCTTTATTGTGCCCTCGCTGTAATTCAAGGCAACTCCAATATCGCGGTTTGACTTTCCCATTACTATTAATTGCATTGTTTTGATATCTATTGCATCCAAAAACATATTGTCGATTTGTATTTTTTTGTTTTTCTCACTTTGGACATCCAAAACGCTGGTTCACAAAAGCCCATACACGCTTCTATGAAATAGCACCATGTTATAATATATACATTTCAAAGACATAATAAGAATTTCCGGCTTCATATCCTTAATCAAATAACCGTCTGCCCCAAGCTCAATGGTAGATTTAATATTTTCGTCGTCCTCAAAGGTAGTCAGCATAACAACCTTCCTTTCCGCCTATATGCCCCGCCGCACTGCGTATCTTCTGATAAATGCTCCGCAACTCAATAGCGAACTCCCTCATTGCAATTTGATATGAACCGTTCTCAAAGCAGTGCTGCTTGATATTGTGAATGGAGGGAAGCACTTTTTCAATATCATTAATTAGTGTTTCTTGTACCTGGGAAAGAATTAGCAGGCGTTCCTTTTCCGCTTCCAATGCACCCGCAGCCATAATATAGTTAGACAGCCTTTCGTTTGCGAATACTAAGGCTTCATTTTGTTTTGATAACTTTTTTTCAATATTCCTAATTGCAGTCACATCCTCAAGCACCGGGGTGTAGCCATGCCAGTTCCCCCCAAAAACAATAGGTGCTATTTGAATGATTTCATCTGTTTTTGCCCATCCAAAGTACAGCTCGCATATTTGATTGCCTGAAATGCTCTCCATTGGTTTAAAAGCTTCCTCGGAAGTAGCGCAATGCTCCTTCAAGAAAGATTGCAGTTCCTCCAACGTGTTAATTCTTCCAAAAAATTCAAAAAATTTTTCAGGGTGATTGATATGTAAAACGCTTCCCTCGCGGTCTATTACAAAAACAACTTCATCTATATTTTTCAGTGCATCAAATATGCTGAAGGGTAAATTTCTTAAGCTGTACTTTTTTCCAAATATCACGGCAAAGACTACACAACAAAATATAGTGCTGCCCGCCAGCAAAAAGGAAATCATTGACACCCAATGGTAGATTTCAGAAATGGGATGCACAAAAACCGCAATACCTCTCATATGAAATATCAAGCCAAACACGACAAACAATGAGAGTATATGAATAAAAGCCGTGATATAGTTCCTTTTGTGCCTTGCCAATAAATACATAATGATTAGGCAAATCACTAGGATTGCAGTAACTGCGATGCCTGCAATAAAAAGCGGATAAAATCCAAGTGTTCTCCCCATCCATTGCTCCCCTTATTTAAGAATAATATTTTAAGGTAATGCCGCATAATTCTGTATGTCCAGCTGTGCAGGCTAACGGAAAAGATGCAAGCAGATGGGCGTACAAGGCTTCAGCTGAGAATTGTGCGGTGTTGCCTTGACTTTTTTGGAACCTATCATCCCGATAAAAATTACCAATTGATTAAATGTGTCCACAGAATAAATTAACGTTTCTTTAAATAATTATACCATATGAAAATACGGCTTTACACAAATTATTTTCACTTTCACAATTAAAATAAATATTGTCACACTTTCGGTGCTTGCTTAGCAAAACGATTTTTCTTTATTTACCATTGCATATATCGTAGGCACAACAATCATTGTCAAAAATGTAGATATGATTAGCCCGCTTATTAAAACAATGGCCATTCCTGTAAACAAAGGATTTTTTGACAGATAAAGAGGGACTAATCCTATTACGGTTGTCGCCGTTGTAGACATAATTGGTCTATACCTTTTACCAACTGCCGATTTGCATGCTTCATCCAACGTGAGTCCATCTTTTCTTCCTTCTTCAATGTATTCTATTAACAAAATGCCGTTATTTACAACTACCCCTGATAAACTTATGATACCCAGCATGCCCATCAGCCCTAATGGTTCTCCCATTAAGAATAATCCACTAAATATCCCTATGGTTGATAAGGGTATGCTCAGCATTATGATAAATGGTGTTTTAAATGAATTGAACTGTAGCAGCAGGATTGCGTATATGATTAATACGGCCAAAATAAATAGTATTTTCATATCGCCAAATACATCATCAATTTCTTCTCGTTCACCATCAAATACAATTTTATTCGTAAAGACTTCCTTTCCCATTTTTTCTTCCAGTACATTTTCTATTTCAACGGAACTATATCCAAACAAATTGTTGCAGCTTACCATAACAGACATTTCACCATTGAAATTTTTCAACGTATTTAATTGTGGCGCAATTTTAATTTCTGAAAACTCCTTTAACAATACCTTTTTTTCCGTTATTGAGGATTTTATTTTCATATTGGTTAAAGCCTGTAATGAATTAATATCTGTTTCCAGCAACACGTCATATTCGTTCCCGTTTTTTTGAAATAGCGTCGCTTTATTTCCGTTTAAGGCAATATTGATTTGGCTGGCAATATCATAATTTGATACTCCATATTTTTTACTTAAATTATAATCCACATCCAATATATCGACCAAATTCCTTTGCTGTCCATCATTTTTAACATTTACGCTGCCCGCAATTGACTCCAATAGATTTTCTATTTTTCTTACATCTTCATTGATTGAATCATAATCATTGCCGGTCACTCGAATCCTCACGGGATCTCCCAGAGGCTTGCCAAATTCCAGCATTTTTACGGTAGCCTTGCCACTAACCACCTTAGCATCTATTTCCCCTTGAATATAATCCACCAACTCCTCTTTGTTTTCGAATCGTTGTTCTTTCTTTAAATCAAACCGCAGCATAATCTGTCCAAAATCCTCGGAAGGGATCGGCGGAAACATTGACATATAAAACTTAGGCATACCGTTTCCAATGGCCGCTGTTGTAGTCGTAATTTCGGGAATGCCTTTTACTATCTTTTCAATCTCCATAATTAAATCTTCCGTACTATCCATATCACCGGCTGTTTCATTATCCACATTTATATATAAAATATTTTTATCTACATAGGGAAAAAATTTAGTCCCAACCGCATTTTTCAAATTCATGGAAAATACAAACAGCAGCAAAATTACGGCAATTACTTTCTTCTTATTGTGCAAGGAAATATTCAAAAGCTTTTCAAAAAATCCTTTTAACGGAATTTTTTTAACCGTTCCGTTTGATGGTTTCAAGAAAAGATAGGCCATCACAGGCGTAAAAATCATGGCTAATATGTAAGAATTTAATAAAGTTGCAATAACGATTTTAGGAATATCCGCAATTATTTTTCCTGGTGCACCCGGCAAAAATAAAAGCGGCAAAAATGCGCCAATTGTTGTTAAGGTTGATGACAAGATAGGCGATGAGGATTTCATAGCTCCCTCTATGACTGCTTTTTTCTTATCCATCCCCTCGT
>JAQUSU010000076.1 GCA_028710085.1 Anaerotignum sp.
TTAGGGATAGATAAGAGAAAAAGACCAAGTCATTGACTTGGTCTTTTGTATCGTGGTTAATTTTATCGTATATAATTATCTTCGGTTACGCTAAAACATAAACGGTTACGTTTTGTACACCCCAAGAAAAAGCTTCATTTTTCGTATCATAACAAACATCAATACGGTTGCCGTCAATTGCACCGCCTGTATCTGCAGCAATGGCTACGCCATAGCCGGGAATGTAAACCTTAGTACCCAATGGAATTACGCTAGGGTCAACAGCGATCACACCCTTTGTTGCTTTTGCCCCAGTTGCTGTAATACCGTTACAACCCGCATCATAGGGGGTATAAGCGGTTGCTTTTGCATTGATTGCTTTTTTATAAGTCATGCCGTTAATGACGTTAGAAGCACCAACTTCAATAATTTCGTCAACAGCATCTGTAATAACCTTTGATTCTACAAACTCAGAACTTACAAATTGACTGCCATGGTATACTTCCTTGTTTATAATGGAAGATTGTCCTTCCTGTCCTTCCTGAACAACACGACGCTCACCCGCCTGTAATGCGGTAGAAGCTTTCTCAATTGTTTGATAAGGCACAACGTCTGTTGTGGCAACAATTTTTTCGGTTACTGAGGTAAGGGAAATGGTCATCATATCCGTTACAGCGTCTGTTTCGCTGAAATCGTCTAAAAGATATTCGGTGTCGATGGTAGCGGAAAGTTCCTCTAACAATGCACCGACAGTTTGGGCATCGGTGGTTACCATTCTGGGTACACCGTCCAAATTAACCATTACAGATTGTGTATCAAGTTTGCTATAAGCAGAGGCTGAGCCACAGCCAATCACCAATATAAATACCACGATAGCAAATACTCTAAGATGCGTTTTCATTTTTTCCTCCTTGAACACTACCCGCTTTTTGCCGATTTTGTGGGAAAGGGCATAGGGGCTGTTCCTCTCGTATTTATGATAGGCATATAGATCTTTATGCCTTTGCTCATACCCCTTTGGGGGCTGAGCCGCAGTCGTATTTACGCGGGAGAGTCGTCACTTCCGCATATTTTTTCTTTATGATTTAGAAACAACTGCAAAAATAAAGACATATCATATAGATATATCCTTACTTTACTAGAAGTATATTAACACATTTGTAACATTTATGCAATGTTTTTTTAAAAAAATAATTTTTGTGCATTTTTACCAGTGATTTCAGCCACTTTTTCAGGGGTAATTTCTTTGATTTCTGCAATTTTATTTACAATAAATTCCAGATTTCTGGAGTCGTTTCGCTTTCCACGGTTAGGTATGGGTGCTAAATAGGGGCTGTCTGTTTCAATCAAAATTTTTTCAAGAGGAAGGGTTTCCACCACTTCAACCATTTTTTTTGAATTAGGAAAGGTTATAACTCCCCCAATTCCGATATAAAACCCCATTTTTGTGTATTCAACCGCCATTGGCGCTGCACCCGAATAACAGTGTATCACACCACGGCGAACGTTACTTGCAGAGATAATGTCAAAGGTTTCCTTTGATGCATCTCTTGAATGAATTATTACAGGTTTGTTAACAGATTCCGCAAGACGAAGCTGCTGACGGAACCAAAATTGCTGAAATTCTCTGGGGTGGGTATCGTAATAATAATCTAAACCGATTTCCCCAATGGCAACAACTTTTTTGTGCTGGGAGAGCCGACGGAGCTCTTCTATGGTTTTAGAGGACATATCATACAATTCATGGGGATGAATGCCAACTGCGGCGTAAATATAATCATAGCGCTCGGCTAAGCGAATACTTTCTTTTGAGCTTTTTACATCGCACCCAACATTTACGAGATAGTCTATACCGCAAGAGGGGAGAAGCCCTAAAAGCTCCTCCCGATCCTCCTTGAACTGTATGGCATCAAAATGCGCATGAGATTCAAAATACATTAGCTAATTCCACTTCCACTGGGGAAGTCTTTCTTTTCCGTGGTCAAAAGACTCAAATTGCCGTTTCCGTCGTCGGCGCAAAGAATCATACCGTAGGATAGCTCTCCCATCATTTTTCTGGGCTTTAGGTTATAGGCAACCACTACTTTTTTGCCTACCATTTCCTCGGGAGAATACCATGGCTTAATCCCTGAGAAAATAACTCTTTCTTCCTCACCTATTTTAATAATGCTGCGCAAAAGCTTTTTGGAGCTTTCCACAACAGCACTGGAAATAACCTCGCCCACCTTAAGCTGTACCTTGCAAAAATCGTCAATGGAAATTTCTGCAGGATATTCAGGCTCCTCGTGCTGCTTAGGTGCTTCCTTCTTTTCCTCTTTTGGTTCTTCCTTTGTCTGATTTGCAACGGCGGTGGACTGAGAAGCTTTGATTGCAGCTTCCAGCTCTGCCAGTTCCTTTTTCATATCAATACGAGGGAAGAGGGTTTCGCCCTTTTCTACCTTTAATTCAATAGGAAGTAAGCCCCATTCCTTTGACATATCCCAATCAACAAGGTTGCTGTCGATATTATACTGCTTCCAAATTTTTGTGGGCGTATTGGGCACAAAAGGCTGAATCAGGATGGAAATAATTCTGATGCTTTCGGCAACATGGTACAAAGCGTTTGCCAGCTCGCCTTTTTTCGTTTCGTCCTTGCAAAGAATCCAAGGCTGTGTTTCATCAATATATTTGTTTGTTCTGCGAACTAAGTTCCAAATTTCAACCAAAGCATCGCTGAAGAACATTTTTTCCATAGCGGCTTCCACTTTTTCAGCAGTGCCTAAGGCCATCGTTTCTAATTCTGTATCAAAGGGTGTTTGGGTGCGGGCATCAGGCAGCTTGCCGCCAAAATATTTTTCAATCATACCCACGGTTCTGGAAACAAGATTGCCCAAATCATTTGCCAAGTCGGAGTTAATGCGCTGAATCAAGGCCTCATTATTAAAGTTACCGTCCTGTCCAAAAGCAATCTCTCGAAGCAAGAAGTAGCGAATGGCATCTACGCCGTATTTTTCCACCAAAACGTTGGGGTCAACCACGTTGCCCACGGATTTTGACATTTTGCCGCCGTTGATAACCAGCCAGCCATGGCCGAAAATTTGCTTGGGCAGAGGAACGTTCAGCGCCATCAGCATTGCAGGCCATATAATGGAATGGAAACGAACAATTTCCTTGCCTACCACATGAACGTCAGCGGGCCAATATTTTTGGAACAGGCTGTCATCGTCAGAGCCGTAGCCCATAGCAGTAATATAGTTGGAAAGGGCATCAATCCAAACGTATACAATGTGCCCGGGATCAAATTCCACAGGAATACCCCATTTGAAGGAGGTACGGGAAACTGCCAAATCATCCAGACCGGGCTTTAAGAAATTGTTTATCATTTCATTTTGGCGGGTATTGGGCTGTAAAAACTCTGGGTTTTCCTCCATGTGCTTCAAAATACGATCCTGATATTTGGAAAGACGGAAGAAATAGCTTTCCTCCTTTACCAATTCCACCTCACGCCCACAGTCGGGGCATTTTCCGTCTACCAGCTGATGCTCGGTAAAGAAGGATTCGCAAGGTGTGCAATACCAGCCTTCGTAGGAGCTTTTATAAATATCGCCCTGGTTGTAAAGCTGGGTAAAGATTTTTTGGATTGCCTTTACATGGTAATCATCGGTGGTACGGATAAACTTATCATAGGAAATATTCAAGGTTTTCCATAGCTCCTTGATGCCTACGACCACATTGTCAACATATTCCTTTGGATCCTTGCCTTGTGCGTTGGCAATACGCTCTATTTTTTGACCATGCTCGTCCGTTCCTGTTAGAAACATAACGTCGAACCCACGAAGTCTTTTATAGCGAGCCATAGTATCCGTTGCAACGGTACAGTAGGAATGGCCGATATGCAGCTTATCACTGGGGTAATAAATGGGGGTGGTGATATAAAATTTTTCTTTTTCCACTGTTCTCTCTCCTTTTTTATGTCAATTGGTGGCAGTATTTGTTCAACCTTTGTGCAAAGTTATAGAAAATAAAAAACCGTCCTTTATAAAAAAATACAAAGGACGGATATTCACCGTGTTACCACCTTAATTTGTCTTTTTTTCGCAAAAAAGACCTCAGCAGGTACAAAAGAAAGTACCGTTGCGCTTTAACGGGCGCCCTCGTCGCAGCCTAAAGAAGCAATTCCTTCGGTGCGCAGCTCCAAGACCATGTTCAACGGGTGCTTCTGTACCTTTTTTCAGCTAGGTAAAAAATACCATTCAGGCTCTCTTTCACACAGCGTACCGTTTACTCTTCTTTTCACAGCCAATTTATCATATAACAGGATTTTACTATATTTCAAAGAGCTATGTCAACAAAAAAGCCTTGTTTTTCAACTTTTTTTGTCATTATTTTAATTTGTCTGGGTTTAGGACTTCAAGCTCAGGCAGAATAAAAATGCCGTCCTTGCGAATCAGCTTATCGTCAAACCAAATTTCGCCGCCGCCGTATTCGGGAGTCATAATCAAGACCAAATCCCAATGAATGGCGGAATGATTGCCGTTATAAGCATCATCATAGCAATTGCCGGGGGTAAAATGGATGCTGCCGGCGATTTTTTCGTCAAATAAAATATTATTCATGGGCTTTGTAATGAAAGGATTCACCCCAATGGCGAATTCTCCCACATATCTTGCGCCCTCGTCGGAATTAAAGATTTTTTCCAGACGCTCCTTGTCATTCCCGTCGCATTCAATAATTTTGCCGTCTTTGAAGGTTAATTTCACCTGTTCAAAGGTAAAGCTGTTGTATTCCGAAGGGGTGTTATAGGTAATCACGCCGTTGATGGAATCCTTCACAGGGGCGGTATAAACCTCGCCATCGGGGATATTGCATTTGCCAGCGCATTTGATTGCGGGAATATCCTTGATGGAGAAGGAGATGTCCGTATCCTTGGCTACAAGGCGCACCTTATCGGTTTTGTTCATCAATTCCACCAAAGGCTCCATGGCGTTACTCATTTTGCTGTAATCCAGATTGCAAACATTGAAATAGAAATCCTCAAAGTCCTCCAAGCTGGTGTGGGCAGACTGTGCCATGCCGTTTGTAGGGTAGCGTAAAACCACCCATTTCGTATGCGGCACACGAATGCCGTGATGCACAGGGTCGGTGTAGAAGCGGTTTTGCAAATCCAGCTTTTCGTTGGGCACGTCCGACTGCTCTGTGATATTGTCCTCACCCCGAACGCCGATAAAGGCATCCATCTGTCCCATCAGACGGCCGTCTACCTCCGCCATCATTTTTTGCTGTTCCTCTGTGGCGCCCAAAAGTAGTTCCCGTTCCAAAGAGTTTGTCATGACCTGTAAAAAAGGCGTTCCGCCCACCTTGTAAACCTCCTTGATGATTTGCTTTACCAAGGGGGAGGGATGAACCCCGTTACAATTGATTAACAGCTTTTCTCCCTTTTGCAAACGGCAAGAATAGTTCACTAAGTTGTATGCTAAGGTTTTTATTCTTTCATCCAATACAATCAGCTCCTTTATTTGTAAAAATACTCACAGGTAGTATTTTACACTTTATTGAAAATATATGCAAAAAAAATAAATAGAAAATTGACAAACAGCCGAAAAAGCGGATACAATAACCATATGTTTTTACTTCTTTTAAAGTCTGCCCCTTTTTGGGCGTTGGATGCGACCCAATGGCATGCTGTTGAGACAAGCATAATGGAGCGGGTGATAATAAAGAAAAATTGCCGATGATCTTTGATTGGGGGGATTTTTGTGCGCGTAGCAATACCCACAAGGGATGGGAAAATTGAATCTGTTTTTTCAAGAGCAGAGGAGTTTACCATATACGATGTGGAAATTGAATTGGTAAAGTCAAAGATGCTTGCCTCTTTTAGCGCAAAGGATTTGGAACGGTTATTGATGGAGGAAGCAATCAATGTAGTGATTTGCGGAAGAATACGTTCGGGTGCGCGAAATATTTTGCGTGTTAAGCGGGTAGAGCTGATTTACGGTGTCAGCGGCGATGCAGACGATATTATGATTCGTTATTTAAGCGGCGAACGACTGGGTAATGTGGATGAAAATGCATTTTGGAGTAAGGAAAGAGAAGGGTTGGAATAATATGATTTTAGAGTGTTTTTTTCCTGATATTTATGTGAAATCGGTTTATGAACTGCCGTTGGCGGAGTTGAAAGCAAGGGGAATACGGGGCTTGGTGTTTGATATTGATAATACGGTGGCACCCTTTGACATTGCGGAGCCTGAAAATGACTTGATTGAGCTGTTTTTATTTTTGAGAAAGCAGGGCTTTCGCCTTTGTATTCTTTCCAATAATAATAAGGAGAGGGTGCAGCTGTTTAATAAAAATTTGAAAACCTTGGCGGTGCATAAAGCGGGAAAGCCGGGGGTTAGAAAGCTAAGGCTTGCACTGAAAAAGCTGAAGCTTTCTGCTGAGAACACAGCCATGGTTGGGGATCAGGTTTTCACGGATATGTGGTGTGGACATAGAGCAGGGCTTACTTGCATCCTTACTGCGCCCATTTGTAACAGAGATCAGCTGGTGACGAAGGTAAAAAGAGGGCTGGAGAAGCAGGTGTTAAAGGTATATTTTAAACGAAACAGAAAATAAATAATAGAAAATGCCGTATTTCATGAAGTTTTTATTGAAATTGAAAGGTTTATCTATTAGAATATATAAGGATATGCTTATTTTTTAGAAAAGAAAGCATGAAAGGCTAACGGACGATGTAAGGGTACAAAAAGAGGCCTTACGAAAGAAAACAGCGGGGGATAAACTCAAACTGATTTCAAGGGCGTTTTATAACGCTGTCTGTTATAAATACAAAATTTTTGACTGAAAGTAATGAATTTGAGGAGGAAATACGAATGATTTCTGCAGGTGAATTTAGAAATGGTGTTACAATGGAATACGAAGGCGCACCTTATGTGATTTTGGAATTCCAGCACGTGAAGCCCGGGAAAGGCGCAGCGTTTGTACGCACAAAAATTAAAAATTTGAAAACTGGTGCTGTTTTGGAAAAAACCTTCAGACCCACTGAAAAAATGCCCAGAGCACACATTGAAAGACAGGATATGGAATACCTTTATAATGATGGCGATTTATATCACTTCATGAACTCAGAAACCTATGAACAAATTGCAATCAATGCCAGCGAAGTTGGCGATTTTTTGAAATTTGTTAAGGAAAATGAAGTTGTAAAAATTCTTTCCTATGACGGTCAGGTTTTCGGTATCGAACCTCCTTTGTTTGTGGAATTGAAAATTACAGATACAGAACCCGGTTTTGCTGGAAACACAGCACAGGGTGCTACAAAGCCTGCAATTTTGGAAACAGGTGCGCAGATTCAGGTGCCTTTGTTCATCAACCAGGATGAAGTGGTGAAAATTGACACAAGAACAGGCGAATATTTAGGTAGAGCTAGTTCCTAATAACATAAATTTCGCTTGCTGCATTTTGTGCATCATGATAATTTTATTTTGTTTTTTGCAGTTCTTTAAAATTCCTGAAAGTATGAATAAGAGGGGGCTTTTTGCATGGAGTATTTTGAAAAAAAAATTACTTACCTTCGAGGTGTGTGTGACGGAACAGGCTTTGACGAGAACAGCAAGGAAGGCAAGATTTTCCACGGCATATTAGACATACTGGATGATATGGCGTTTATGCTGGAAACTTTCATGGATGATGAAGATATGGAAAGCTTGGATGAATATGATGAGGAAGATGAGGATAACCATCCCATATTTTTCTATTCCTTTATTTGCCCCAGCTGTGGCGAGGAAATTGATGTGGACGGGGAAACAATGGAAACGGAAACGGAAATTCAGTGTCCAAAATGCGGTTGCGCCATTCCTATGGGGACTGCGAATACAGAAGATTTAAAATTTTAAAAAAGGGAAGGGTTCGGCAAATTGTCGAATCCTTCAGACTGAAGACAAACCTTGGGCGCCGCCCAAACCTGCTTGCTTTTTGAAAAAAGCAAGACCAAAAACTTTTATTCAAACCGTATATCTATGCGGTTTCTAAAGGGTTAAGGGTGAAACCCTTGTGGGTGTTTGAGGGCAAAGCCCTCATGGGTTTGACTTTGTCTACGATCTGAAGGGTTCGGCAAATTGTCGAGTCCTTTTTTTGCTGGAAATAAAAATATTAGCTTCATGGTTGTAAAAATAACCAGAAAAAAAAGCAAATATCACAAAAAGACACGAGAAACTACCAAAATGAATTTTATGTATTGACAAAGATACAGTTTCATCGTAATATTTATGCAATCAAACCGATGAGGGAGAAGAGTACTTTCAAGAGGAAACAACAGAGAGCTGCCGAGGGTGGAACGGCGGTGTGGATTTTTGAGAGGAATGGCCTCCTGAGGGCGCGCAGAACTTTGAGTATGCAAGCCGGAGCAGATACTCCGTTACCAATGAGGACGTATGTTAGTACGTCAAGAGAGGGTACTTTTTTGTACCAAGCCGGGTGGCACCGCAGGAGCGTATAGTAGCTCTTGTCCCTGCAAAGAAATTTGTTGGGACAGGGGCTTTTTTGTTGCAAAAAAATAGCTTCTATCTCCCAACAGGCGAAAATTCATGGTATTGAGAGGAGAAAAAGGCATGAAAAACAATGAAATTCCTTACAAAATTTATCTGGACGAACAGGAAATACCCAAGCAATGGTATAATGTGCGGGCGGATATGAAGAAAAAACCGGCACCCCTTTTAAACCCCGGCACCTTGGAGCCTATGACAGCGCAGGATTTGGCACCGGTATTTTGCGACGAATTGGTAAAGCAGGAGTTGGATGACACAACGGCATATATCGATATTCCTCAGGAGATACAGGATTATTATAAAACCTATCGTCCCTCTCCTGTGATGCGTGCTTACCGTTTAGAAGAAAAATTGCAGACCCCTGCAAAAATTTATTATAAATTCGAGGGGAATAATACTAGCGGCAGCCATAAGCTGAATTCCGCCATCGCCCAAGCATATTATGCCAAGAAACAGGGGCTAAAAGGCGTGACAACGGAAACTGGTGCAGGCCAGTGGGGAACAGCCCTGTCCATGGCTTGTGCATATTTAGGCTTGGACTGTGACGTATACATGGTTAAGGTTTCTTATGAGCAAAAGCCCTTCCGCAGAGAAGTTATGCGTACCTATGGCGCAAAAGTGACACCTTCCCCTTCTATGACAACGGAGGTTGGTAAAAAGATTTTGGCAGAGCATCCTGGAACCACAGGCAGCTTAGGCTGTGCAATTTCAGAAGCCGTTGAGGCTGCGGTAACACGGGAAGGGTATCGCTATGTATTGGGCAGCGTGTTAAATCAGGTACTTTTGCATCAGTCTATTATTGGGTTGGAGGCAAAAGCCGCTTTGGATAAATACGGCGTAGTTCCAGATATCATCATTGGCTGTGCCGGCGGTGGCTCAAACCTTGGTGGTTTGATTTCTCCTTTCATGGGGGAAATGCTCAGAGGGGAGAGGGATTATCGGATTATTGCCGTTGAGCCTGCTTCTTGCCCCAGCTTAACCAGAGGAAAATATGTGTATGATTTTTGCGATACAGGCATGGTAACACCCTTGGCGAAAATGTATACCTTAGGCAGTGGCTTCATTCCTTCTGCAAATCATGCCGGAGGCTTACGCTATCATGGCATGAGCCCTGTAATCTCTGAATTGTTCCATCAGGGCTTGCTTGAGGCATGCTCTGTTGAGCAGACGGCGGTTTTTGAGGCGGCGGAGCTGTTTGCAAGGGAAGAGGGTATTTTACCTGCCCCTGAGAGCGCTCACGCAATCCGTGTTGCTATGGATGAAGCGTTGCGCTGCAAGGAAACGGGAGAGGAAAAAACCATTCTCTTTGGTTTAACAGGCACAGGATATTTTGATATGCTTGCCTATGAAAAATTCAATAACGGCGTAATGAGCGACTATATTCCCACGGATGCTGACTTGGAAGAAGGGCTTGCGGGAATCCCCAATATTCCTCAGAATCAATAAAATAAAGGCTATCATCGTAAGTATCTGCTCTTTTTAAGGATAGGTACTTACGATTTTTTTATGGGGAGAAAGCTAGTTTTTTGGGCAACGGCATTAGGTGGATTTCTCTTGTGGTGGACGGAGATTTATGCTAGGCTAGAGGAAATATATTTTTTGAGGTGGGAAAATGGGGCTGATTCCGAATATCGTAACCGTTGCAAGAATCATCATGGCATTTTTGTTGCTATGGACAGACCCATTTTCTAAGGGGTTTTTTATGCTGTATCTTTTTTGCGGTGTCAGCGATGTTTTGGATGGGTATATTGCAAGAAGATTCCAACTGACATCCCCCTTGGGCGCAACCTTGGATAGCATTGCAGACTGTGTTTTTGTTTTTATTGTTCTATCTATTGTTGTACCAAGGATATGCTTGCCCCTATGGGTGTTGCTTTGGATGGGCGGAATTTTCGTGATCAAGCTGGGCACCCTTGTCATTGGAGGCCTTCGATATGGGGCACTGGCTTTTTTACATACCTATTTCAATAAGGCAGCAGGAGCAGGACTTTTTTGTTTTCCCGTGCTGTACTATTTTTGGGGAATTAAGGCGGCGGCGGTAGTTTGCACCCTTGCCACCCTTGCCGCAACGGAAGAATTGGTGATTAATCTTTCCCAAAAGGAATTACAAAGGGACAAGAAAGGCCTGTTTATGAAATAAAAAAGGGATAGAACCATGTTCTATCCTCAGACTGTCGAATAACCCCCATATTTCAAACCGAAATATGGGGGTT
>JAQUSU010000009.1:0-2339 GCA_028710085.1 Anaerotignum sp.
GTGGAGATGCCCAAAGCTCTCCCTGCTTCCCCTCTCTTTGAAAACTCATAGCCATCAATGGCTGTTGCAGCAGAAGCAGGCGTCCCCGGTGTATGTAATAAAATTGCGGAAATAGAACCACCGTAAATAGCGCCCACATAAATACCTAACAGCATCAAAATACCGGATTCGGCATCCATTCCAAAGGTCAATGGTAGTAACAAAGCTACCCCCATGGTTGCTGTCAACCCTGGTAAGGCACCAATGCAAATACCCGCTGCTACGCCAAGGGCCATATATAAAAGCACCATGGGATCCAGTGCTGATTGTAAAACCTGTACTAGCATAATTTTCACCCATCCTTTCTAAGAATTAAAAATAAAACAGCCCAAAGTTAACCGGAACATTTAACAAGAAACGGAAAACACAGTATATTAGAAGCGTTGTTACCACGGAAATGAGTGCGTTTTTCCAAAGCTTTCCCTTTGAGAACCATTGTATAAATGCAAATAACATAATTACAGTAGAAACGATAAACCCTAATATATATAATGACGCAACATAAGCCACAAGTCCTATTACACTAATCATAACTCTTTTATTGCCATTTATTTTTTCAGACACTTTTTCTGCGACTTCCTTTGGCATACGAATTGACTTGATCAGTAAAACGATAGAAACAACTACTAAACACGCTGCAATGATTCCTGGCCACATCCCCGGGCCCGGCACACCAGTACCATAAGCCGCCGCTTTCGGATATCCCATCGTAACAATGATTATATATAATCCCAGCACAGCACAAATCAAGGAAAAAACTATATTGCCTTTTTTCATATTCCTACGTCCTTTCTTCATTTTCGGAAACCCAAAAACAGTGGGCTTTTCTCGGAATTTCTTTGAAAAAAGGGAGGTTTTCACCTCCCCTCATTTTTATCTTTCATAAAAATCAAAGTCTTTCAGGAAAATTATTGCACCTTCAGTCCAAGATCTTCAATCAAAGCTGTATATGTTTCCAAATCCTTCGCCATACGAGCTTCATAGGAAGGACCATCCATGATTTCAATTACGTTATTGGAATTATTCATAAATGTAACAAATGCTTCGGACTGTGCTGCTTCAGAGAAAATTTTGTATAATTCGTCAACAACCTCCTGAGGTGTTGCCGCAGGAACTGCCAAGCCTCTCCAAGTACCAAGCACTACGTCATAGCCAGATTCTTTTGCTGTAGGTACATCAGGAACTGCTTCCAATCTGTTGTCGCTCAAAACTGCCAAAACCTTCAAATCGCCGCTTGCAACATAGTTTGCAACTTCTGCATAAGAAACGGCTACACCATCAATATGTCCGCCCAACAAGTCAGTGATTGCGCCTGCTGCACCGTCATAGCCAACATGTGTAAACTGTGTGTCAGCTGCCTTTGCCAAGCCTGCTGCAGCCAAGTGCCAGATTGCACCGTTACCGGAGTTGCCCATCTGGAATTCATTTGATTTGCTGTATTCAATCAAATCTTCCAATGTATTAAATCTTGTATCATCAGCCTTTACTGTAATTGCAGAAGCCGCTGTATTTACCATCATGATGGGTTTAAATTGTGTGTAAGTCAAACCTGCATTTGTACCCATTGCTTCCAGGGTGGTCAATTCTACCGTTGTCATGGTAATTGTCTTGCCATCAGCAGCCGCATTTGCACCTGCAAGCATACCAGTTGCACCACCAGCACCGGAACGGTTTTCAACTGTAATGTTTTTAAAAGAGCCCTTTGCTGCATCAGCCAAAGCTCTCATAACTGTGTCTGTACCACCACCTGCATCATAAGGTACAATTGCAGTTACAGATTCCTTGGAGAAATCAACAGTTGCAGCCGCTTCCTCGGAACCTGCGTCGGAAGCTGCATCAGAAGCCTTGCTGCCACAAGCCGCTAAGCTCGCTACCAATGCCATGGATAAAGCAATACCAATTGTTCTTTTCAAAAATTTTTTCATTTTTACTCTCCTCCTGTTTTCATTTTTCTTTCTATATAATAACCCACAAACGCAAAGTCTTTGGTATGCGAGAAATTATCCTTCTAAAACCCATTTTCTTGCCTTTTTTCACCGAAAAAACTATCTTGCAAGCCATCCGCCGTCTACGGCCAAAGTAAACCCATGGATATAGCTTGCAGCGTCGGAGCAAAGAAAAGCAACTGCGCCACTAATATCACTTGGCTCTCCCCAGCGTTCGGCAGGAATCCGTCCTAAAATTTCTTCAGAACGCGTTGCATCTTCCCGCAAGGCTCTTGTATTCTCCGTTGCGATATATCCAGGTGCCACGCCGTTTACATTGATATTATATTTCGCCCATTCATTTGCCAAAAGCCT
>JAQUSU010000009.1:2439-15494 GCA_028710085.1 Anaerotignum sp.
CCGCATTAATTCTTTCTTGCCTTCTAAAAGTAATCCTTTAATTCTCGTTAAGTTTTCTTCTGTCATATTTCCGGCGGAAGTGGAAACACTTAAGGCATAACGAACACCACCGCTATAATCGGGTATGTTTGTAGCGATACAAAAAATCCCCACTTCTCTTTCTTCTCTATCATAAGCAAATCCGGTTTCTCTTGCCTCATGCAGCTCTTTTTTCAAAACTTCTATGTCCAAAATCGTTTTGTCCGTATAAACCACTTGCTCCCGTTCTTCCCAAATGCGGTTTACCTCGTCCTCCGGCAATTTGGAGAGCATTGCCTTTCCTAAACCTGTATACGGTATTGGCAGTTCCATTCCAGGAAAGGAGCCAATGGCAAAAATCCCGGAACTTGGTGTGATTTTATCAATGTAACGAATGTTATTGTCCACACGCTCAGCAAAGTGAACAGTGTCTCCGATTTTTTCTGCCAATTCCTTTAAGTATGGATGCACCAGCTGGACAATTGAATTTTTCTTATATACTGCATTGCCCAATGCTGTCCACTTATAGGTCAACATATATTTATCCGTTTCTTGATTCTGAATTACGTACCCCAACGCAAGCAATGAGGAGAGTATACGGTGGATTGTGGTGGTATTCAAACCAGTAATGGTTTTTAACTCCCGTACCCCTACCGTTTCCTTTTGCGCCATCGCTTCCACTACAACAAATAAGCGTTCTACAGACTGCATTGTTTCCCCAGCCATCAAATTCCCTCCAAAAATAATTGTGTGTTCCAACAAATAGTAACACAATTATTTTAAATCATTTATTGTCATCCTGTCCACACTTGGTAAGCTTCATTTTTCTACAAATCCTTCTAACAATAGCGCTTCTTTTTGTTTCTTCAGGAAGCTGGTGGATTCACTAGATAAAATCAGTGCATGTTCATTTTCAAAAATATATTCTTTTAAATTGATTTTTCGTATTTTTTATCTAGGGAACCACTGATTCATTCCAAATGTCCCAAGTTTTTACAAGATTGTACATTAAGCACTTTCTTCAAACCGTTCCTGCTAGAGGAACATCGTTCCGTTTAACTTGTTTTAATGTTATCATACTTATTTTTTAAAGTCAAGTTTTGCCAAAAAATATCCCAATTTTCGTCAAATATGCTATATTTTTTCATGAATATTTTAGCTATATTACCTATCACTGAAAATATAATTTGCCAAATTGGTTAATAAATCGATTTTCATTCTAATAGTTTTATCAAATCTATGTATTTTTGATGGTTTACAATTAGTAAAAGCAAAATATTCTTTTTGACTATCCGTAAGCTTTCACTTTATTAAGGCTGTACGGTGTCCAACATAGACAATAAAATCAAGTAGTAAATTATAATTAAAACAAAGAAAAAGGAATGCACCTCAAATGTACATTCCTTTTTTGATTTCCGGGTTAAAATCCGAATATATTATTTTATACTTTTTAAAATTTCAGGGTGCGTTTCCCTCTTTTTATACCAATGTTGCATTCGCTTCTATAAAATTTCTTATATTAGAGGCATTGACATATAAGTTGTATTCTAATCCATTTTGAACAACCAATGCCGGCACACTTCTTATTTCATATTTTTCAACCAAGTCTGTATTTTCTTCTGCTTCTACAACCTCATATGCAATGTTTGCCTGCTCAAGAAAAGCTTTTACCATATTACAGTTTACACAGGTTTTTGTGGTGAACAGCATTATATTATCCGCCGCTGAAGCATTTTGTTTTTCAGCCGCAACAATAATTTCAGGCTGGCTGTCATTATATGTATCTGCATTTTCCAAAATCGATTTTTTTTCTAAATCGTATAGCTTTCTGTCCTTAAATTCTTGTGTTTTGCCTTCATTCCAGTTTTGCACAGGACGATAATAACCGGTAATTCGGCTATATACCTCAGTAGCGGCTCCACACTTGTCACAAACATATTTTTCTCCATTGATATATCCATGGTTTTTACAAATAGAATACGTCGGAGAAAGGGTATAATATGGCAGGGTATAGTTCTCTGCAATTTTTCGTACCAGCGTTGCAGCTGCCTTCCACCCGGGGAGCTTTTCCCCTACAAACGCATGGAACACTGTGCCAGAGGTATACAGCGTCTGCAAATTATCCTGAATATCCAATGCTTCAAAAATATCATCGGTATAGCCTACAGGCAGGTGGGAGGAATTTGTATAATATGGCGTTTCCCCTTCCTTCGCCGCGGTAATAATATCGGGATAGCGTTTCACGTCATGCTTCGCCAAACGGAATGTGGTGCTCTCCGCAGGGGTTGCCTCCAGATTGTACAAATCGCCGTATTCCTCCTGATAGTCGGAAAGTCGCTCACGCATATGATTCAGCACTTCTCTTGCAAAAGCATGGGCTTTTGGATGAGAAATATCCGTATTTATCCATTTGGCATTCAGGGTTGCTTCATTCATCCCGATCAACCCAATGGTGGAAAAGTGACTGTTAAAGTTACCTAAGTAACGTCTGGTGTAAGGATAAAGCCCTTCCTCCAGCAGTTTTGAAACAACATTCCGTTTTGTTTTAAGGCTTCTTGCCGCAATATCCATCATCCGATCAAGGCGGGTATAAAAATCCGCTTCATCGCTTGCCAAATAAGCAATGCGAGGCAGGTTGATGGTAACCACGCCAATAGAACCCGTGCTTTCTCCGCTTCCGAAAAATCCGCCTGATTTTTTCCGCAGCTCCCGCAAATCTAAGCGCAAACGGCAGCACATGCTTCTAACATCGCTTGGCTCCATTTCACTGTTGATATAGTTTGAAAAATAAGGAGTACCATATTTTGCTGTCATTTCAAATAAAAGGCGGTTATTTTCCGTATCGCTCCAGTCAAAATCTTTTGTAATGGAATATGTTGGAATGGGATACTGAAAACCACGACCATTCGCATCGCCCTCAAGCATAATTTCAATAAAGGCTTTATTCACCATATCCATTTCTTTTTGACAATCCTTATATTTGAAGTTCACTTCCTTGCCGCCTATCATAACAGGCAGCTCTGCAAGGTCATTGGGCACAACCCAATCCAAAGTAATATTGGAAAATGGCGCCTGTGTTCCCCAGCGGGAAGGTGTATTTACCCCATAAATGAAGCTTTCAATGCATTTTTTTGTGGCATCATAGGAAAGGTTGTCCACCTTAATAAAGGGAGCCAAATAGGTATCAAAGGAAGAAAAAGCCTGTGCTCCCGCCCATTCATTTTGCATAATGCCAAGAAAATTTACCATCTGATTGCAAAGTGTTGCCAAGTGACTTGCCGGTGAAGATGTAATCTTCCCAGGTATGCCGCCTAAGCCATCTTGAATCAGCTGTTTCAGGCTCCAGCCGGCGCAATAGCCTGTCAGCATGGAAAGATCGTGCAGATGAATATCTGCATTGCGGTGTGCCTGTGCTATTTCAGAATCATAAATTTCGCTCAGCCAATAATTCGCCGTAATCGCACCTGAATTACTCAAAATCAATCCACCTACGGAATAAGTAACGGTAGAATTCTCTTTTACGCGCCAGTCGGTTACGTTTAAATAGCTATTCACCGTTTCTTTGAAATCCAAAATGGTAGACTTCATATTACGCATTTTTTCATGCTGCTTTCTATATAAAATAAAAGCCTTTGCCACATCAGCATAGCCGCTTTTGATTAGAACCGTCTCAACGCTATCTTGAATATCCTCCACAGAGATAAGGCCATCCACAATTTTAGGTTCAAAATCAGCGGTTACCATAAGTGACAAAAAATCTATGGTTTGCGGATGAAATTGCTTATTTTGGGCTTCAAAAGCTTTCGTTATCGCCTTAGTAATTTTCGTTAAGTTAAATTCAGCAATTTGACCATCTCTTTTTATTACGTTATACATTTTCCCACCCCAATTATTTTTTTTCCATTGTAGCACAGATATGCTCATGACTCAATAGTAAAATACAATATCTAGTGTTTTTTTTCGACAACAGCACAACCTATGCTTTTCGTTTATACTCCACGAAGCTTGACAGATGGTATGATTGGAAGGATTAACTCAAGAAAAGCTTGCAATTCTTCTTTTGAATAGCTACTCAATCCACTCATTAAAACATCTTTGGAATCAACAAAATTTTGAATATAATAGTTTTTTGCCCCTTTGATCCATTGTGCCAGCATAAGCATGTCTTTGTCTGTGTGCAGTTCCCGCACCACAGTTGTGCGAAACTCATAAGGTACCACATCGGACAGCAAAATAGAAACACTTTCTTTGATCGGTGTAATGTCATAGTTTTTCACACCAATGGTTTGCCCATATTTTTCCGGTGCATTCTTAATATCCATTGCAATATAATCCACCAGTTTATTTTCAATAAGCTTTTGTAGCCTTTCGGGAAAGCTCCCATTGGTATCAACTTTCACGGAAAAACCAAGGGATTTGATATCACAAATAAAATCTTCCAGCCCATTTTGCAAAAGTGGCTCTCCTCCGGTGATACAAACGCCATCCAAAAGGTTTTTACGTTTTTTTAAAAATGTGAGAATTTCATTTTCCGAAATCATTTGTCCTGCATTTGTATCCTGTATGATAGATGCATTATGGCAAAAGGGACATCTATAATTACACCCAATGGTAAAGATCGTACAACAAGTTCGATCCGGATAGTCCAACAAGGACAGTTTTTGAAGCCCTCCAATCAGCATTAAGATACCTCCTGTCTTAATAACTTTACTGCAAAAAATTATAACTTCAACTTAGTCATATATTATTTATTGTATCAGAGAAAGACAAAAAGACAACCTTTGTTTAAAAATATTGAATACCACAAATTTTATAACTACCTCTCTCCCTCCTTTCTGGGCATAAAAAGGCCTTCTATGAAATTTTTATCATAGAAGACCTCAATACATTCAGATTTATCAACTTCACATTCTCTCATAAAAGAACCTATTAAGGTTCAGGCTGAATTCAAAGTTAAAACCTTGAGGGATTTATTTTCATTTTCTTGCAATATCCACATCCATATCACCGGTTAGCATGCTAATCGTCTGCTTATAAACACTTCTAAATCCGTTTCTTAGTGCAGCATCGCTGACTTCACCTTGCCTTAACTGGAAATCAAAGCCTTTCAAAACACTTGGCAGCCATGAAATCACCATATTCTTAGGGCTTGTATCTTCACATGTCAGCCCATCAGAAATGCACATAAACACCCCATTTGGACGCAAAGCATCATATATTTTTCTGACTACCCCATCCAGATCATGCTTAACAAAATTCAGTGTTCCAATTGCCAGAATAAAATCATAGTCACTCCCAATGGAATCCTTCATATAATCCCCAGTGAGAACTTCAACCCGATTTTCCAAGCCATATTCCTTTACCGACTCCATGGCAACCTTACCCACCTCAGCCGTGTCAAAAATAGCAGCCTTTAACTCTGGATGCTTATTTACGATAGCCAAACAAATCAAGCCCGGACCGCCGCCCAAATCCAACATTTTTTTAAAGCTACTAAATTCGGGAAGCGCTGAAACCAAATTTGAAAGCTCCTTGGCCCTGCCTCCTCTTTGTTGCGTTTTCATTAATTCCGCCCAATCCCCAAATATGGCATATGCCTCAAGACCCTCTTTCCCTTCCGCCTGCCCATTTGGCCCGTCTTTTACCAGCTTCACAAGATCAGTTTCCTCAAAGCCCGCTCCGTTATGATAAACCTTAAGATGATCTCCAATAAACCACTCTGAATCTCTTAAAAGATATTTATTTGCCAGCGCAGTATTTTTATAAAGCCCTTCTTCCTTTTCCAGCAGCTCCATCGCCACCAAGGCATTGAGCAAAAACTTTGTATTATCCGAATGGAGCTCAAGCTTTTTGGCCACATCATGGTGCAATTTGGCTGTTTTTAATTCGGAAAAAATATCAAGCTCAATTGCCGCAAACAATGTTTTCGTATACATAGGTGCATAAATCATATCAAGTAACATATTCACACCCGATTCCATATTAAATTGACTTTTCATAGATACGCCTCCATTTCTGATGCCAATATATTTCATTCAACTTACCCTTTATTTCGTTAATTCCCACATAATAGGCCCATTTGTATCTTTACTGCAACCTGAGCCACCCGAGCAGCCTCTACAACCGCCGCCACAGCCTGCATGCAACTCCACCTTTTTTATGTAGTGATTCCTTTCCAAATAATCTATTTTTACTTTTACATCTTGAATATCCGTATTCATTGTTTCTGCAATATCTTGCAGCGAAAAGGTTTTACCCTGTTTGAGCAACTCTAAAATCTCGTTGAGCATTGCTTATCACCTCAGAATATCAAAAGACCAACATGGTATGCAATGGTAGCCATAATGAGCGCTACGGCTATGTAATAACCTGAGATACGCAATGTCCATTTCAATGAGTGGGTTTCCTGCAACGTCGTAGCCACAGCCATAAGGCAAGGTACATTAAAGAAAAATGCATAAATAAAGGCTAATGCCTCCGCCTTTGAAATACCTGAAAGCATTGCATTTCCAAGACCGGAGGTGCTCATTTCAGCCTGCTTTGAAATAACATCCCATATGCCAGCCATCTCACCTTGTGAATTAAACAAAGCCGCCAACACGCCAAGCGCCGCCTCTTTGCCCATTGCAGCAGCTAAAAATGCCATAAACGTCTGCCAACGTAAGCCGAACCACATGGTTACTGGTTCAATTACGGTTCCAATTTTATAAATAATACT
The DNA here is from genome assembly GCA_028710085.1 of Anaerotignum sp. Lineage (GTDB taxonomy): Bacteria > Bacillota > Clostridia > Lachnospirales > Anaerotignaceae > Chakrabartyella. The sequence continues at coordinate 9,176 of JAQUSU010000009.1, forward strand.
GTTTTCAACATTTCCGTCTGCTGTATAGGATAAAGCCCAAAAAACAACAGCCACAATAATAATTGTTTTAAGCGCACGCTTAAGCACATCTCCCATTCGCATAAAAACAAATCGAAACAAATTCTTATATTTCGGCTTATGATATGGAGGCATCTCCATGATCAGCCCATTTTTGTCACTTTCCTTTATCAAATGTCTGTTAAATATCTTTGATGTAATATACATATGAAAAAATGCAACTACAAACAACGATAGCACAACAAAAACTGCTCTGCTGCCAAAGAAAACAGTACTAATAAGCCCAACAACACTCCATGTAGCGGCACAGGGAACCACCCAAGAAAGGGCTATCGTAGCAACACGCTGTCCCCATGAGTCAATGACTCTGCTTCCGCTCACCCCGCCGATATTGCAGCCAAAGCTTACCAAAAAAGGCATGATGGCCTTTCCCTGTAGACCAAGCTTAGACATTGTGCTATCAAATACATATGAAATGCGTGCCATGTACCCGATTTCTTCTATAAAGCCAAACACAAGGCTGATCCCAAACACAAATGAAACCATCATCAATGCAAAGGTTACCGCCGTAAGTACCCCATAGCAGAGGAAGGAAATGATGACTGTCGGAGCACCAAGCGTAGAAAGTCCCTGCGCAAGCTGCGAGGAAATTGTTCCTAAAATCTTCTGAAATATTCCCATAATTGGAATTGCAATCACCATAGAAAGAATCAGTCCAAATAAAATAATTCCTACCGCAAGGGGTTTCCCCCAAACTTTACTTGTTGCAATGCGGTCAAAGCGGTTCATTCTAGCAGCCTTGTTTGCCGGTTTTATTACATTGTTTTTAAGTAAGCTCTCAATCCATTTGAATTTGCAATCAGCCGTCAACAAATTCCCGTCTTTTACGCCGGAAAGCACCAACTCTATATCCTTTAAGCTTTCTGGGCTAATATGGGATTTCACAAGGCCAATGGCATGCTCATCCCCCTCCAATAATTTTGCTGCCAGCCAGGAAGCTGAAAATACACCGATTCCGTCCTTGGGCAACAGCGCTACTAATTCTTTAAAAGGTTCCCCAATGATCTTCTGATAAAAATCCGTCAAGTCTTTTTCTTGCAGAATTTTATTACTTTTTTGAGAATTTTCAATGGTATTATAATAATCATTGTAGCATTTTTTATCCGATGCTGTAATTGGCACTACAGGAATACCCAGTTTTTTAGAAATTGCCTGACTATCTATTTTTTTGCCCTGCTCATGGGCAACATCCATCATGTTGAGCAGCAATATTGCAGGCTTGTTTATTCCCGCATAATCTGCCAGCATAAACAAGCTTCTCTCCAACTGAGAAGCATCAGCAATAATACAAATCAGCTCCGCCTTATTTCCTGCAATATAGTCCCTTGTAACAATTTCTTCATCAGAATTTGCAGAAAGGCTGTAGGAACCGGGTAAGTCGATCATCGTATAGCTTTTATCTTTGTGTTTAAAATTACCTTCTTTTTTCTCCACTGTTTTTCCTGGCCAGTTGCCAACATGCTGGCGCGAGCCAGTAAGGCCGTTAAATAAAGTGGATTTACCGGAATTTGGTTGACCCAGTAACGCTATGGTAATATCGCTCATTTCTCAAGCACCTCCAGCATAATTTTTTCGCACTCGTTTCGGTTTACCGCAATCATGGTATCCCTTCCATATACCAACACAGGTTGTTTTTTCTGATTTTGAATCACCTCAACCTCACTCCCTAGGGTAAGCCCAATGGATGTGATACGGCTCAAAAACCGCGTATCCCCTTTTAGGGAGGCTATTCTTCCTGTTTCGCCACGTTTCACTTCGCTTAGTTTTTTCATGTTGCCCTTCCCTTCTTTCTGCTTGAATTTTTAAACAAGACTTTTGCAACTACTTATGCCAAAATGTTAGTTTTAGCTAACTTCGTGCTATTTTTTTGAGGTTCAAAGAACCTCATTTTTTTTCCAAAAACAGCTTTGGAAAGGAACCCCTACAGGTTTAATATTTTTTGCCATCCCGCTGCAAAAAACAGCTTTAGGCTACCTATATATTTATCTGCTTCTTCCCTCGACATATTATGTATTACAACCTCAAAAACTGCCGCAAAAAATGCACTTGAAATAATGTGTAGTAATTCTGGTGTTACACGATCGCAGGCCATAGCATCATTGCCTGTGGACTCAATAAATCTTAACGTATACTCGACCTCAATCTCTACAATATCATGAATAAAATCCGAAAAAGCCGTTCCTTCTGCGCAGGAAATAAGCAGCTTAAATTCATCAAAATGGTCATAGATATATGCAGTAAAATGATTGATTTCGTCCTTGGAATACTCCATTACAGTATCCTTTTTTTCAGCTTCCGGCAGTTGGTCAAACCTCTGCTGAACCCCCAGAAACATATTTTTTAAGCCATCTACCGCAGGTAAAACCAGTGCTTCAAACAATGCCTTTTTGTCTGGAAAATATCCGTAAAAAGCCCCTGTAGTTACGCCGGCTTGTTTTACAATGTTCCGCAAGGAGGCATCCTTAAAACCCTTTTCTAAAAATTCCTTTTTGCCTTCTTCCATAATTCTTTGCAATGTATTTGTGTTTTTTCCCATATAACCCCCTCCGTATATAACGCCGTTATATAAATAATAAGTGAGGCATACGACTCTGTCAAGTATATAATTTCATTATCTTTAAAATTGTTGAACGACTTATTCATGCATAAGTCTTTCCCCAAAACGAAACGGCGTAGGCTCCTTCATCGAAGAAAAGCTTGCCTGGTTAATTTCTCAACCCCTAGCATTTAGCACGCTTCCCCTTAAAATAGGACTATCCTACGCCGTTCTTTTGAAATAATGTTTTATAAAAGGCCGATGTCTTTCCCTGCGCTCCTATGCTCTTGTTTTGATGCAAATAACTTATGCAATAATTTTCGAATTCCCGTTTTCATGGCTTTTTCAGAAATTTTGGATTTAAATGTTCCCTGTAAATAGCCTTGCATAAAATACATTTGGCTATCCAAAAGCTCGTGGTTGTCCTCTTTGAGCGAATAAATTCCATTGCTTTGCAAAATTCTGGCTTTTTTATTGTCATACAAAATAACATCCAACACATGGTTAATTTGTTTTTTTACCTCCCCATCTAACACAGGGCAGGCAACCTCAATTCTGCGCTCGGTATTTCTGGTCATTAAATCCGCAGAAGAAATATAAATTTCCTGCTCCCCACCTTGTCCAAAGGAATATACTCTGGAATGCTCTAAAAATCTACCCACGACACTAATTACATGAATGTTTTCAGTCATATTGGGGATTCCCGGAAGAAGGCAGCAAATTCCTCTTATAATGAGATTGATTTGAACGCCGGCACAAGAAGCAGCCACTAATTCATTCATCATATCCAAATCCGTCAGGGAATTTATTTTTATGGTAATACGACCTTCCTTGCCCTTTTTGCTCTCTTCCTGAATGCGTGACAGTAGCGGTGCTTTCAACTGAGAAGGCGCCACTAATATGCTGTGATAGGTGCCTTCCACATTGCCGATGCTAAGGTTTTTAAAAAACTCAAATGCATCCTTTCCAATGGAGTAATTGCCAGTAATCAAAGAAAAATCGGTGTAAAGCTCGGCTGTTTTTTCGTTGTAGTTTCCTGTTGCAATCTGGGTAATATAGCTTATGGAATTTTTCTCTCTGTAGGTAATCAAGCAAACCTTTGAGTGAATTTTATACTCAGGCAGGCCATACAGCACCCGGCAGCCTGCATTTTCCAGCTTTTCAGACCAATCAATATTATTATGCTCATCAAAACGTGCGCGAAGCTCCATCACTACGGTAACATCCTTACCGTTTTCGGCTGCAGCACAAAGATAATCCACCAGACGGGAGTTTCTAGCTAATCGGTAAATTGTAATTTTAATGGATATTACCTTTCGATCCGTAGCAGCCTCCCGAATCATCTGAAAAAAAGTCCCCATGCTTTCAAAGGGATAAAACAACAGCAAGTCTTTTTCCTTTACCTGGGCCAAAATATTTTTGCTGCTATCAATGTTATGAGATGGCACAGGCGTAAACGGCTGATAGCAAAGCTGCTTTGTCTGATTTTGAGACAGCTTTGAAAATAAAGAAAACACATACTCTAATTTTAAATCCGTTGGCGTTACATACACCTGCTCCGGCTTAATGCTTAGTTTATCGCAAAAATAGGCTTTCGCTTTGGCACTCAAATCAAAATTTGCCTCTAGCCTAACCACGCATAATTTTTTCCTCTTATGAAGCAAAGCAACCATACGCGTTCTAAAATCTTCATCCAATTCAAAGGCCTCATCTTCAAAACGAATGTCTGCATTTCTTGTAATGCAAATACAATTTTTTTCTAAAATATGGTCTTTTTTAAACACCTTATCGAGAAAATAATACAGCACCTTCTCTGTTTTAATAAATCGCATATCGTTACCCGGCAGAAAAATAAGCTCGGGCAGCATCTGCGGCATTGGCAAAATTCCCATCAATTCTTGATTCTTTCGTTTGAGAAGCACCGTAAAAAAGATGGATTTGTTGGGCATAAACGGAAACGGGTGATGCACATCCACAATTTGCGGAGAAAGAATAGGGTCAATATTGGCTTTGTAATAATCCTCAAGATAGGCCTGCTCCTTTTTTGTCAATTCTTCATAATCCAGAGAATAAATATCATAATTTTTTAATTCTGAAATTACATCTTTATAGATGTACGCTTGCTTTTGGTAAAGACTTTTCACTTCTTCATATATTTTACCTAGCTGCTCTTGCGCCGTCATTCCCGATTTATTATCACGGTATTCGCTGTCCATTAAGGATAAATCAAACAGGCTTCCCACACGAATCATGAAAAACTCATCCAAATTGCTTGTAAATATGGAAATAAACTTTAACCGCTCCAGCAAGGGAACCGTTTTGTCCCAAGCCTCCTCCAGAACACGCTCGTTAAATCTCAGCCATGAAAGCTCTCTGTTTTGTGTATATGGTTTCCCCAGCTTATCTTTCTTCATAGACATCCCCCTCCGAAAACAATTTGGTATATAGGTATCCCTCTCTCACGCCAAAAGAAGAAATACAAATTGCATCCGAACTATATTTTTTTCCAACTTCATTGAGAATCAGCATACCAGGCAAAATGGTATGAATTCTTTCCGGAGCAATTTTCAGCATTTTTTTCGACATCGTTTTTGTGTCATTAAAAAAAAGCGAAATGATTTTATTTAGCTCTTTGAAATAAATTTTGTTGCAATCAGGCAGCAAGTCAAACATTTGGCTATTCAGCTGCCAGGCCGCTCTGACTGTCCCTCCGACACCGCAGATTAGTGGATAGCCCTGTGTAATTTCTACGGTATCAAGTTCCTTCATGATGTGCTTTATCATCCCTTTGATTTCCGTTTGTGAAGGAAAAATCTCCTTTACAAATTTCTTGTATAAATTTAAAGAACCGATGGGAATAGAAACGGATTTCACTACCCTGCCCTCACAATACATAACCAGCTCCGTACTGCCGCCGCCAATGTCAACCAAAAGGCCTGTGTCTAACGACGTTTGCGCGCAAACACCGGCAAAATCATAAATGCCCTCTTGTTCCCCCGAAACAAGATCGATATCAAATTCTGTTCTTTCATAAATTTCCTTGATTGCCTGCTGGGAATTTGTGATATTCCGCAGGGATGCAGTGGCAAATACAAACAGCTTTTCAAGCGAAATATTATTTAAAATTGGCTTAAATTCATTTAACACACAAACTGCCTTATTAATTCCTTTTTGTGATAATGCACCTGCTTTATTCACATAGGATGCCAACCCAGCCGTACTTTTCTTACTAAAAAGTGCTTGAATACTTCGGTCGTTCACCTCGTAAACTGCAAGCCTAATTGTATTTGAGCCAATATCAATCACTCCATACAACATCAATACCTACCCCTTTTCACTTATATGTTTTATTAAAAATTGTAGGGTCTTCTGTCGAATACTGCCACCACACAAAAGTAAGGTTTATGTTAAATAGTGGTTAAGTTATGAAAAATCCAAGAGCTTCATCACACTGAAGACAGGCTGGATAAGAATGAGAAATTTCTATGAAATAATCAAAAACACCATTAAAAAAAGCGCAAAGCCTGAAAAACGGCCTTGCACTTTCGTAACAACAGCATATTCTATATCAATTTTTTAATATCCACAAAACTTAAAACAGCTTGGGTGTATCCACCCATTTAAGGCTTGCTCTTGGTTTCATATTCAACCTCAACCGGTTGCCAGCCCTCACTTTGCATCTTCTCCCATACATCATCCCAGCAT
>JAQUSU010000009.1:15594-47737 GCA_028710085.1 Anaerotignum sp.
TCAGACAAAACACTTTGGGTTATTGTTTGCGTGTGTATCGAGCATTCCACCGTGATAATTTGTGTCTGATCATCATACTTTGCATAATAAACACCGCCCGAAGGGCATTTTATATTTAATTCATCCAATGCTTCTTGCAAGTCATTGGGATCCAAATCTCCCATAAGAATTTGAGCTTGAAGTTCAGTAGCCGCAGACCTTCTGTTGGTTGCGCATACAGCTTCCCTCGCTTTGGCTAACACTGCCACGCTATGGGGTATTGCGATTGCAACTAAAATTAAAATGATTGCCACAACAACAAGCATTTCCATTAAAGTAAACCCTCTTTTATCCATATTCATCACACATCTCCAAATAATTTGTATACTTTTTTTATAGTATCACAGTATTTTGTTGAAAGCAACAGCACTGCCCTTTGACAGTGCTGAAAACAGACACACAATGAATAATTATTAAGCAAATTATCTGCTCACTTTGAATCTATTCTCTTAAAAGGGGCATTGAGCCTGCCAACTTATTTACCTTTTTCTTTTCTCCATAAATGGCTATGCCCAAATAGGTATAGTCATTTTCAGGTACAGATGCCGCTTTGGCAATATATTCACCATATACATTGCAGCCTTGTGCCACATCAGAAAAATCAATGACAACCAAATCGTTAAATTCCTCAGCATATAAGCGTTTTCTCAGCTCCTTTAAACCCTCCTTACTGCCTTTTAGCATTGCAATTGGAATTGTTATGATTCCTAAATGCGTTTTATCCGTAGCATCCTTCACATTTTCCCCCACTTGTTCTGGCATAAGCTTTCCCAAGGTTGCCCCTAAAATGGCAGAGGTGTTGGCTATGACCCCAATGGGCAGCTGGGAATCTATAATCATTACACATTTCATATCAGGCTTGTCCATCTTTAAGTCCTTCCTTTGTTCTAATTGTGATTCTATTCTCAGAAATAAATAATCCTATCAGTGTCAAAAATACACCTACCACAGCAATTCCTGTAATTTTTTCTTTCAAAACAATCATGGAAGTTATCACGGTGATTACGGGTACCAAATAAATATATACACTGGTTTTTACTGCGCCCAGTATTCTAACCGCTGTGTTCCAGGTAACAAAGCATAAAGCAGATGCACCCACCCCCAAAAATAAAATATTAAATAGGTTTGTCGGCTGAATAAGCACCTCAAGGCTTGGATGAAATTGGAATATTTTCAATGCAGGTAACATAAACACAAGGCCATAAAAGAAAATTCTGCGTGTTGTTTGAATGGTGTTATAATTGAACTCACCAATTTTCTTAGTTAAAATAGAATACGCAGCCCACACAATTGCAGCAAAAACAGCCAGTATATCTCCATATGGATTTAGCTTCAAAACACTGAAGCCATTAAAGCTAATCAAAAAGACGCCTGCAAATGCAATCAGAAAGCCCACAAAAAATTGCGGCTTCAATCGTTCACCTTTTAAAAATAAATACGCAAAAAATGCGGTAAAAAACGGTGCTATGGAAATAATAATGCCAACATTTGATGCAAAGGTATAGGTCAAGGCGATATTTTCCAATAAATAATAAAGCGTAATACCGCATAAACCCGCTGCCGCAAAATATAATTCCTGTTTTCTTTGTTTCACCTTAAGCCTATGGGGATAAACAAGGGACAGAACAATCCATCCGATTATAAATCTTATAAACAGTATTTCAACGGGTGTAATTGATTGAAGAAGCACCTTCGTCGAAATAAAGGTGGTTCCCCAAACCAAAATTGTCATGACGGCTAACAAATGACCAACGGACTCTTTTTTCTCATTCATATCATTTTTTCTCCTAATCAGCTATTCCTGTATCTCTTTAAATATGTTCAAATATTGCTTTGGCGTAAGGCCTATAAATTTTTTGAAGAAATTTGTGAAATGACTTTGATCGTTGAAACCGGTTCGTAACGCAACCTCAATAGGCAACATGCCTTGTTCCAAAAGTTTTTTGGCATTATTTATTCGTATCGTTTCCAAGTAGCAATATGGGGAAATTCCCTTTTCTTTGGTAAAGGATCGTAATAAATAATACTTGCTGAGCCCGGTCAGATTGCTTAAATCATTCAGCGTAATATTTTTCATATAATTTCGTTCCAAAAACTCACAAATGGCCATGATTTCTAAGCTTAGCTCAGGCTTTGAAGAAGGCATTTCTTGCTCAGTATATTCTTCTATCAACTGTTCCAGCAGTAAAAAGAAGGTTTCTTCTTTTCTAAAATCCTTTTCTTCTTGCATCATCATCAAATGTAGCTCTTTTAAAAGCGAAACCAATTCACTATGAAACACCACGGGCGTTGTAAAGCAGGGCAGCCCCTCTCTCCCTGTTATTTCAAAAACCGCCCTGCTCATAACTTCAGGTGGAATATTAATGCAGCGATAATCCAAGGTTTTCCCATCAATCTGCTCGCAAGCATGGTTATCCCCCGGATTAAACAGCACCAAATCCCCCGGTTCTATGGCATAGCCTTTATTTTTACAAGATAAATATCGGCTGCCGTTTTCTATAAAACCGATCACATAATACTCATGAAAATGATTGGGGAATTTTTGCATAATTCCTTGAAAATGATACGCTTCCATTTTTAGCTCTGTATCAAGCTTTACTGTTCTTATTTCTTTTATCAAACCATTAGCCCCTTTCTTTTGTTTCGATATTAAGTGTACCACATATCCCATCTTCATTCTTGTATGATGTTGCGCTCCAGTATTTTTTTCTTGTCCCAATAAAACACAAAAGCATCCAGATGTTTGTCTTGATGCTTTTGACCTTCTTCAAAAAAACACCTTTTCATTTTTATTCGTTCTCTTTCTCAAAAATCTTTACGACTTCACCTATATACATCTCATGATAATCTTTGTCTGCATACCACTGGGGTTCAACCGTTTCATCAATAAACCCTTCCGAAGAAAGATGATGTCTACTCATTTTTCTGCAAATAACAACCAGCTTTGCTTCCTTAAAATAAGGAACTCCATCCACTTGTTCCACAGTAATGCCTGCTTTTTGCATTTTGCTTTCTTTTCTTCCTGATTCTGTTCCCAATTGCGTCATGATTTCGCGATATTTTTCTGTATCAAAAAATGTAAGCGAGAACGAATCAGCAGCATCAACAAATTCTTTTGTAAAGCGGCTCTGACGAATAAAAACAAATACCACATTACGGTTCCACATTACCCCGAATCCGCCCCATGATGCTGTCAAAGTGTTCACTTTCCCCTCTTTTACTGCCGAAATAAACATCCATTCATTTCCAATTAAATCAAATGGATTATATTGAAACTCTTTCACCTGCAGCTCTTTAAATTGGTTCATACTCTACCTCTTTTCTTAGTCGTATCTTGGGGGGATTCGTTTTTAATGTTCACCATATTGATCCTGCTACAGATTTTCCTTGCATTATGCCTTCAAAATTATTGTTATATCTATCTAAATTTTTGCGTGAATACGAGTTTTTGAAATATTACATTGAAATGCATTAAAGAAATCTCTTCATGCTATCATTTTAACACAAATATGTTATTTAATTAAATACTCTCTTTAATGACAATACCTTTTTTAATTATTGACAACTTTTTTCCAAAGTGCTATATTTGTATCGTTGGATTTGCAATCATGATTGCAAGCCATTTTATGAATAAAGTGCATTGGGAAATTTGTGAACAGGCAAAGAAAAAAATACGCTTTTTCGCCAAAACCAAATTTAGAATTTCCACCGCAGAAGAATTTCACGGGGTTCTTCTATGGCAAATTTTGGTTTTCTTTGTTCTTTATTCACCAAGGTAGAGGAGGAGCGTCCTAGACCTTTTTCAAAACAACCAAATAGCGAGGGAGCCGGTGTTTCCGGTTGAGAGGGAGCTTTTGAGTTCCGACCGCCTTTAATTTAAGGGTTTCCCATGGGGACGCTATTTTTCATACGAATATGTTGTGCCCATGAGATAACCTGCGTTTCTCATGGGTTTTTTATTTGCTTTTTGAAAGGAGCTAAAAAAATGAAAACAAGCAGCAGTACATTAAAATTAGTATTTATTTCCATGATGGTAGCAATCGGGGTTGTCATTTCACCCCTTTTGCGCATTGAAGGGATGTGCCCAACAGCACACTTAATTAATATCGTTTGTGCCGTTTTTATGGGACCCTGGTACGCCCTTTTAAACGCCACACTCATTGGCGTCATTCGTATGCTCTTTTTGTCAATCCCGCCGCTGGCGTTAACGGGTGCTGTGTTTGGGGCTACTTTGTCGGGACTTTTGTACCGCACTTCAAAGGGAAACCTTTTGTTTGCCGTAATCGGTGAAGTGATTGGTACCGGTATCATCGGTTCCATCGTTTCCTATCCAATTATGAAATTCCTAGTTGGAAAGGGTTCTTTATCCTTGTTTTTCTACACACCTATGTTTTTGACCGCAACCTTAATGGGAGGCAGTGTAGCATACCTCTTTTTAATCACCTTAAAGAAAAACGGCATGCTCCAAAAAATACAGAATTCCCTTGGAACGAAAATCTAAAAGGAGCGTTTCACTATGGACTACTACATAGTAGACACATTCACAGATGCCCTCTTTTCAGGAAATCCAACAGGTATCTGTATCTTAAAAAATGCGTTGACTGATGCACTAATGCAAAAAATTGCAGAAGAAAATAGGTACTCTGAAACTGCCTTTGTCCAAAAAGCAGGCAGTAGCTACGCCCTTCGGTTTTTTACGCCGGAAAAAGAAGTTCCCTTTTGTCTGCATGCCACTTTGGGTGCCTCATTCGTCATCCATCATTTTTTAAATCCGGATGCACACGCCATCCATTTTGAGACAAAAGGCGGTAGTCTAGAGGTTCTCTGCAACAAAAACAAATACAACATTCATACCTCTGCCTTTTCTTATGCCCCACTGCAAGAGATAGAAGAAATTGAGGATATTTTAGGAATCCAACCCAAGGAGAGTTATGTTTCCCGTGATTTATTTTTCCTGTTGGATTCTCCAAAGGAAGTGCAAAATATCAAGCCTAATTTCCAGAAAATGAAGCAGCTTCCCCAAGGACTTGGCGTAATTGTCACTGCAAAAGGGACAGATACCGACTTTGTTTCTCGCTGTTTCTTCCCAAAGCTAGGCGTAAACGAAGATATGGCAACCGGTTCTTCTAACTGTATCCTTGCCCCGTTCTGGGCTTCTCGGCTGAAAAAAAATAGGCTTTTCGCCCTACAACTCTCCCCCAGAACCGCGCAGCTGGTTTGTGAAGTAACAGAAAATACAGTGAGCATTGAAGGAAGTGCAGTTTTATATTTAAAGGGGGAAATTCAAATCCCTTAACCGTTGTGAAGTCGCAAAGAGGTGTCGAATATATCAGACACCTCTTTATTTTTCAAAATTTTGCGTTCAAAGCTGTTGCTTCTCGTGGTTGCGCAAGAAGCTCTTCAAATCCAACAATATTTTATGCCTCTTGTTTTGCTGGGGGCTATTCAATCTCCAAGTGCTCGAATAACCCCATTTGAATAATTTCCTTCGCTTCCGTCTTTTCGTTGCGGATCGTATTAATCAACTGGCCTTTCTGATTCTTCGTCTGTTCTATAACTATATGCTTATTGAACAATATCTGCGCCGAGCTTGGCACATTATGGGCAACGCAAAGTAGCTGTGCATTGCTTTTATCAAGAAATCTTCTGACAGGCTCCCAAAGCTCAATGGAGGATGCCGAGGCAAAGGGATTATCCAAGAAAATAAAAATTGGCGCTTTCATCTTCTCGCTGATTACCGTCACATTGTTGAAGTATTTAATCATTGTAATGGCAAACATTACATAGGTAACATAGCTTTGACCCGACGATGCAGAAAGCCTCCCCCAGCTATAATATTTCGGCTTTTCTTGCTCAATCTTTAAAATCTGAATATTCAACTTATCAAAATCAACGCCAAACTGCAAAATATTGTGAATGCTCAATCGGTTTTTAATTTCTTTTTTTGTCATCCCCTCATTTTGCACAGAATTTGCCAGCTCATAAATATAGGCTTTCAGCCTGTTAAGAGCAATTTCATTTTCTATCCGACAGCTATTTTCGTCACTCAAATTGATTTTAAAGGACTCTTTTGTATACTCACCATACTTAAACTTAGAATAATCCGGAATTTTGGCAATCTCATCCAATATGGTTTTAAGCATTCGAAATACCTGCTCTGCAATTTCTTCATCCAGCCGGCCAATGTTTTCAATAGAGGTTTCGAGGTTTTGAATCGTTGTATGAATCCCTTCAGCGGTTTGTAAAAGAAGCTTTACAAGCAGTGTGGTTTCTTCCAGCGTCCGTTTGTTATTCAAGGATTCCTTAAGCTTAACCTTGAGCTGTTCGCTAACGCTGCGTTTTAGAAGGGTTGCATCCAGCTTTTTGATTTCCAAATTGATTTTTCCAATGGCTTTGTCGTATTCATTTTTCAAAATTGCATAGTTTTTTTGCATTTCCTCATAGGCACGCAAAGTGTCTGATTTTACGGCTGTTTGCCATTTCAATGCATTTGTATCACAAAAAACTTTAAACTGCGCAAGCTCATTTTGATAGCGGTTTTGTTCCAGCTCCAAATCGCTCATTGCTTTTTTACTGGCTTCAATTTGACTAATCACTTTTAAAAGCTTGCCTTGGCACTCTCTTTCCAGTTGAGCTAGCTCCTGCCCTTCCAAAGCTTGAAATCTTTCAAAGTATACGGTAATCTTATTTTCTTGCTTTTCGTATATCCTTTGGCAGGAAATTAATTCCGCTTCGGCTGAGTTTTTTTCTCTTTCCAAGGCAGCTTTCTTCTCCATCAATTCTGTGATTTTCATATCAAGCGTGCGAAGCTCTGCGGATCCTACCTTTTCCACATAATTTAATGCATAAATTTCAGCAAAAGGAATCCGTTCAAACCTATAGTCCTCTCGAATATCCTTCATCAATTGATTGAAGCTGTTTTGCAGTTTCACAAGTCCTTCATAATCTTGATGTTTTTCATCGAATTTGCCCTTTGCAACCAAAAACTTACTATAAAGATTTGCAATATCTTCCTCAACCGAGAAACCAAAGCCTTTCTCCTTGTATCCTTTGGCATCATTAAAGTAACCGCTATATTTGCGGATATTTTCTTTATATCTTTCATTTGCCTTTTCCAGCTGCTCCTTCTCTTTCTGGGCAATATTCTGGTCGGCTTGGTTACTGTCTATTTTATACGCAAGATTTTGTTTCTCCTTACCCAAAGCTTTTATCTCATCTGAAATTATGATTATTTCCCTTGTCAATTTCACCTTTTCCACAAGAAGCTTATGCTTATTAGAAACTGAGATTCTTTCTCTCTCAAGCTTTTCAAGCCTGTCCTTAAATTCCTCTTCTTTGAGCGCAATGGAACGAAGCCTTTGCTCTAGTTGAAGCTTTGTTGCCCCAAATTCAGAAATTTCCTTTTCCAGCTTACTTGTAGCATCAAAATATTTTGCCACCTCTGCCCCAGGATACCTAATAATATGCGCGCTCAATAACGAAATCTGCCCTTCAATAATTTCCTTTTCCGAAGCCAGAGTCCTTTGCTTTTCCGACAATTTATTAATTTCACCCTGCCTAAAATTAATGGCCTCCAAGGAATTCAAAAGCTTGCTATAATACTCGCCATCACGGGTAAGCAAATATAGTGAATCAAAGAGAATGCCCTCTTCTAATTTATTTATGGCAGACCATGGCATCAAAACGAAATTTTCTTTGGCAACGCTTATATTTACTTTTTTCTTGCCCTGTGCAACACGCCCATAGTCCTCATCCGCAACCACCAAAACCTCAGCAAAGCCGGGGAAATACTCAAGAATTCTTTCGGCTTTTTCCCGATCCATTTCCTTCAAAATATCCGATCCAAACTCTGCGAATTTCCAATCCCCTCTAAGATAATTTAACGCATCGTACTTTGATCTGGATCTCAAAAAACCATAATCCTCCAAAATGGTAATTTCATCTTGCAATGCTTCGATGGATTTGCCAATTTCCATGTAATGAATCCCATGGCTTTCCGCCTGTTTTTTCAATTGCGTTAAAGTTTCTTCCATATCATTCTCTTGGGCAGAAGTATTGCTTTTAATTTCTTTGAGAGATTTTTCATATGCTTCAAGCCAGTCATTTTTTTCAGAAAGCCTCTTTTTCCGTTCTTGAATAGTGGTTTCCGTATTATCTTTTTCACCACCTACTCTTATTTTATCTTCGTTATTATGAATGATTAATTTGTTAATGTCATTCCAATCGCCTTCCATGCTGACTTGGAGCTCCATAAGGCATTTCAGCTCATCTTCATCTAAAAGGGAATTGCTGTAATTGGGATATTCTCTAAGCTCTTTATCCATAAGCAAGAATTCGCATTCCAAGCTGTTCTTTTTGTTCTCTGCATTTGAAATACTCGCTGTGCACCCTTCAAGCTTCGCTTCCAATGCGCCTTGCGCCTTTTTCAAAGCATCTAGCTTCCCATTTTCTTGCACCAGCTTTTCCCTGTTTCCGTCACGTTCCGCCTCTAAGGAGCTAATTTCCTTTTCCGCAAGCTTGCAAATTGTATTTGCATACTCCCCCGTCGCCTTCTTTTCGTCGTAATGTACGCTTGTCAATTTTTCCAATTTTTCTTCAATTAAATTATTTTCAGACTCATGCTTTTTATAATCAATGGTCAGATTAATGGTTTCCAGCTTTGTTTTTTCAAAGCTCTTTTCTTCTATTTCTGTATTCAATTTATGATACATTTCGGTTTTATGAGTAAAGACTTTTTTCAGATTTTCAAGCTCTATTTGAAGCTTACGAAGCTCTATATTTTCCAGTTCCTTCTCTAAATCGTTTTTGCCCTCGTTTAACGCAACATTTTCCGCTTGAAAACGCCTAAATTGTTCCTCCATTTGCCTCATGGCAAATTGATATGCCGCTACTTGCCTTGGATATTCCTGCAAATGGGTGTCATAGACTTCAAGTACCAAAGCCTTCCCATTCACAAATTCAATAAAAGTAGCGATTTCCTCTCTTAGGCTCTCATACTCGGTTTTATCCCGCTGAAACTTGTTCAGCTCATTCAAGCTTTGGGATTTTTCAAAAAGAGACTCTGCCAGCTGGTTTGAGCGGTCCACTTTCTCCAGTTTCATCACAAAAGCTCTTGCATCCAGAGCCTTTTCCGTATTTGGCACAATAAAATTCATCAGCAAATCCTTGGGGCGGCGGCATTTTTCCTCAAAAAATTGCTTAATATAGTTTTCATCCTTGTTGATTTCTCTTAGAAATTCAAAAACCTCAGAATTTATCCCAAACTTTTTCAGCTCCTGATAATATCTGCTCTTTTCGTTTTCAAAAATGTCTATCACAAAAAAACGACCGTGCTTGTCGCTCTTTTTTTTCCCATGTAAAAAATCCTTCAGCCCCTTATAATTTAACGGCGTTAACCGCTCCCCCTCATCCTTACATAAGGGTAACGTATCCATAGATAGCGAATCCGCCGCCAAATGATTCCCTACAATGATATAATTCATATACTTCAAGCCCAAATCTGCATTGTCAACGGTATCTGAATTATCCTCACTATTTCTCGGTTCTGCCATTGCTGCAAATCCCAAATAAAGATTTTGAAATTGATGTCCTTCCAAGCTAAAATGGGCTACAGAATGTACTGTGGAACCTAATGTAACCCCAGCGAATAGGTTTAAAACGGGGTTTTTATCGGAAAAGTACGAATTGGGCAAAATGGTTTGAAACAGCATCTGCGCCGCCAAGGTTTTTCCGCCACCATTTTTCATATCAAGCAGAGCATTTTTTCCCTCAAGAAAGAAACACTCATTGGGATAAATAATTGTATTATGATTTGCATGGATATTCACCAGCCTGAAGCCTTCTAATTTTGCCATAGCTCGCCCTTCCTTCTCCGAATACCTTTCCTTGTCCTATTCTGTAAGTAGATTATCCAGATAATTATAAATCTCGCTTTGAATTTCCTCATCATTATAAGCATTGATAATCGTAGCCTTAAAGCGCTCTGTAATATAGATTGCTTTATCCCCGTTCAAATCCACCAGATTAATCAGCTCCTGATTTTCCATAAAGCGAAGTGTGGTGTTGAGAAGTTGATTTTTAGAGGTTTTCCCAAATTCTTTTTTGCTGTCGCTTTCCCCTTTATCATGCTTTACGCGTTGTAAGTCGGACCATTTTTTGACAACCACCTCAAAATTATAGGATTTTTCATAGGAAATTTCATCAAGGTTCGTTTGCTCCCGCAAAATCTCAATCTTTTTATCCACAATTTCCATTAAGTCATTACTTTTCATAAATAGCTTCGTTGGAGCTGTGCTTGCTTCGGGAAAAAATTCCGTAATGACATTTGCAATGATAAAAAGAGCCGCGTAAAGGTCCTCATTGTTGAAGGAATAGCCAAATTCCCGCCGCATTTCTTCATTGGTGTAGCCAAACGTTTTCATTCCAGGAATCGGTGAGACATAAAAAGTCCCAGCTCTTTCATTGAGAAAAAGACCCATGGTTTGGCAAATTCTTTCCAAATCCTCCAATGTATCCCCATTGTTAATGATGCTTTCGTGAATCATTGGAAAATCCTCACGGGAGAGGCTTCCTTTTTCAATGAATATTTTCAGGGCGTTTCCCACCACATCTATATTCCTACCCATTTTTCAAGCCTCCCTTCTCAAACAAAGTGATTTTCAAGTTCCCAATACTTCTCTCGCCTTTTCTACCTACTTGTATTTTCTTATTTGGCTCTGTTACAATATGGATTTCCCCTTGATATGGCATTTTCAATTTTTCAAACCAAAAATAGGTCAGTAATTCTTGAACCTGAAATACTTCAATGGGTTTATCTTTAATCAAAAGCCCTTCATTCAGCTTAATTACTTGAAGGTTTTCAGCTCCATATTCGTTTTCTCTTTGTGCATCGGGCAAATAGCTCAAGCTTAATAGAAAGCTCAAAAAATCTATTGATGCTACGGCGGTAGAGCCTTTTTCTTCCTCAACATAGCTTATAAAATCCGAAATATCATCAATTTTTGCGTTGATTTTTGTCAAGTATTCTACCAAAGCTTCAAATAATTTGAAATAATTATTTTTCATACGTCCGTCATAAATTTTTTCAAAATCCTCATGCTTTTGGATTTTCACGTTGATTTCTTCTGCAATCATATCATCCATGTGCCTTAAGACCTTCTGCCCCGATAATGCAACGGTTAGTCCAAATCTCTTATTTCCTTTTGGCAGTAGCAACGGCTGTAATGATCTGATAAATTTGTCTATGGGTGTATCCAGCTTTGTCAATTCATTAAAATGTTCCTGCAAATTAAAAAAGCTAAGAAAAATATTAATCATTGAAGATTTATCAATTTCCAGCATTTCAACGGGCATTTTAGAGATTTCATTGGTGTAAACGGCTTGCAGATTTGAGCTTTTGCTTAGTTCGATTTCAATGGCCCGTAATACCTCAATATCCTCTGGGGTAAGCTGGATGCTGTTTTTTTCTAAATATTCACTCTCTTTGTAAAGCTGCAGCCGCTCCTTAGCATCCTCGTAGTGGCTTGTTTCTTCGCTGCGAAGGTCAAAGAAATCGCCCCAGTATTTTTTGTAAAGCCTACTTGCTTCCTCACGTCCATATCTGTTCATGGACAGGATTTCATTTTTTACATCCAGCTGTCGCAGGGTTTCCAAATTAATATTCTTAATTGTGTTTAACGCGGCCTTATATTTTTTCTTTTCCAGCTGTAGCTTGAACAAATATAACGCGACGGTTAGCTTTGCTTCTTGGGGGATTTCTTTTGAGGATATGAGAAATTCCAATCCCTTATCAGTAATTTTGAAGCCTTTCTCCTTTAAACTAAAATCGATATACGCAATTTTCACGGATTTCGTGCTACGAATTTCGTAATCATAATATTCAAATTTAATGGGATCACCATTTAGCTTTGCACCTTGCAGCTTTGAAGTTAAATTTTCAGTGATTTCGTCAAGATTATATTCCTCAGTGTAAGCAATTCCATTGAAATACTCATGAATAAAGGTTTTGATCTCATACACCTTCATGGCATATGCGTTAAGCCGCCCTTCCTCCACCATATAAACGAGAAGTGAAATGATTAAATTGCCAAGATCAAAGGCGTATGCCGTGGAGGAAACTATATAATAATACAAAGAATATAAGCCGATAATCTCTTGACGGTTACTGGCATCAGAATAGTCTATATTGTAATTCATCCATGATCACCCTCATATCCTCGTAGTTTAATGCTTCCTGTGGAATGCATCCATCCGCATCTAAAATTGCACCAATGGCACTGACATCCTCGTCAAATAAATCAGATAATATCCCACTTGCTTTTGTCGTATCAATCATTCGTTTGTGAAGCAGTGGCCGACCCTCGTACACAAGAAGGCTATGATAAAGCGCTTTTGATAATTTGATACGATATTCGGAATATTTTTCAATTAGAGAGCGGGCAATGTCAAAGCCCTCTTGGTCAATATCGCCATAATATAGGAATAAGTCTCTATTTCCAAGACCATATATCTGCAAAAACTTAAAAATTTTCACTACGGCTCTGCCTTCCCCAAACAAAATCCCCTTGATATTGGAATCTTTCTGCTGAAATATCCGCAGCAATGAAAAGCAGGTATCCTTATTTTCAACCACCAGAACCGTATCGCCCTCAGATGACACAGGATAATAAAACGGCGCAATCGTTTCCACATAAGGAATACGATTGCTATCCAATCCTAAGTTCACAAGAATGCGCTTTCCATTCACCGAAGCCTTCTCCGGTTGAGACAATGCCTTTTCATCCTTGAAAACCTGATACGAGATTTCATTGAGGGTTAATTGCCCCGTATTATTGCTAAGGAACGCTTTTAGTCTTTCGATGTAGGGCTTGTCCCTATGATATTGTTCCAAATTCTTTAAATAATAAGATGCATCCATCCCCAAATCGTGACGAAATAAATCAAGACTAACTCCCTCGATTTGGCTGTCCAGATTCCATTTTTTGATCGTGATTTTTCTCTCAATAAAATCCAAATTTGCCTCACCCTTGGCACTTCTTTTTATTTGGATGATATTCTCGTCACACAATCCTTGAAGCTGTTCAATAAAAGCATTGATTTCTTCACAAGACCATTGCAATATCGGCTTTTTTCCATATTCAAATGCAAGCTCATAGACATCTATGGTTTTCTTTCGACATGCTTTTAGAATATTTATCATAAATGCGGCCTCCTACTATGACACATATTGGAATCACGGGCAAACTAGCGCTACCATTTTATTTACAGCTTTATAAAGTATCTAACGAAAATTATCCCAAGGATAAGCACTATGGCGAGATAGACATACAACGTTGAGGGTCCATGGCCCGTACCACCGCCACATTCCATACTGCCGTCATAATCATAATGTGCGGCTACCTCTGACTTATCAAGTTCATTTCCATTCCCGTCGTAATAGCGGATGCAAAAAGGCCAACGCAGCCCCTCGGCTTCTTCTTTACTGACTTCCATTATTAAAAATATTTGAGGTGATGTTTTTCCCTCATATACCGGCGCAATGCCCTCGTTATTTTCTGACAGCTCACTAGGGTACGCAGGCGGTCTGTCATTCATAAAGAGCTTAAACGTCTCAGCGCCCAAGGGATCCTTTACCCCAGAGATGATGAGATAATTCTTAAAGCCAACCTTTGCTATCGTGTTGATATACAGTGCCCAATTAGAACGGAGCGCAGACCTAATCCTATATTTTCCGAAAAGTCCGTGGTCAAGCTGCAAAACAGCTTGCTTCTTCTCTGAACTTTCAGAGATATTTCTAAACTGAACGAACAGCGTTCGTCCCACTTTTTTGCTCTCGATGAAATCAGCCTCAAAACCGAAATAATCAAGTGCTTCATCTGCCGCCTGCTCAAGGGAAGCCGTGTTTGTGGCATCCACACAATACTCCATGTTATAAAGTCCATACATGCAAAAAAGCGATATCACTGCGGATAACACAATACCGATTTTCTGCTTACGTTTGAGCTTTATGAAAAAATCCTTTACGGATTTCCACGCCTTTTTCTTATTCCCTTCAGCTAAATCATCAAGCATAGCACACCTCCGAATTACAAATAGGAAGAATAAAAAAAGTATTATTTTTTCATATGCTTTTTTCAAAAACAATATAACAGTTAATTTCTATGGTTTTCTATCAGTTCGGCTGCTTTTTTAAGCATTTCTAATGAAAATGATTCTTCATTTAATTTATGATGGTTTTGATTTTGCAATTGTAATGTGTTTGGATTAATTGCAATATCTGCAATTTCCAGCATTGAGATATCTAATTCACTATCTCCAGAACAAATAACAAATTCCTCATTTATTCTCATTTTTAAACGTTTCAGCGCAAAACTTTTTTCCAAGGCCCTTGGAAGCACATAAACTTTATTATGTACTGCACATGCGATAAGCTTAGTATGATCTATCACAGATTCCAGGTATTCAACTGCCTTTTGAGGGCTTTCTGATTTCCCAAAGACAAAAAAATCATCGACGTATCGCACATCAAATATAATATCATTTTTTATTATTTCGGGAAGCTTTACATCCATTAATTTGCGTGTCTCAATTGTCCACCCTTCATCTACTTTCCCATCAATCAACAAAATGGCTCCATGGGCAACGATGGCGTATTTGGGTATAATGCCTAAATTGATTCGTTGATATTGCTCTAAAGACCTTGTTGTTACGGGAACGAATTCACATTTCTTGACTACTTCTTTTAATAATTCATAATTTTCTTTTGACATAAAGGACAGCTCCTTGCCATCCTTAACTTCAACACAAATATCATCTTTTTTGGCTTTTTTATAGGAATGTATTAACGTATTATCCAAATCTGATGCAAATAACATAATTTCACCTCATAAATCCGCGCCAAGTGTTTTGATAATTCCGCAGGCTTGATATTGCTTTAAAGGATAGCGAATTACAGGAACCTGTTTTTCTTCTGCAAGTTGAATGATGTGAGAGACATACTTAGGGAGCGCATTTTCCGCAATCAACACCATATCAGGCACTCTACGCAACAATACTCGTGTTGTTTCTCCTATCCCCGGCTTAACAAAATTTATATCTTTAATCCCAAATTCTAAAGCTATTTTTTGTACCTCATTCATTCCGGAAAGCGAGGAAAAATGAAAACAGCTTTCAATTTTTTCAATAAATTCATATGTTTTATCCTCGGATTGCAGGTGGTCATAATAAACAACACCATGGAATTCATTGTTACCAATGCTCGGATGAATAATTGTGCGGCTCATTAATCCACAAACCGTAGAATTCAAAAATGAACTTGCAATGGGAATATCTTCATGGGTTCCACAAACATCAGTAATATTTGCAGGGTCAGCAAGCACAGCAAGAAGTAATCGTTTCTCATGGGGGCCTATAAATTCAGTCACAGCAGCCGAAAGTTCATTCAGAATTGCCCCTTTACCAGTCCATCCATCCACAAACTGAATGCTTTCTGGCGGATGCTTTTTCAAAATATATTCCATGGCAGCAATATCGATTCCTCGACCTCGAACGATAGAAATCGTGTAATGAGGCACAATATAATGATACTTCTGATAAAGATACCTCTTAATTAAAATACCGATTGGCGTTCCTGCGCGGGCAAGAGAAACAAGCACGGCGCGGTCGTTCTTCATGAAATGTATTTTTTCGGCAACAGTCATAACCGCAGCTGCTGTTTCAGCAGAAAAATCATCTAGAGCATGGTAATACTCTGATATGTAACGCTCGGAAGGCTTATATTCTAAGGGCAGCATTTCAGAGTAATGAACACCCTTTTGAATCAGGGCTTCACGTTCCGCAGTTGCCTTTGGTTCGATTTTTCCGGTAATATCTGTAAGCAACAGCGTTACATCATCAGGGTGAAAGGTGCTTCGGTTTTTATTAAACATTTTGAACCCTCACAAAATAAATTGTTTGGTTGCCACTGTTTTGAAGGACTTCAATCAGTTCCTTGTATTCCGAAAGAGAGGAATTTGTGACAACAATAGTAGTATCATATTTCTCTAAGTTATATAGATATGTATTTCTCGTATCATCATATACACTTTTAAAAGTAGCCCTTGAATGTATAGGGTAGTCAGGTGCAGCTTGAGGCAAGATAGGGCTTCTGGTTGTTGATTGGGAAGAAACAGAAGCAGCAATTTTTTCGATTTCACTTCCCAAAACCAAAGCGGGATACATAAATTCTTCTGTCCCTAAAACAAGAACATTTTTCTTCCTTAAATCAGCTTCACCAATTCCTGAAACAATATTTTGCGCAATTTCAAGACACTTTTTTTGGTATTCTCCAACGCTTACCCCTCTACGAGTATCGGGCAGTCCATCAAAGGAAAGGTACTGAATATAGCCGATTTTTTGCAGGCAGAAAAAGTTCGTGTTATAGTTTGAAAAAACACCTTCATCAAAGCCGTTGAATACTAAGGCAGAAATAGTAATTTTTCCGTGGAACTGTATTTTATTTAAAAAATTTCGTATTGTTTTTCCCGTTGTTATTTCATCTTCAACAAAAATAAGTCTGTCAAATTGGGATAAATCTTTATACTTACCGTCTAAAAATATAGATTGGTTTTTGGCATGACTATGTTCTTCTAAAAAATCCACAAGCAAATCGTCTTGTAATAAGCCATGCATTTCCCTTGTTGTATGCACATAAACGGCATCTTTTATCACAGAGGCTACCGCTGCGCCAACGGCAGTGGCGGTTTCTGCAAACCCTATTACAAGAACCTTTTCATTTTTGCAACTGTCAGCAATTTGTTTACCCAATTGCATAAAACAATTCAGTGATGCACTGGGCTTTGCAGGTAAATGCTTTGCAAGCATTGGATTAACGATTAGATAAGGACGTGTGGCAGCTTTGCTATCTCGAAAAGCGATTTTTAAATTAAAATCCATATACTCACTCCAATATCACAGGTGTTTCTATGAAGGAAACCACCCGCTTTTTTTGATTGTAACTTACTTGTTTTTCAATCCCAAGCAGTCGATTTACAGCCATATTAGGTATATTTACCCCTGTGGCTTTACAGGATAATTGTGTACCCCCGGACATTCTTGTGTTTACTTCTAATAAATACGGTGTATTGTGATCATATCTAAATTGCAGATTGCATGGACACTTTAATTTAAATTTATCTAAGAATAACTGACAGGTTTGCAGAATCTCTTCTTCAAATTGAATTGTTTCGCTTCTTGTGGAAGATTTATAACGAGGGATTGCGATATGTTTTCCATCCGGCATGGCGAAGCAGTCAACACTTACTTCAGGGCCTGACAAATAGGGCATAACAATTAATGAGGGAAATTTTTCCATCTCCGATAATAGCTTGATAGAATTTTCATATGAAATTTTGGCTCCGTTATTCGAAGTTAAGCTATAGCGGATACGATCGTCGATTACGCGAAAACTAACCGCACCTTCATCAACGGTAAATTTTATGCAAACTCTATTCTCCTCAGTTTTTAAACGTTTATATGCTTCTTGATAGCTTTCTACACTTTTTACAACGTAATGGGGAGGAATATAGCCAATTCCAGCCTCCGTAAACATTTCATAGGTTTTTGCTTTATCAAACAAAGCACTCATCAGGGAATAATCTCGTTCCACTAAAACAAGGACGTTCATTGCATCAAATTCCGCAATCCTTCTGGAAATAGCCAGCATATTTCTGCGTGGTGCAAAGACATCGATTTTATGTTGTTTGCAAAAATCAAGGCAATAATCCACATATTTGTCACTGTTGTCAAATTTGGGTTCCACCACCCATTCATCGCAAACAGCACGATATACACAGTTGCTGTCAGTATTGCTGCCGACAACGACAAAGTTGAAATATTCGTCGTCCTTTAGCAAATGAATGATATGATAAGCAGTGCTAAACCAATGATTAAACCAAACTCGTATATTTTTCATAAATCCCTCACGCCATAAATTTGAGACATATTGATTATTTTTTGTGCCCATTTGCAGTGTGTTGCAAGCTCATTCATTCGATTTCCTGTGGCATTCTTTGCAACACCTAAATTTTCATCCTTCCAATTTAATATGGATATGGCATCATTATAATCCATCCGTGATGGTTTCAGCCATTTCCTTATCATTGGTAATTGCGAGGGATGTATGACGGTTTTTCCGATAAACCCGTTTGTTACATCAAGGCGCAGTTCGTTTTCCAACCCCTTTGCCCAGTCATCGTTGCCATCCGCACCTTCAAAATATTCCCACACAGGGGCCGAAACAATATAGCTGTCTGCAAAGGTAACAATAATATCTGTCAACACATCACGAACCAAACCAATGTCGTAAATCGTTTGATCAATGCTTTTACGCAATCCATGGGCTTTACAAAAGTCCATCGCCCCTACACGAACATTGAGAACATAATCATTATAGCCGTCTAATAGCTTGCGAATATCAATCAATGTTCTCTTGCGGGTTTCTAAATTTACTATGCTACTGCTTTCTAATATGGGCATAATCAGTAATGGCCTTGTACGACCGGAATTAATTTTACCTGTTAATGCACAATATTCTGCTGCATTGGATAAGTCAAATTTTGGAAAAATAACCCCTGTCAGCAAATCAGCTAACTCCCCAAGAAGTGACGGCAAACGATCAAATTGAGAACAATTTCTTACACGCACAAATAGCATGGGCAATTCATTTGGCTTATTTTCGGCAATATAAGTCAATGTTTTTACAAGTTGTTTTTCTGCATCCTTCAGACCATCCTCTTTGATCGCATCTTCAAGGCAAAAAGCAAGAGAGTCCAATTCAGGAAATGCCCCGGCGCAAATTTTTCTGCCTATTCCTTTATTCAAGGCAGGCACATACATCAATGCTCCCACTTTGTAGGGGAGCAATTCTTTTTCGTTCATCATCATCAATTTAATTTAAACCCCATTCTACTAATAAATTCTTTTAATCCCTTTGGGTTTCGTGTTTGAATCAAAACAATTCCAGGTCCCTTAAAATGACATACAAGACACTCCCCAGACATTATGCTGCTGACCCAACCATTTGAAGCCTTTCTAATTTCATACTGCATATAATCTGCCCATGCAACCAAGTGACCATTATCCACAATATATTCTTCTCCTTGCGCTAAATTAATTGCATGGATGGCACCATAACTGCTTAAAAATACCGTTCCTTTGCCCGAAACATTTAATACAAATAAGCCTTCTCTACTAAAAACGCCTTGCATAAGATTTTGCATTTGGGTATTTACTTCCACCCCTTGGGTAGCAGCAAGAAATCCATCTTTTTGAACACGCAATCCATAGGAACCATCGAGCTCTACATCAATGATACCACCGGGCAATGCATGTCCTAACAAAACTTCACCTGCCCCGCGTGATGCAGTTAAGTATTGAAAGAAGAATTTTTCCCCTGCAACCATTCGTGTTAAGCCACGCAAGAATCCGCCTTCAACGCCGCCGCTGATGTCAATATTTGCAGACATCGCTATCATTGCGTCAGATTCAGCTTTGATACGTTCGCCAGGCTGCAAACGGTATTTTATAATTGGAAAAGCATCTTGATATAAGATTTCATAATCATTCAAATTAATTTCCTCCTTGCTGTTCACCTAAAATTTCAATAACTTCTTTTCCAAGCTTATCAGCCGTAAAAAGCTTTTTTATAAAAAAGGGGGAATTGTATCACAACGCAATTCCCCTTTTTATCATTTCAAATTATACGTTTACTCCGTAGTTTTGGCATAAAGCTTTTAATCCGCCAGCAAAACCACTACCAACGGCATTAAATTTCCATTCTGCACCATGGCGATATATTTCCGCAACAACAACAGCGGTTTCTATGGAATAATCTTCGCCTAAATCATAACGGATCAGCTCAGCGCCGCCGTTGGCATTCACCACACGGATAAAGGCATTAGAAACCATTCCAAAATTTTGAGCTCTAACTTCAGGATCGTAAATGGTAACTGTAAATGCTATTTTTGCGATATTTGCAGGGATTTTTGATAAGTCAACATTAATAACCTCATCATCACCGTCGCCTTCGCCGGTAAGATTATCGCCTGTATGTTCAACAGCGCCGCTTGCATGCTTAAGATTTCCATAGAACACAAAATCTGTATCCGCTAGTACCTTACCGTTTTCACCTACTAAAAATGCAGAAGCGTCCAAGTCAAAATCATGACCGCCATCATATTTGTTTGTGTCCCAACCGAGTCCGATAAAAATTTTAGTCAGCCCAGCATTTCCTTTTGTTAAATCAACTTTTTGACCTTTTTGTAAACTGATTGGCATTTTATTTTCCTCCTATAAAATTATACTTCTACACCAAAGCTTTGGCACAGGGCTTTTAAACCGCCGGCAAAACCACTGCCAACAGCATTGAACTTCCACTCCGCACCGTTACGATACAATTCTGCAACAACGATTGCTGTTTCGATTGAATAGTCTTCCCCAAGATCATAGCGGATGAGTTCTGTTCCGTCGCTTTCATTTAAAACACGGATGTATGCATTAGAAACCTGACCAAAGTTTTGCATGCGCACATCAGCTTCATGTATTGTTACTGTGAAGTCAACTTTCTTGATAGCTGCTGGGATTTTAGACAAATCAATCTTAATTACTTCGTCATCACCTTCACCAACACCTGTTTTATTGTCTCCAGAGTGCTCAACCGAGCCACTTTCATGCTTCTGATTACCATAGAAACAGAAATCCTTGTCGGAGCCAACTTTGCCGGATTCTACCAATAAAAATGCTGCTGCATCCAAATCAAAATCATGGCCACCATCATATTTGTTTGTGTCCCAACCAAGACCTACTAAAATCTTTGATAAACCTGGATTTGACTTCGTTAAATCTACTTTTTGCCCTTTTGCTAAATTAACTGGCATTGCAATAACCTCCTTATTTGTTGGTTTTTCATAAATCACATAACAACATGAAATCACGTTTACGGTTTATTCTAAATTATGTTTAAACGTTTGACTGCCTTCAGCCATTCGGGGAACTCTGCAAGCATTCTTGAATATAAGTCGGTAGCATCCACACGCCTAAAATCGTCTAGTGCAAAAAAATTAGCATTATCAACATATCTTCCACTCATATTGTCAAGCCGTTCTAAAACGCCATAACCACTTCCTCCTACGCCAACAAATTGCCAAAAAATCGGTTCGGTAGAAGAATCAATCAGCAGTTTTTTAATATCTTTTTCGCTCCCAACGTCACCGTCAGTAATGAAAATTACATATGCCGGAAGCTTGCTTCCTTTATATTCGTCGATTACCTGCTTCATTACAGCCGGCTCGTTATTGCCATATCCAAGGGATTTCATCAATTTATCCAAATCCTGAGGAACGGCATGTTGATAATTTCCTGTGTTTACTGAGGGCATTCGTTCAGCACGGAGGCCATAGTACCATAAATCAAGCTCACCATCGTCATCGAATTGAACAGCCAAAGGAACAGTCCGATTGACAATTTCTTGAACAGTTCCATCTCTATATCGACCAGTCATAGAACGTGAACTATCTAAAACAAGAGCCACACGAGCAATTGTTTCGGTTAATTTATGCTTTTCAAGGGAAACCTTTAGCGGTTTTGCAAGGGAAACTAACTGCGGCGCTTCTGTTTGCAAGCGTTTTTCAAGGGAAACCTTGCTTGGCTCTTTCGTTGAATTATCAATTTCACCGGAAACCTCTTCTTCACCGCCATAATGATTCAACAAAGCAAGCAGGCCACCATTAAAGCCACTAGCCACGGCTGCCAAATGCCAAACATCTTTTTTGTAGCATTCTACTGCAATTACCGCTTTCTCGTGATGAAAAGCATTACCTGCTAAGTTTAATTTTAATTCATTGTTCTCTTGAGATAATGTTACAGAAAGATTTTGAATTTGTCCCATCGTTCCGTCACCATCAATGCTAACGGTAAAAACAAGTTTACAAATGCGGCTTGGCAACAGTGAGAGATTCACGCTATATGCAGTATTTGCACCGCTTCCCTTTAATATAATCTCACGCTTAGGTGAAGCCGTTTGATTATAGAAAACCATATAGCCTTCATCGGAAAGCTTATCGGCTTCATCCACACCAAAACAACAGGAATCATAATTGGCGCTTCCGACAACTGAAATTGAAACTGCTATTTCCTTTGAAACATCAAAATAACTGTCTAATTTATTTCTAAAGCCGCGTTGAATCTCTGTCATCGTAAACTCCCCCTTGCATTACGCAAATCGCTGACCAAGTTCACCCAAACCAGAATCTTTTGTTGCTTGTCCCAGAGCAGAAAATTTCCATTCTTTGTCATGACGATATACTTCGCCAAAAATCATAGCAGTCATACCATCATAGTTTTCAGACAAATTATACCTGCATAGCTCTTGCCCGTTTTGAGCATTCACAATTCGAATAAATGCATTGCTTATCATTCCAAAGTGCTGTTTGCGCTCCATGGCTTTATAAATATTTACCACAAAAACAATTTTGTCGCAGCTGGCAGGAACTCTATCAAGTGTTATCTTAATCTGTTCATCATCGCCAGCACCGGCACCGGTTAAATTATCCCCTTGGTGTACCACAGAACCTGACGAATGCGTTAAATTTCCAAAATAAACCATATCTTTCTTGCCAACCAATTTACCATTTGTCAACAACAATGCACTGGCATCGCAGTCAATGGCTTGGGCGGAACCCCCCAGCAAGGAACCAAAAAAACCTTTTGCCGGCTGAGAAGCTTCATCCCAACCAAGACCTATCATAAGTGTGTTTAATCCAGCGTTCCCCTTTGTCAAATCGACTTTTTGACCTTTTTGTAAACTAACTGCCATATTTACATCTCCTTTATACTAGAGCGATTTTATAACTTCATTGATTCGTATGTAGTATACCCTTGAGCAAAAACACTTCACAACGAGTTTTAATAATCCCTCTGAAAAATAATTTTAACAACATTTTAGTAATCATAATTATTTCATTCCAAACATTCGTAATATCATTTTCCCAACTTTTCTTTCCATTCCTCCTTGAGTTGTCGGCATTCCAGTTTGCCTTGCAAAATTTTGCTTTGCTCTTGTAATTCCTAATGCTCTTTTCCAACTAAATGACAATCCTGGGCCCAATTTCATAACAGCACCTCCAATTTCCGCTATCTCTATCATTATTACAATTCAACTGCTGCAACATCGTCATATTTTCATAAAAATTACGAACATCCCGTGCACAACACGCACAGCACAACCCATGTCAATATCTTATCACATAAACTTTAATTTAGTGTTTATTTACCAAAAAACCTAACGACAGTTTTTCTTATCATGTCAACAGGAATAATCGCTACTGATAATAATAGCACAACAATCCATTCATTGACGTTAAGCCCGTAGCATCTCAAGATTACTCCTCCCAAATAAGTCATCCCAACTTGTACCAAAGCAATTAATCCAATTACCCGAAGAAATCCTTTATTCTTTGTAATATTGTCAAACAAGTTGATTTTTTCAGTTCGCGCATTGAAAGCATTAAATACTGCTGCGAAAATGAAGAATGCAAAATATCCTGTCAATAAATACTTGTTTGCACCATCAGGACGAAATACATTTGAGATTGAATCTGTAAGCAAGAAAATCATGCTAAGCGCAAAAACAAAAATCGCTCCGGTAAGAATGGAAGACCACATATAACCGCTTACAATATGCTCATCTCGGCGTTTTGGCTTTTCACTTAAAAAGCGCTTAAGCGCCGGCTCTCCGCCAAATGCAAGCGCAGCTAAGGTATCCATAACAAGATTTACCCACAAAATCTGAGTGATCGATAACGGATTTTCCATTCCAAGCAGCGGTGATGCGAAAGAAACCAATACGGCAGCAACATTGATTGTAAGCTGAAAAATAATAAATTTTCGAATGCTGTTAAAAATCGTGCGCCCATAAAGAATTGCTTTGTCAATTGAACTAAAGTTATCGTCCATAATTACAATATCACTGGCTTCTTTTGCTACTTCAGTACCTCCGCCCATAGCAAATCCCACATCGGCTTTTTTCAGTGCGGGGGAGTCATTGACACCATCACCCGTCATACCAACAACTAAATTCATTTCTTGTGCAACGCGAACCAACCGACTCTTATCACTGGGAAGTGCGCGAGAAATAACTCTTATTTGGGACAATATCGCTTTCAGTTCATCATCGGTAAGAAGCTGAAGCTCGTCAGAGGTTAATACCATGTCTTCCTCGTTTTTTAACAAACCAACATCCTTTGCAATGGCTACGGCAGTATCTTTTCTGTCACCGGTAATCATTACAACCTGAACGCCTGCATTTTGCACTTCTGCAATGGCTGAAATAGATTCGGGACGAACTTCATCACGAATGCCAATAACACCAACTAATGTCCACTCACCATCAGGCAACTCATTTTCACCCAACTCGCTGTTACTTACCGCAAGTGCAAGCACTCTGATTGCTCTTTGAGCCAATAAATCTATTTGCTCTTCAACCGCCTCTCGATTGCTTAGAGGACAAATTTCACCCTTTTCATTGTAGTATCCAGAACACCTGGAAATGATTTTTTCCGGTGCGCCTTTTATAAGGGTTAAATTATAATCGCCATGAATGTGAGTCGCTGAGTATTTGTTCTCACTATTAAAAGGAATAGAATGGATTTGCGCAACATTAAATACCGTGGTTTTTTGCGCAACAAAGCCTAGGATTGCTCTTTCGGTAGCATTGCCGCCAATTACTTTGAATTCTTTGCCTTCGGAAGTAAGGATTGCATTGGTATTGTGTCTTATACTGAGAGAAAGGACCTTGCCAAGTTCCCCCAAAACGGCATCGAAGTTATTGTATTTCATGCCAGCGCCGTCTACAAAAACAACTGCTTCAAGTTTACCTTTGGTTATGGTGCCTGTTTTATCACTAAACAAAATGTTCAAGCTACCGGCAGTTTCAATCCCTGCAATTTTACGAACAAGAACATTATCTTTAAGCATTTTGCCCATATTAAGGGCAGAAACAATGGCAATCATTAAAGGCAAGCCTTCCGGAACTGCCATAACAATAATAATTACCGCCAAAATAATTGCACTAACAATATCATTCAAAACTGTCATCCAATTCGAACAATAGTTTATAATTGCTGCAATATCAAAGTTATTATGAATTACGATGCGCTGGAATAAAAAGGCAACCGCGATTGCCAAACCACCAATATACCCGAATTTGCTAATATCTGCAGCTAATTTGGTCAACTTAACTTTTAATGGTGTTTCTCGTTCATCGGTTTGCTGCAGCTCGCTTGCAATCTGCCCATAAACTGATTTATCACCAACGATTGAAACGCACATGTTTGCATTCCCAGAGACAACGACTGTGCCGCGAAAAACTTTATATTCGTTCAAAAAATCCATTGCTGCCGCTTGCTCTACATAATTTTCCGGCATGGGATTTTTAGCCGCTTCTTTACTTTCCCCGTTTAGTACAGATTGGTCGACCTTGATATTTCCTGATGCTATAACACCGTCAGCAGGAATTTTATCGCCTGTTTGCAGCACAATACAGTCATCCACAACGATATCATCAACAGAAAGCTCAACGAGCGCACCATCTCTATAAACCTTACACTTGATTTTTGAAGCTTCCTCTTGCAATTTCTGAAAAGCATTTTCATTTTTGTATTCAGAAAAAGTGGAAACAAAGGTTGCTAAAACAACCGCTACCGCAATTCCGGCAGATTCATACCAGTGTGCTTGTCCCAAAAAAGCGAAAATCACATTCACAATCAATGCTACACACAATATTTTTATCATTGGGTCGCCAAAATTTCCCTTTAGCTTATCTTGAAAACTTTCACGCTCATGTTCACTAAGCGCATTCGTTCCGTGCTTTTTTCTTGATTCTTCTACTTGCTGTTCGTTCAATCCGATCATTTATTATTTCCTCCTAAAATTTGATGCTATTATTTTGGATTATCTCAATAATGAGGAATATTTCCTTTGATTGCAATAACACAAAATATTGCATCGGGAAAAAGCCAGTGTCTGTAAATGCGATTCTCAGTATTTAGCCAAATCAATTTCGTTTGAAGTTGTCTCGTAGCTCATTGTGACTGATTACAGTGTCTCCATAAAACATTACGAAAAGTACATTTTAATGCTTAATGTTGAAACAAATTCACAGCTAAATTTACAAAATGCATCATTATTTTTGTAGAATTTCGTGATAAAGACATGCCTAATTACTTTATTTGATTTTTTTTTTACAAAAAAGTATAAATTCGAAAACACTGTTATATTTTACTTTAATTTGTAGATTTTTTCAATGCTTTTTAGAATATTAAGATTTTTGTAGAAATATGATTTCAAGAAGTATTATACTTTCGCAAAGGTCGCGCTGATTGAATTGAGCTCGCCCAGATGATCAAAAAATGATTGGATTGGCAAGTAAAACCGCAGAAATGGCAACGCTGCGTGTCTTGGGAATGCTCTTTTGATTTTTTTCAATAGTCGCTTGAGTTGTTGGACAATTGCTATCGTGATTTGACAGGGATTTTATGGTGTCATCACCGCCACAAAAAACAGGGCGATACAGCTGCTGGGGGGCACTTTAATACCCGACAGCAAACTGATCACCCTGCAAAAGCACAACATGATACTTAAGGCACTACCGCATAATGCATAAGCTGGTATTTTTGCGGTCTTGCCTTAATCTTTGTTTTTCCTCTTCCTCCTATGGGTTGGTTATTTCCCCATATATTTATACAGGAATGTTACAATCTGTCCACGAGTACAAGGTGTATCAGGGCTAAAGGTTGTTGCGCTAGTGCCCTGTGTAATCCCCTTTTCTGCCGCCCAAAGGATGGCATTATAATTATAAGCATCCTTGACAACATCGGTATAAGGATTTGCAATGGTTGCCATTGGTTTGCCTGCCCCACGCCACAAGAAGGTTACCGTCTGCCCACGGGTTACGGTTTTATTGGGTGCAAAGGTTGTCGCTGTTGCGCCTGAGGTAATGTCGTTTTCCACTGCCCAAAGAACTGCTTTAAAGTAATAAGCCTGCTTGGAAACGTCAGTGAACGGGCAATTTACAGCGGTTGGTTCAGGAGAGCCCATGGCTTTCCACAGGAATGTAACCATTTGTGCTCTGGTACAAATGTTACTAGGGCTAAAGGAGCCGCTGGTTGTGCCGCTGGTAATGTCTTTTTCCACTGCCCACTCTACTGCATCATAAAAATAATCGCTGTCTTTTACGTCAGTAAAAGGATTTTTTGTTTCTTTTGTTTCTTCTACCGGAACTGTATCTTCTGTCCATTTTGCATAAACCGTCATGCTTGTTGTCAGCGTAACACTGGTGATTTTCTTGGTTAATGCTTCATCTGTATACCAGCCTGCAAAGGTATAGCCGTCACGAGTGGGTTTGTAGCTTTTCAATTCAATGGCAGTGCCACTTGTTTTGGATACACTGGCAATTTCAGAACCGCCGTTTGTCTTGAAGGTGAGTGTACGGGTAAGGCTTGCACCGCCACCGCCGCCATCGATGGGGTTGCTTGCCGCCTTGACAAAGGTCAGCAGACCTTTTGCAGCACCTGTTAAGGTAACTGGGCTATTATCTGTGTTTGATACATTCAGGCTGCCGCCTGTGGGTACAAGGCTCCAGTAATTATGTGTAACGCCACTACCATTTGTGGCTTGCTTTGATGCTATTTTAGTGCCACTCGGAAGGGCAACTCCTAGGGAAAGGACATCGTTCTGCTCACTGTTACCCGCGCCTACGATACAAAAAGGAGCAACTGCGCCGTTTGTTACCAGCTTACTTGTGCTGTCCACTGTCAGCGCGCCCCCATCGATGTATACGCCATAATCACAGCCCGCAGTAAGCGTTGAACCACCTCTAACATTAACACCTGTCAACGCCTGTATACCCATCGAGTCATCGCCTTGTGATGTGACAATCAAAGAACCTCTATCATCCACATTTATGGTGTCGCATCCAATGGCATAACCGGATAAAGATGAGGCATTCAGCGATGTTCCTGTTCCAATAACGTTAAGTGTACCGTTTGCGCCGCCACTGGCACCAATAAAAATTGAACCATGAATTGTTACGTCAGCTCCGTCTGTTACGGTGACAATGTCGCCGTCGATATTACTGCCTCGAATACCGTTAGCTGTCAATGAGCCTTCACCTGCAAAGGTGATGTTACAATGTTGCCCAGTATTTGCATTGATGCTTCCACCAATCATCCGGTTTGTTCCGCTATCAATTACAATGGTTCCAGCAATGAGTGAAATATCGCCTTGAATGTAGGTGTTATCATCTAAAGAGAAAGTCCATACCGTAGTTCCACCTTCGGTGGCTTCTGTCCAAGTGAATCCTGCAGCTTCGTCTGCGCCAACCTCAGTACTCGACAACGTAAGACCGCCGCCAATCTCCCTCAACGGAGTACCATCATTGGTGTAGGTATCCCATGCAGCAGCCCATCCGTCTGCATTGTATTCCGTTGCCACTCGCACAATGCCAGTGCCGGAAAGAGGCAAAGCCACAATATCAGCCTCTGTTGTACCTTGGGGCAGGATGATATAGGTGTTATTCACGATAGATGCACCTGTGCCGATGGTTAGGTCATTGAGGAGGGCATTTTGATTAAAATCCAGATGGCCTTCCTCACCCAGTGTCATAACTGCCCCAGGGGATAGCACGACCTTTGCAGTTGGACTGACGCTGAGTCCGTAATAACTGCTAACCGTATAGCTGCCATAAATGGTGATGGTAGTAACATCATCAGCTACAGTCTCATACAATGTGTTAAATTTTGCCCCATCGTCTATTGTTAGTGCAGCAGTAGCATCATCATTTACAAAAAGATATGTATCCAGTGAGCCACTGCCTGAAACTGTAATTGCATTGTAAGCATTTATGTGAAAGATCTCATTCTCCCCCCCTAGGGATAGCATAAGAGGAGCATTTGGCAGGGTGAGAGAAGTTAAAACAACATCATGCAAGGTCAGCGTGGCAGGTGTTTCACCTGTTTGAGGTGTGGAAGTGATATAGCCATCCCCTACCTCCATGTATATTAGTCCATCGGGAACAGCATTAATAGTGAGCTCATTACTGGTGAATACACCATCATTGTAATAAATGTTATTGTCTATATAAATATACTTACTTGACTCATAAAAAAGAATTATTTTTCCGCTGCCGCCAATCCGCAGAGCTTTAATTTCTGCTGCATCGTAATCACTATAACTCAACTGAATTTCCCCGTTGTTGATAATTTGCCCGTTGTTTGTCACTAACTTTCCACCCGTGAGGTTTAGAATTTTTCCCTCGGGAATGGTCAGTGTTGCGCCAGTGGCAATGGTAACATCTCCATACAGTATTAATCCGTATTGTCCAACGGTTACATCGCCATAAACAGCGCTGGAAGAATCATTCTCACCACTGATTGTTACGATGCCATTCAACTTTACATCACTATTTTCAAAGGTGAGGGTATAACCTGTATTAAGATCGATGTCATTTTTATCACCGCTAACGTTCAAGGTGCCGTCACCAGAAAGGGTAATATTTCCATTATAAACACCTATGCCATGGCCGTATTGGGAACTGATTTCATTTTCACCCTCTACCTGAAGGGTGATGTTTCCTTTCGGCAGAGCAATCCCCATATTTTCTCCTCTGACTCCGCCGCCTATAAGTGCCGTTGTGTTTTCAATGGTGGTGTTATGAAGAACCAGTGTTGCGGTGTAGCCATCTGTTGCGTTACCAGTAATATCCTTCCACAGGGCATAGCCGTCCCCCGCTTGGTAATAGGTATCCACGGTAAGGGTGGTGGTGGCCAAATCCAAACCAGTGGAGGCATTCCCACCGTCAGCCGCAGAAATTGTACTGCCGTCGGCAAGGGTGATACTCATACTCGTGCCATTTTTGTCAGTAAGCTTAATGACACCATTTGTGGAGGTTAGGGTTTTACTTGTAGCTTCGAGTGCCGCCGAACTATTTGGCCCTGTTACCTCTATATTACCCATTGCTTTTAGCGTAATCGCCGTGTTGGCATCAATCACAGGAGCTGTTCCTCCCGATTGAACGGTAATACCGCCACCAGTTGTATCCACAGATACATTGACAGCAGATACATTGTTAGCGCTAATTGCCATACCATCGCCAGTGTTTTGAATATCGATATCGCCACTGGCGTTGATAGCAACATCACCCATAATGGCAGGTGCAGAAGACCCAACTGCCGTTACGGTGACATTATTTGCCCCATTCACCGTCAGCCCATTGACTGCAAAACCATTGGTGCTAGAAATAAATACATCCCCAGTTGCTGTGATATTTGCAGCACCAGCTATCGCTAGTGCATGGGAACTTGAAACGGTGACATCCTGTGCTTCTGTTACCGTAAGGTTACCAACGATAGCAATACTGTTACCGACATTCCCAGTGTTTTCAACCTGAATATTCCCATTGGCAGAAAGGGTGATATGGTCGGCAGCCAGCAGGGGATCGCTGCTTGTGCCAGTCAAAGTTAAATCACTCTCTGTGGCAGTAATGGAAATTGCAGGTTCATCAGGAATTTCTAAATTTGGAACAATTTCAATTAAATTTCCATTGGTACTGC
The DNA here is from genome assembly GCA_028710085.1 of Anaerotignum sp. Lineage (GTDB taxonomy): Bacteria > Bacillota > Clostridia > Lachnospirales > Anaerotignaceae > Chakrabartyella. Next base: position 46,275 of record JAQUSU010000009.1, read on the forward strand.
TTACATCGACGGTTTTTCCCTTTAGTGTAACTGTACCAAAAGTAGAGATTACAGTCGAAAAACTTTCGTTTGAAATACTAATATCACCGCTGGTTTGAAGATTAACAAGCGTATATAATATAGCGTTGCTTGCGGTTGATGAGATGGTTATATCACCCAAATAGTCCTCTTCCGTTTCCACGGCGCCATTCTCGAATGCAGGCGCACTACCAGTTGCTTCCGCACTGAAATTCACACTTTCGGCTAAAAACAGAGAGGCATCATTGTTCATCGCTACCGTTGGGTCACCTGAGCAGCTAAGGCTCAGACTACCAGAACCAGCAATGGTCAATTTATCATTGCTGATACGAAGGGGACTGTTTCCCGCATTGGTTAAGCTGACGTCACCCGTTACGGTTAATATGCCGCCGCTAAAAGAAAGGTAAGGCGTATCATCAGTTGGCGGTTCATCCAACTGATTAACAAGGGCATTTGATGAATCATCCCCGTCTATAACAGTATAATACTTCCCATCCACTAAAGTTGTACTGCCGATGGTAACGACAGGGTCTGCCGCCAATGCAATTACGGGCAGCAGCCCCAGCACCATGCAAAAGCACAGCAAAATACTAAAAAATCGTTTTTTCATGTTGCTCCTCCTTGAATTTTATATGATGTTTTTATTTTTTCATATACTTATACAGGAACGTTACAATCTGTCCACGGGTGCATGGTGCATCCGGACTAAAGGTTGTTGCGCTAGTACCCTGCGTAATGCCATTTTCTGCCGCCCAAAGGACTGCATCATAACTATAACCATCCTTAGCTACATCAGTATAAGGATTTGCAATGGTTGCCGTTGGCTTACCTGCCCCACGCCACAAAAAGGTACCCGTCTGTCCACGTGTTACCGTTGCATTTGGCTCAAAGGTGGCAGCCGTTGCACCTGCGGTGATATTGTTTTCCACTGCCCAAAGAACAGCCTTATAGTAGTAAGCCTCCTTGGAAACGTCGTTGAATGCACAATTTGCAGCAGTTGGTTCGGGGGAGCCCATGGCTTTCCATAAGAAGGTAACGATTTGTGCTCTCGTGCAAATATTGCTAGGGCCAAAGGTGGTGCTGGATGTGCCACTGGTGATATTGTTTTCCACTGCCCATTGTACTGCCTCATAATAATAGTCACTGTCTTTTACATCGGTAAAAGGATTTTTAGTTTCTTTGGTTTCTTCGGTTTCTTCTATGAGTTCTTTGCCTTCCGTCCATTTTGCATAAACCGTGGTGCTTGCTGTCAGCGTAATATTTGATACTTTTTTGGTCAAAGCTTCATCAAAATACCAGCCTGCAAAGGTATATCCTTCACGAGTAGGCTTGTAGTCCTTTAAGTCAACCGCTGTGCCATTTATTTTAGAAACACTGGAAATGTCCGAACCACCGTTTGTATCGAAGGTAAGTGTACGGGTAACGCTTGCGCCGCCACTACTGCC
>JAQUSU010000077.1 GCA_028710085.1 Anaerotignum sp.
GAAAAAGCAGGTATCATGCTGGATGACAACTTTGTAAAATTAATTGCTTGGTATGATAACGAGTGGGGCTACAGCAACAAGGTTGTTGATTTAATTGCCCATATGTACTCTGTGGATAACCAGTAAAATCAATGTTTTCGGATTTCTAAACATTCTTTTTATTAATATTAAACCTCAATTATAATAATGATATAGTCTCTTTCTTTTGTTAAAAACTGACGAATGAAGGGGACTATTTTTGTGACAAAAAAATCTCACCAAGAACATTAAATATACGTTCATCTGCTTTGGAAAGTTTAAATAAGTATTTATAAATCACTTCAACATACTAGAAAACAATACTGCAACAGATGAAAAGCCTTCAAAAGATAAGGGTTTTTGGTGAAAACAAAATTTCATAGGTGGTTGGCGCTGTAAATGGATAATATTTTTTGTAGTTGAAATTATTTTGAAAATATATATAATGTAGTTTATTAGGATAACAGTAAGGTTTGGGTATTCTAACATAGAGGATAGGCAAAATAAGTACAGGCTTATCCTTGGAGGCAGTTTGCTTGGACTGGCCAAAGAAGCAAAAAAAGGCGTTTTTGTGATAAAGCCTGCTCCAATAATTAACGATTAAGGAAGGTGATATTATGGATTTAAAAGACATTATGCAGGAGGATGTTTTTGCAGTTGTTGGTGATACGTTGAACCAAGAAAAGTATGCATATCGGATAAAAAATGAATTGATGGAACATGGTTATAAAGTATATAGTGTTGGGAAAGAATTAGGATCACTGAATGATATTTCGGGAAATATTGATGTGATTGATTTATGTATTCATCCTTCAAAAGGGTTGAAGCTGATTAAGGAGTGCACCAAACCGTACAAATATATTTTGATTCAACCAGGTGCTGAGAGTCCTGAATTGTTAGAATATCTTGAAAAATCGCATATTTCATTTTTTGAGGGCTGTGCGTTAGTTGGTTTGCGCGTATACGCAAAAGCAAAATAAAATGATGCATTTGGGGAACCATATCAGTAGATATGGTTCTTTTTTTGTGACAAGGTTACAGACAAAAGAAGCTAAAAAATATTATAATCAGGTCAATGAAAAGTTAAACAAATAACAAACGAACTGAAAGGGGATTTGTATATGTCGAAGAAGACTCTTATTATTGGCGGTGTAGCCGGCGGGGCTACCACAGCAACAAGGCTTCGTAGAAGAGATGATTCAATGGAAATTATCATGTTTGAACGAGGCGAGTATATTTCGTATGCAAACTGCGGTTTACCTTATTACATTGGAGGCGTAATCGAAACCAGAGATGCCTTGCTGGTGCAAAAGCCTGAGGTAATGAAGAGCAGATTTAACATTGATGTGCGTGTATCCAGCGAAGTTACAAAAATTATTCCCGAAGAGAAAAAAATAGAGGTAAAAAATAAAAAAACAGGTGAGGTTTATGAAGAAACCTATGATAACCTGATTTTAGCCACAGGTTCTTCCCCCATCAAGCCGCCCATTCCAGGAATTGACACGGGCAATATTTTTACTCTATGGACAGTTCCGGATACCGATCGAATTAAAGCGTATCTTACGGAGAAAAAGCCCAAAAGAGCAGCTGTTATCGGCGGTGGCTTTATTGGTTTGGAAATGGCGGAAAACCTTCATGAGGAAGGCTTGGAAGTTTCCATTATTGAAATGCAGAATCAGGTTATGGCGCCCGTTGATTTAGAAATGGCAAATCTTGTTCATGAAAATATGATTATGAATGGAGTACACCTGATTTTGGGAGATGGTGTAAAGGAATTCCATCACAAGGGTGAAACAATTCAAATAGAACTGACAAGTGGAACCGTTGTGGAAACCGATATGGTTATTTTATCCATTGGTGTACGGCCAAACAACGAACTTGCGAAGCAGGCAGGAATGGCGCTAAATAAAAAAGGCGGCGTCCTTGTGGATGACTATCTTCAGACTTCTATTCCTGATATTTATGCGGTTGGTGATGTCATTGAGGTTACAAATTATATAACAAAGGATAAAACAATGATACCTCTTGCCGGCCCAGCGAATAAACAGGCGCGTATTTTAGCAGACAATCTTGTGGGAGATAAGAAAACCTATAACGGAACATTAGGAACTGCTGTTGCGAAGGTGTTCGACCTGAATGTTGCCAGTACAGGTTTGAATGAAAAACAATTAAAAGCTATGGGTAAAGTGAAGAATCAGGACTATTATGTGGCACTGATTAATCAGAAATCTCATGCAGGATACTATCCGGGAGCAACACCCTTAACCCTCAAGATGTTATTTGATAAGGAAGGGAAAATCCTTGGCGGACAGATTGTTGGGCAGGATGGGGTAGATAAGCGCATTGATACACTTGCTACCACCATGCGATTGGATGGAACCATTTATCAATTGCAGGAGTTGGAACTTGCCTATGCACCGCCATTTTCTTCCGCAAAGGATCCTGTAAACATGCTTGGATTTGTGGCAGAGAATATTTTACGCGGACAGGTAAGCTTTATTGAGTGGGATGAGTTAGACGCTTTATTGGCAGAGGAAAGCAAGAAAAATGAGTATATTATATTGGATGTAATGGAAGAAATGGAACGAATGGTATTTGCAATTCCAGGTTCCGTTCATATCCCTTCAGGAGAGCTTCACGAGAGATGGAAAGAGCTGGATCAAAGCAAAAAAATTATTGTATATTGCACCATTGGGGTACGTTCCTATAATTCAGCAAGAGTCTTAATGCAGAAGGGCTTTAAAAATGTTACTGTATTGTCTTGTGGAACAGGATTTTATAAATCCATGCATTACAAGAAAAGCAGTATCCAGTTAGAATTGAACAAAAGAACAATAGAACCGATAGAGGTGTCTGATAAAGAAATGAAGGTGCTCAATTGCTGTGGTTTACAATGTCCGGGGCCTATTATGAAGGTGCATGAGGCAATCACCGGAATGGAGAAAAATGAAATATTAAAGGTTTCGGCTACCGATATGGGGTTCGCAGCAGATATTGATTCTTGGTGTCGAAGAACTGGAAATACATTGGTAAAAACAGAGCGTCTGAACAAGGAAAATATTGTGTATATCAAGAAGGGCGCAGTAAGTGACGATGCGAAAAAGGAAAATAAGGTAATCGAGATGCCCCAGGGAAAAACAATTATTGTTTTCAGCGGTGATCTGGATAAGGTTCTTGCCTCCTTTATTATCGCAAACGGCGCTGCCTCCATGGGCAGACCGGTTACCATGTTCTTTACCTTCTGGGGACTGAATGCTTTGAGAAAATCTGAAATGCATTCCTTGAAAAAGCCATTTATGGATAAAATGTTCGGGGCAATGATGCCAAAGGGCAGTAAAAAGCTGAAGCTTTCCAAGATGCATATGGGTGGCATGGGAACAGCTATGATGAAAAAAGTAATGAAGGACAAAAATGTGGATTCCCTCGAAGCGCTGATGCAGCATGCAATGAACAGTGGAATCCGACTGGTTGCCTGCACCATGTCTATGGATATTATGGGAATTACAAAGGATGAGTTAATTGACGGTGTTGAGCTTGCAGGGGTAGCATCTTACTTGGGAGATGCAGAAGAATCCAATGTAAACCTGTTCATCTAAATACAGAAGAAAAAAAGTGCTGAGAAAGCGGCTATCTGTTTGATATTATTATAAGCAGATAGCCGTTTTTTGCCTATTGAAAATGGGCGTTCCCCTTGGGCGGACAGTATGATATAATGGTAAAATTGGAAGAAAAAATGAAAGATAGAAAATCAGGATAACAATTTGCTGAATTGGTAAATATACTTGTTTTTTCTGGCTAAAACGAGCCAAAAGTCCAGAGGCTTTTTAACGACAGGGTGTGCCGTTTTTTCGAAAAAGATAAAAAGAATGATTTAAGATTTGAAAAGGAATTTAAAGGAGAATATAATATGAAAATTTCAAAAAAAGATGCATTGCAGTGGTTCGAATTTTTCGCGGCATTGCCAGAGGATGAGGGATTTCTCACAAAGCAACAGGAAATTATTTATGCCACCTTTGCGCAAATTGAGGAGGCAATTGATGATAGAAATAATAGGCTGATGTCTCAAATCAAAGGTCTGAAAACATTAGAAAACAGAACCTTTTATGTAGGAAATGATAAAAATTTTCCCGATGGATGTCGTTCCTGTCTTTTGGGTACGGGGTTGAGCGCAATCAGGAAAACCAACAAATGCAATCTGGAGTGCAAATTCTGCTACAATTATGGTGAGCTGGAGGATGTGCCGCCCATTGGTGAAGGAATGTGGGAAATCGGCGGAACAAAATTTTATGAAAAGGATATTGATTTGCTGCTTTCTATTCAAGAAAAACCCACAGGCATTTCCTATGTTTATTTAGAGCCATATATGGAAATTGAAAAATATTACTCAATGATAAAGAAATTCAGAGCTGCGGCCATTCATCAGCATCTTTATACAAATGGCACTTTGGCTACGGAGGAGACCTTGAAGGCGTTGGGGGAAGCGGGCCTTGACGAAATTCGTTTTAATCTGGGTGCCTCTAACTGCGCCAATCAGGTAATAAAAAACATTGGAATTGCAAAAAAATATATCAAGCAGGTAGGCATTGAAACGCCCATGACGCCTGAGTTTTTTGAGGCCTTTTTTCAGAAAAAGCAAGCGATTTTTGAAACCAAGCTTGACTTTATCAATTGCGCTGAATTGCATTTAAATGCAAACAATATAGATAATTATTTTGGCGAAAATATGTATATTTCCAGGCATGGCTATATCTCTCCTATTTGGAGCAGAGAATTAACACTGAAGTTCATGAAAATAGCGGAAGAAGAAAAGTGGGATTTTGTCGTTCATGATTGCTCAAACCATACAAAATTTGCAAGAAGCTTGAATTTAAGCAGCAAAGAGGGCGGATGGTTCGGCGCCAGCAATTATGCCTGCGAATTTTCCAGAATACCATGCGAAGCTTTTTTACCCATATTGCGGGATGATAATTTTAAATTTTTAAGTGAAGAGGAGCTGCCCAGTGGCTATAAGCCAGGAGAGATGATGTTTTGAGAGACTGAAAGGCTGTGTTGGATTTTTTCTTTCAATTGCTTCAGAGTGTCCCTTGAAAAAATTAATGATTCATTCTCTGATAGCCAATTTTGCTTGGAAATATTGTAAAAAATGTATTTTTGTATTATTATAGTTGTATGACAAAATAAGGTATGATTTTTCGCCACGAATAAATGACTTGATTTGCAGATTCCCGGGAGGGCAATGGGGCGTTTCAATTAAGATAGAATGGAGATAGCTTTATAAGATTTTGAAAAAATTTATAGACTTTAAAGTGAAATTTAGGCTTATGGAGTTTGGGATCAAATGACAGAAGGGATGGATTTAAAAGACATGAAAAGCAACCCCAATATATTCAAAGAAAAAATAAGAAGCTTTCAAAAGCAAGTAGGTAGATACCTATTCACCGGCGTTTTATGCGTTACAATGACAGCTTCCGGACTTTTTTTGGGTTCTGCAGAGGCAAAGAATACAGATGTACTTTCAGCTGAGCAGCAAGAGGCAAAGGTTGTTGCATTATTGGGAGATCTGAATGAAAATGCGCCCGATAGTGTAAAAAATAAATTGAGACAACTTGTAAATGAAGCAGAAACACGGATAGCTGTAAGAGAAGCAGAAGGGAATTATTTGGTAACAAGTCAGGAATTTAGACTGTGGCAGGATATTACAGCCTTACTTGATAAAGAAACCATTCGACAAGTTGGGGAATGTTACTATGGAGAAGTAGGCTATGATGATGATGAGAGCTCGGGGCAAGCGGTGGATTATGGAAAGGAAACGATGGATAATCTGAAACAAGAAATATCCTTGGAGGATTGGAGCAGACTCAATAAAATACGAAATGACTATTTTGAAGCACATGAAAATGGCACTCAGGATTATCATTTTGATGCTGAATTGGAAATTCGAACTATCATAAATAAGTATAAGGAATTGGATGGAGATGCAGTTGTTTTAAACCTATTGTGTAGTAAGGATCAACAAAACTTGGGAATGTTTGTAATAACACCGGAATGTGATGCGGTATACCAAAAAGGAACCGAAAATGGTTTAGACATGCTAGAAGCAGATGAGCAGGAATATTTAAAAGAGTTTTGGGAAGAAACAACGGATATTTTACCAAAAGAAATGTTTGCTAACTTCAAATATTTTAAAGTTGGCGGAGATGGTGAGTATGGGATTTATGCATATGTCACTATTTTGGATTCCGAAGGGAAACTTTGGTGTATGACTGTGGATCCAGCTGATATTCATGAGGATGGTATATTCCCATATACTGTAGTACATGAAATGGCGCACTACATTACACTGAATGAAACCCAAGTTGACTACGATAATGATGAATTCTATCCGATAGATAGGTATGATGATTGGTATTGTGTAGCGAATGAAGATTCATATATTCAAGCCTTTTATACTTCATTTTGGAGGGATACTATGATTGATTGGTATACCAATCAGGAAAATCCATATTTTTATTTCCGCCATCAGTCACAGTTTGTATCAGGCTATGCTTCAACAGATTGTGCCGAGGATATGGCTGAAAGCTTTTCGGCATATGTGTTGATGGATAAAGCGCTAACACCTGAAACGCAGGAAAAACTAGACTTTTTTAACAGCTATCCGGAGCTTAGGTCCATAAAAAATGACATTTTAAATAATGTTAAGAAAAACGAAGTATATGTAAATCCGGAAATCGTGCTTGAAGATGAGCAAGATGGCAGATCACCAGAATTAGATGGATTTGTAGATGTAATGATCGCAATCACAGCAATTTTTGGACAATAACGTAAAGAGCCACTTCACCGATAAAAGATGGAGTGGCTTTTATAATAGGAGAATAATAATGTGTAGCCAAACCAAGGCCGAAGGAAAGATGGCAGGCATTATTATTAAAATCAGGTTGACAAGAAGAAAGTAAAGCGTTATTCTGATGTAAGTAAATACTTGCAAATGGAGGTGCTGACTTTGGATAGAAAAGAAAGAACCCGATTAAACATCTTGAATGCTGGCTTAGAATTATTCTCAGAAAAGGGATATAAGGCAGTTACTACAAAAGAAATTGCCGAGGCGGCAAGAGTAAATGAAGTAACTGTTTTTCGGCATTTTGGAAATAAAAAAGCCGTGTTGGAGGGCGTGTTTGAGGAATTTGTTTTCAAGGTGGTTATTGAAGAGGTTTTTGGAAAAGCCTTAGACTATAATCTTGAAAAAGATCTTACCTATATAGCCAAGAAGTACAGTGAATATATGGAAAAAAACAAAAAAATATTAATGATTGCTTTTAAAAACCTCCCTGAATATATGGAAGCAGATTTAATAAAATTTCCAAGAAGGTTTAAAGAGGTATTAATAACGTATTTTTTAAAGATGCAGCAGCTGGGTAAAGTGAAAGATGAAAATCCTGAACTTTTGGCTTTGAATTTCATTTTATTCTGCTTTGGCTTGTTTTCTGGACATTTGTTGTCAGAGGGAAGGTTGACGAATTTAGGGAAAGATGAATGTATTGAATTTATGATACCGCTTTTTGTGGAAGGATATAAAAAATAAAAATTTTTACTTAAAAATGCAAGCAATTACTTGCTTGCAAATTTGGAGGGAAAGCTATGAATAAAAACATGTTTAAAATAGTCCTTATGGTACTTTTGAGTGTAGCGATAATATTTTTTGCGGGGGGACTTTTCAAAAAAGATGAAAGTGAAAACAAAATCGTAGGCAGGCCGGTAAAAACAATGAAAATCGAAAGCAGTATTCACGAAAGAACGTTAAATTATACAGGTACGATTGGAGAAGATAACTTAACAAAATTGTCTTTTCAGTCAGCTGGGAAAATTGAAAAAATACTCGTGAAAGATAGTGAAAAAGTGGCAAAAGGACAAATTCTAGCAACCATTGATGTTACTGCTATAAAGCTGAAAGAAAAAGAAGCACTGGAGCAGCTGAGTATGTTAGATATTCAACTGGAGTTGAACCAAAAAGATTATGATTTTATTTTTTCAAATTATGAAAAAAACAAAGCCTTATATGAAATTGGCGCCCTATCTAAAATTAGCTTGGATGAAATGGAGTTAAAGCTTGATAAAGCAAAATTGGCATTGGAGGCAACAAAAAAACAGAAAAATCAGCTTGCTGTGCAATATGATTCCATTGAAAAGCAGATTGAAGATGGGGCAATTACTGCTGTGGAGGATGGGTATGTTGTGCGTGTTCTTGTAAAAGAGGGAGAAAATGTAAGTCCATCTGCACCTGCAATCATCCAAAGGGGAGAAAAACAAATCATTAATGTTGGGGTAAGCCAAGAGGATATACCAAATATTAAAATGGATCAAAAAGCTTTTGTGAAATTAAATAATGAATTGAAAGAAGGCACGATTGTAAATATTCAAAAAACTCCTGACATGAATACAAAGCTTTATATGATTGACATTGAAATGCAAGACGATTTTTCCCAAGAAGCATTTTTAGTAGGAGGGGTTACTGAGGTGTCGATTACCCTGGGAAATGAAACAGGGATGTGGATACCCGTGAAATGCATTCAAAACGATGGAGAAGATTATGTTTATGTTGTAGAAAACAGCAGAGCTTTTAAGAAGATGATTGAAATACAAGATTTCGACGAGAATAACGTATTGGTAAAAGGGTTATCGGAAGAAGATTTGCTGGTTATAAGCGGCATGAGCAACATTAAAGAAGGATACTTGGTCAATGTGGAAGAGCAGGTGGAATAAAAAATGAGAAAAATCATTGAAAAAGCGATTAATAGAAGAAAGATAACATTATTTTTTGCCATATTTTTTTGCTTCATGGGTTTGGCTTCATATTATATTATCCCAAAACAGGAAAATCCGGATGTATCAATGGCGGCAGCGGTCATCACTACAATTTATCCCGGCGCAACCGCAGAAGATATGGATAAGCTGGTGGCTAATAAAATCGAGGATGCAGTAAGAGAAATTAATGGCTTGAATCATACGGAAACGACATCAAAAAAAAGTGTAACAAGCATAGTGGTAATGCTTGAAACGGATGCGGATGTGGAAAAAGCATGGGTTGATCTAAAGGATAAGCTAAAATCAGTTGAAAATGATCTGCCAAAGGGCTGTTACACGCCACAATTAAATACGAATGTGGCAGAAACAGCAGGTCTTATCCTCAGTCTGTCAGGAGAGAAATATTCCTATGAACAGCTAAATTCATTTGCAAAGGATTTTAAAGAGCAACTACTTATGGTTGATGGTATGGCAAGGGTTGATATTATTGGGGAGGTAAAGAAACAGGTAAAAGTACAGGTAAATATTGATCAATTGAATCAATACGACTTATCTCTGGTAGATATTGTTAATATTATCAGTGCTGAAAATATACAATTGCCTTCGGGAGAAATACAGTATACTGATGGAAAAATGGAAATCGTTATTCCCCAAGCTTATGCTTCCATAGAAAATATCAAAGACACCATTTTATTGGACACACCCGATGGAGGCGTGGTAAGGCTGAAGGACATTGCCAAAGTATCAATGGGGCTGGAGGAGGATAGCGAAAAATATAAGCAAGATGGGAGGAATGCCATATTAATCGCAGGGTATTTTAAGGAGAACGAAAATATTGTATTGATTGGAAAAGATGTAAGAGGAAAATTGAACGAAATCAGAGAGATATTTCCCGAGGAATTAATTGTAAATGAGGTTACGTTTCAGCCTGAGGATGTGAATAAATCCATCACTGACTTTAACATCAATCTCATTCAAGGAATGCTATTTGTAATGATTGTGGTATTTTTCATAACAGGCTTCAAAAATGCCATTGTCGTTTCTGCAGGGATTCCCTTATCGGTTTTACTTACTTTTAACATAATGAATATTTTAGGGATAGATATTCATTTCATGTCTACGGCAGGACTTATCATATCCTTAGGAATGCTGGTGGATAATGGAATTGTAGTGGCGGATACGATTCAGGTTTATTTGGACGAGGGGATGGATAAGAAAAAAGCAGTCATAGAGGGAGCTATGAAATCCTCATCGCCTATCTTGTCATCAACCTTAACAACAATTGGCGCATTTTTGCCGCTTTTATTTTTGCCGGGTGCACCAGG
>JAQUSU010000078.1:0-2639 GCA_028710085.1 Anaerotignum sp.
GCCGTATCCGCATTAATATTGTAGGTTTGCCCCTTGCAATCCGTGCCAACGGTGGCAATGACGGGGATATACCCGCCTTCAATGGACTGGATGATAGGCTCTATATTGATTTCGGTAATTTCCCCTACAAAGCCGTAGTCGCCACCAATTTTCTTGGCTTTAATCATGCCGCCGTCAATGCCGCAAAGCCCGATGGCTTTTCCGCCAAGCTGTCCGATGAGGGAAACAAGGTCTTTGTTTGTTTTTCCGGCAAGCACCATCTGCACAACCAGCGCCGTTTCCTCGTCTGTATAGCGCAATCCGTCCACAAAGCGTGAGGGGATGTCTAATTTTTTCAGCATTCCGGTGATTTCAGGGCCGCCGCCATGCACCAGCACCACATGAATGCCCACTAAGGAAAGCAGAATAATGTCGCTCATGACTGCTTTTTTTAACTCCGCATGAATCATGGCATTGCCGCCGTATTTTACAACAACGGTTTTCCCCGCATATTTTTGAATATAAGGCAGGGCAGCCGTTAAAACCTTTGCTTTTATGTTATTGCAGTCTGCGTTCATTGTGTATGCCTCCCTATCAGGTGCGGTAATCGCCGTTGATTTTTACATAGTCATAGGTTAAGTCGCAGCCCCAAGCGGTTGCTGTGCCAGAGCCTTGGTTTAATTCCACCTGTATATGAATTTCTTCTTCCAAAAGAATGTTCTTTGCCACCTCTTCGTCAAAAGCAACACCTGCGCCGTTTTCGCAAACATGAATATTGCCCTTGGGTGAGGAAATATCCACGGAAATGGTATCAACCGCAAAATCTCCTTCGGTATAGCCGATGGCGCAAAGGATCCGACCCCAGTTGGCATCTGCCCCAAACATCGCCGCCTTTGTTAGGCTGGAGGTAATGATGGATTTTGCAATTGCCTTTGCCAAAACGGTACTTGGTGCGCCGTTTACCGTGCATTCCATAAGCTTTGTGGCACCTTCGCCGTCTCCGGCAATTTTCTTCGCCATGGACATGGAAATTTCCTTGATTACCGTTAAGAAGGCATCAAAGTCGGCGCCTTCTTCCTCAATCAAAGGATTCTCCGCCATACCGTTTGCCATGATGGAAACCATATCGTTGGTGGAAGTATCACCGTCCACACTGACCATATTAAAGGTATCGTCAACCGCCAGCTTCAAGGCCTTTTGCAGCATTGGTGTGGAGATTGCTGCATCTGTTGTTAAAAATCCCAGCATGGTTGCCATATTGGGATGAATCATGCCGCTGCCCTTTGCCATGGCGCCGATGGTCACTGTTTTGCCGCCGATTTCAATGGTATAGGCTTCTTCTTTTGCCTTGGTGTCGGTGGTCATAATGGCTTCTGCCGCCAAAGCACCGCCGTCAGGGGTCAGCTGGGGTGCCAATTCCTTGATTCCCTTTGCAATGGGCTCCAAGGGCAGTACCGCGCCGATCACACCTGTGGAGGCAATAATGATGTCCCCAGGGGTAAGCCCTAAGGCTTCTGCTGTCATTTGGCACATTGCTTCTGCTTTTTCCACGCCGTCTGCATTGCAGGTGTTGGCGTTGCCGCTGTTGCAAATGAGCGCCTGTGCCATGCCGTCGGCAATATTATTTTTGGTTACGGTAATGGGTGCGCCGTAAACCTTATTTTGTGTATAAACAGCAGCCGCCGTACAAGGGGTTTCACTGTAAATCATTGCTAAATCCTTTTTTGTTTGGCTTGCCCGCACGCCGCAGTGCAAACCGCCAGCAAGAAAGCCCTTGGGAGCGGTGACACCGCCTGTTGTTTTCTGCATAAAAGTTCCTCCTTTGTTTATAGTAACGATTCGGTTTCATTTAAACCGAGGACAATATTCATATTCTGTACTGCGGCGCCCGATGCGCCCTTTCCTAGGTTATCAAACACGCTGGTAATGGTCATTTGTTCATCGTTCCCCTCAATATAAAGGGTTAAGCCGTTGTTGTCCGCCATGAGGTTGGAGGGCAAAAAGCCGCTTTCCTCGTGGGCGATTTTGATGAAGCTTGAAGCCTTGTAAAAATCCTCCAATAATGCTGTAAGCTCTGCCTTTGTTACCTTTTTCAAAAAAAGCTTGCTATGCAAGGGGACGCAAGTTTCCATGCCACGGTAAAAATCGCAAACGATGGGGGAGAATACAGGCGGAGCGGAAATTCCCGTCACATACTGCATTTCCGGCAAATGCTTATGGGCTTGGCTTAAGGCGTATTGTCTTGGGCTTTCAAAAGCCACGGATCTGTCAGTCTGCTCATATTCTTGAATCATGCCCTTGCCGCCGCCACTGTAGCCTGTGATGCTGTGGGCGGAAAAGGGATAGTCGGGGCTTACAATGCCCAGCTTTACCAAGGGATATGCCGCCGCAATAAAGCCTGTTGCGTGGCAGCCTGGGTTTGCAATGCGCTTTGCCTTTGCAATCTCCTGTCTGTGCTTTGGGGAAAGCTCCGGAAAGCCGTAAGTCCAAAGGGGGTTGGTTCTATGGGCTGTGCTGGCATCAATAATGCAGACATTTGGGTTTTCCACCAGCTTGACTGCCTCTCTTGCCGCCGCATCGGGTAAGCAAAGGAACACAACGTCGGCACTGTTCATAAGCCTCTTTCGCTCTGCCTCGTCCTTTCTCAGTTCCTCGCTGAT
>JAQUSU010000078.1:2739-10078 GCA_028710085.1 Anaerotignum sp.
GGGTTTTATTTTAATAATATATTTTCTTTGCTTCGCAGTTCGTGCCTTTGAATATATGATTTTACGAACGGATCGCACGGTAATTGGGGAAGCGTTTATACATAAGCTTTTGGGAATATTCCTTCTTTTTCTGGCGTTGAAATATAGTTCTACCAAATGGAGGGAGATTGGTTTTACAGCTGAAAAGATGGGGAAAAACATTGCATACGGCTTATTGCTTGGCTTGCTTGTGTTTCTCCCTGCCTATGGAATTGAGTTTTTGATGCAAAATGCTTCGATGAATGAGCCGAGTATGGAATTTTTTGTTACCAGCTATAGTATTCAGGGGAATTTGGGGAATCAAAAAGAGATTATATTTTATTTATTATGCATTGTGGGAAATATCATCAATGTGGTTATGGAGGAGGGCGTTTTTCGTGGTCTATTCCTGAAAATTGCAGAAAAAAGGTACTCATTTTTCAAGGCAATGGTGCTTTCCTCCGTTTTGTTTGGATTATGGCATATTGCCGCACCCATGCGCAGCCTTTTGGATGGAGAAATGGAGCTTTTTCCAGCCGCTATGGCAATGCTCAGTTTAGGGTTGATGTCTGCCGTTATGGGGGCAAAGCTATGTATGCTTACAAAAATTTTCGGGAACCTATGGATGCCTATGGCGGATCATTTTTTCAATAACACCATCATTAATATTTTGCATATTACAGCCCTTTCGGGAGGGGACGAAATGCAGGTCATGCGCATTGCCATTGCCCAAACCCTTTCCTTTTTGATTGTTCTTTTTTTATATTGGAAAACCAAGGCAAAGCAAAAAAGCACTTTTCGTGAAGAATGGTAAAAGGTCGGAAAAAGCGCCCCGTCAAGGAGGCTGTTTTCAGATTTATACATTCCCGTAGGATTTTTAGTCCTACGGTCAGGGTGTCGATAAAGTCGACACCCTTTGAAAAAAGCTCAGTGCCTTCAAGCTTTTTTCAAGTTAGCAGAGGACAAATAGATGCGTTCCTGCGACCAAAAGGTCTTGAAACGCCCTATTTTCCTCGGATGGGCAAAGCTCATCCTGCGGATTCCACTTGGGAAACTCTTTGTTTCCCAACCCCTTCCGTTGTATAAAATAGGTTTTTCGACAATCTGCCCGTAGGATTTTTAGTCCTACGGCTTTTTTTATTTGAATGAGTGCGGATTTATTCTGTGCTTCCATGCAAATTGATGTTGACTTATTAATCAATAAGTTTTATATTATACTTGTTGAATATTACTTTGGAGGTGCTGTAATGTCGCTTAAGCATGGTTTACTGGGGCTTTTGAATTATGGGTCTATGACGGGGTATGAATTGGATAAGGCGTTTAAGGCTTCCCTTTCATTTTTTTGGCAGGCAAAGACTAGTCAGATTTACCGAGAGTTAGCCGCAATGGAAGGTCAAGGCTGGCTAACCAGCCAACGGGTGATTCAGAGTGAAAAACCAAACAAAAGAGTGTATACCATAACAAAGGACGGAAAAGAAGAGCTTACGACGTGGCTGTCCTCTCCAGAAGGGGATATTAAGGATGCAATGGGCGTTCGCAGTGCATTTCTAATGCGTGTATTTTTTGCAGGAGAAACGAGCACCAAACAATCGTTGGAAATGTTGTATGCCTACCGCCAAAAGTGCCTGGAAAGCAAAACGGGATTGGGTGGCGCTTACGACGCTATTTCTGAATATGGGGGGATTGTTGGGGACGAGAGGAAGGCAAAATATTGGCAAATAGCGGCGCTTTATGGAGATGCGTTTTTTGAAGCGGGGCTGAACTGGGCGGACAAAGCCATTGATTTATTAAAAGAGGAGATGGGAGAATGAAAGTCTTGGTGTTAAATGGTTCGCCGAAAGGGGAACATAGCAATACCATGTACCTTACTCGCGCATTTTTAAATGGCGCCGCATGGACGGATGCAGAGATTATCAATGTTGCAAATGCGAACGTAAAAAGCTGTTTAGGGTGCTTTGCCTGTTGGAATAAAACACCCGGAAAATGCATTATAGATGATGAAATGGCTGAAATTCTTGATAAAATAATTGCCGCAGATGTGATTGTTTGGTCTTTTCCCCTATATTATTTCAGCGTTCCTGGAGGCTTAAAAAATCTAATTGACCGACAGCTTCCGTTGAATCTGCCCTTTATGGCAGAAGGCGGGGAGAGCGGAGGGCATCCGCCACGCTATGACTTAAGCCAGCAAAAGCATGTTATTATTTCCACCTGTGGGTTTTGGACCTCTATAGGGAATTATGACGGGGTTATTTCTATGTTTGACCACTTTTATGGCAAGGGAAGCTACACGGCAATCCTTTGTGGACAGGGAGAGCTCTTTAGAGTGGCGGAGCTGAAAAAACGCACAGACGCATATTTGGAAATTGTCAATCGTGGGGGAGGTGAATACGCCGCTGGAGGAATGAGTGCAAAAACCCAAGAGGAGCTTGCCCAGCCATTATATCCTCGGGAGGTATTTGAAAAAATGGCGAACGCATCTTGGGGAACTGTCAAGGAGGAGGACACGAAGGCATCAGTAGAGGAAAGCCTTAGCTTTACTGTGCAGATGTCAGCTTTATATAGACCCGATGGAGTGGAACGGGTATTAGAATTTTATTACACCGACATTCAAAAGACGTATCAAATTTTGTTAACAAAGGAAGGGTCCAACGTCATAACAGACGGATTTAGACCATATACCACAAGGATTGAAACGCCGTATTCTCTTTGGCGTTCTATCTCCCGCAATGAGATTTCTGGGCAGGATGCTCTATTTCAGCGGCTTTATACAGTTCAGGGGGATTTTCGTCTGATGCTAAAATGGGATCAGCTCTTTAGTGGATTGGTTCCGCCAAAGCCATCCCCTGCAACCCACCGACGTAAGACCAATATGTTGATTTTTCTCGTGCCATGGATTGTAATTTGGACAGTCATAGCCATAAATCCTATCATTGGCAGTGTAGCAGGCATTGCTGTGACGGTGCTTGTTACGTTGCTATGGCTTGTGTTCCAACCGGTGATTTTTGAGCAAGTCAGCGTGCCCATTGTGGTAGGACTTTCGTTGGCGGTATTGCTGGGTGGAGATATAAGGCTTATCGTTTCCGGCAGCTATTTTATATTTGGTCTGCTATGGATTGTGGGGGCATTTACGAAAACACCCCTTACTGCCTATTACAGTGCGGCAGATTATGGTGAGGAGGGAGCTTTTGCAAATCCTTTATTTATTAAAACAAACCGTATATTGACTGGCGCTTGGGGTGGACTGTATCTTGTCACGGCGGTATGGACGTATGTTTTGATGGGTAGCAGTTTTTCTCCCTATATAGGCGCAATCAATTCCGTCTTGCCTGTGTTGATGGGAATTTATACAGCATGGTTTCAAAAATGGTATCCGGCACGATGGGCAAGAGGATAAGAAGAAAATAAAATGAGCAGGAAAAACTTTGTTTTTCCTGCTCACAGACTGTCGAAAACCTTGGGCGCCGCCCAAACCTGCTTGCTTTTTGTAAAAAGCAAGACCAAAAACTTTTATTGAAACCGCATATTTATGCGGTTTCTAAGGGGTCAAGGTGCAATGGCAAAGAAGTGCCATCTGTCCAACGGACAGCTTTGCGCAGCAAAGTGCTGAGGTGAAACTCTTGTGGGTGTTTGAGGGCAAAGCCCTCAAGGTTTTGACTTTATCGACACCCTGCTGGTTTTTCTATAAATTATTATATATTTCCGTTCAAAGTGCCATAGGAAAATCATCTCATAAAAAGATTGTTTTTTGACTTCCTAGGACGAGCCTATTAAAATTCTGCGTTCTTAACCGTTCTTGGGTAAGGCAGTACGTCACGGATATTGCCCATGCCTGTCAAATACATTACCGCACGTTCAAAGCCCAAGCCGAAGCCTGCGTGTCTGGTGCCGCCGTATTTTCTAAGGTCAAGATACCACCAGTAATCCTCTTTCTTTAGCCCCAATTCGTCCATGCGTGCTTCCAAGAGCTCCAAGCGTTCCTCTCTTTGGCTGCCGCCGATGATTTCGCCAACACCGGGTACCAAAAGATCCATGGCAGCAACGGTTTTGTTGTCCTCATTCATGCGCATATAAAACGCCTTGATTTCCTTGGGATAGTTGGTAACGAAAACAGGCTTTTTGAAAATCTGCTCTGTCAGATAGCGTTCATGCTCTGTTTGCAAATCAATGCCCCATTCTACGGGATATTCAAAAGTTTGTCCGCTTTCAATCAACAATTCTACGGCTTTTGTATAGGTGACACGGCCGAAATCGTTGTCCAAAATAATATTCAGTTTTTCCAGCAGGGTTTTGTCCACAAAGCTGTTGAAAAACTCCATTTCCTCGGGTGCATTTTCCAATACATAGCGGATGATGTATTTCAGCATATCCTCCGCCAATTCCATGTTATCCTCCAAATCGGCAAAGGCCATTTCTGGCTCAATCATCCAAAATTCAGCCGCATGGCGCGCTGTATTGGAGTTTTCCGCGCGGAAGGTAGGCCCGAAGGTATAAACGTTACGGAATGCCATGGCAAAGGTTTCCGCGGAAAGCTGACCGCTTACCGTCAGGTTGGTTTCCTTGCCGAAGAAATCCTTGGAATAGTCTATTTTGCCGTCCTCAGTACGGGGCAGGTTGTCCAAGTCCAAGGTGGTTACACGGAACATTTCACCGGCACCCTCGCAGTCGCTGCCTGTAATAATGGGTGTGTGGGCGTACACAAAGTCTCTTTCTTGAAAGAAGTTATGGATTGCATAGGCAATCAAGCTTCTGATACGGAAGGTTGCCGAGAACATATTGGTTCTGGGGCGCAAATAAGCAATTTGGCGTAAAAATTCAACACTGTGGCGCTTTTTTTGCAAGGGAAAATCAGGGGTAGAGGTGCCCTCTACTTCAATTTCCGATGCCTTTAATTCAAAGGGCTGCTTTGCATCGGGGGTTTCCACCAAAAGTCCTTTTACAATCAAAGCTGCACCAACGCCCTGCTTTGTAATTTCTGTATAATTTGATAAGCCGTCTGCTTCAAAAACAACCTGTAGGTTTTTAAAGAAAGAGCCGTCATTCAGCTCAATAAAGCCAAAATTTTTGGAAACACGCATGGTACGAATCCAACCGCCAATGGTTACCTCTTTTTCTGCATAGGCTGCCGTATCACGATAGATCGATTTTACTGTTGTCAAATCCACAAGAGATCGCTCCTTTTCCTATTACTGAATTCATATGTTTTTTATTTTAGCCTCCTGCTGCAAAAAAAACAACCATTTTCTTATAGAAAAGGCAAAAATTCGCGATATCCTTCGTGTTCCATGTCCTTTTTGGGAATAAAACGCAGGGCGGCACTGTTGATACAATAGCGCATACCGCCCAATTCGGTGGGCCCGTCGGTGAAAATGTGCCCCAGATGGGCATTTCCTGCCCGACTGCGTACCTCCGTGCGAAGCATATTGTGGGAAAGATCATCGTATTCCAATACGGTGTTTGGGTCTAAGGGCTTTGCAAAGGCAGGCCAGCCGCAGGCGGATTGGAATTTATCCTTTGAGGTAAATAAAGGCTCTCCTGTGGTAATATCCACATAAATTCCTTCCTCCTGTGTTTGCCAAAATTCATTGGAAAAGGGAGGCTCTGTCTCGTTTTCTTGGGTAACGGCGTATTGCAAGGGGGTGAGACGTTCCTTTAAAACATTTTTTTCCGGCTTTGAATAATTATTCTCATTTATGAAGCTTTGCTTTTTCTTCGCAATTTTTGCAAAATTAATATGACAATATCCGTTGGGATTTTTGGTTAAATATTTTTGGTGATATTCCTCGGCTTTGATAAATTGCAGTAAAGGAAGGTTTTCCACAACAATCGGGTGGGGGTATTCTTGCTGTAATTGCTGCAAAAATGTGGTGATGATTGGCGCTTGGGTTTCATTGGTATAATAAATTCCCGTGCGGTATTGCACGCCAATGTCCATGCCCTGTCTGCCAAGGGAGGTGGGGTCTATGGTGTAGGCATATTCCTTTAAAATTTGAGATAAACTGATTTTCTCCGTGTCAAAAATAACCTCAACCGCTTCTGCATAGCCAATGCCTGCGCAAACCTGCTCATAGGTAATCGTTTCGTGAACCTTAGGCATTTTCCCCTCTTTTTCTCCCAAGGCGTAGCCAACACGGGTAGAAAGTACGCCGTTTATGCTTTCCATATATTTTTCGGTGCCCCAAAAGCAACCTCCTGCCAGATAAATTGTTTCTTGCATCCTTCACTTCTCCTTTTAAATTTCAAATTGTCATAATCACTATACCCTCAAATCTACTTCTTGGATGATACCCGTGCTGCCGCTCTCCTTCAGGTAGACGCCGGTTTGTTTCAGCTGACCCATCAAATGATTCGCTGTGTCTTTGAATTGAAAAGACGATTTCACATTTCCCAAATAAAT
Organism: Anaerotignum sp.; assembly: GCA_028710085.1. GTDB lineage: Bacteria > Bacillota > Clostridia > Lachnospirales > Anaerotignaceae > Chakrabartyella. The sequence continues at coordinate 9,152 of JAQUSU010000078.1, forward strand.
TGCACCCACGTCGGCATTTGCTATTCCAATGAGCTGCCCCTCTCCGTTGCCCTCAGATGCCCAAATCTTTAAAGACTTGAAAATATCATCGTTTTCGTCAATCCAACCATTTTGATCCTGATCGTAAGCTGCAAGCTCGTCAAAGCCGTGGTCGGTTTTTGGTCCAAATAATTCACTTCCATCATCCAGAATCCCATTATTATTTCGGTCAAGGACGAGGTAGCCGTTTCCCTTGCTTAATATAGGAATATCATCTTTACTTCCATCTAAATCTAAGTCAAATTGCATGGTTTTATTCATAAAAGAAATACCTTTCCCGTCTAAATCGATGACTAAGGGGTCTTTTAATGCATCTCCGGCTTTCACATCCAGCGAGAGGGCTTCAGAATAGCTTCTGCTCATGTGAAGTGAGGTTGTAAAATTAAGTTGGCTGCCATCCATTAGCTGAACGGTGCCATTTGCTTGAAACGACATTCGCTCGGACTCTGTGAATTGCTCATGATACTGATAATTCATGCCCCAACCTGCCCGTGAGGTATTTTGAAGGGAAGAGGCATTTCCGGATAGCTGCAGCCCATCGCTGGTTTGTGCTGCATTCAGCTTTAAAGCTACATAATTAAATTTGAATTTTCGGCCCGATATTACTGACATCATTTCCTCTAATAACTTGAGACTGAGGTAATCCTTATCGGTAAGCATTTCCTCTTCTTTGGATTCCACCGTTTTCGTTTGTGCCCGCAAGGCCTCCGCAGAAATAGAAACCACATCCTTCGTAGCGGTAGGCTTAGGCGCGCTTTCTGTCCAGAAATCTAGTTGTTCTCGTTTTACATATTCTTGCTTATAAGTAGAATTAGCTTGCATTTGTATGTTACTACTAGCAATTTTCATTTCAAACACCTCCGCAAGTATAGGTTTTATCCATTCATC
>JAQUSU010000079.1 GCA_028710085.1 Anaerotignum sp.
GTCGGTGACCTAACCGTAAGGAAGGAGCCGCCGAAGGTGAAGCCAGTGACTGGGGTGAAGTCGTAACAAGGTAGCCGTATCGGAAGGTGCGGCTGGATCACCTCCTTTCTATGGAGTATTGGTTGTGCATCATCGCTATTCTATTTTGAGAGCTTTCAGTATTTTTAATTGATTATATTGTAAGCGCAAATTTTTAATTGGGTGGATTCCCGAGCGGCCAAAGGGGGCAGACTGTAAATCTGTTGCGATAGCTTCGAAGGTTCGAATCCTTCTCCGCCCATATTTAAAACAAACCTTAGGGTTTGTTTTTTTTATGGATTTTTTGCAATGAAAAAACGATTTTCGACTTCCCTGTTCATGGATTTCTCTATCATCAGTTCTATTTCCTGATAGTATAAAAATTAATTTTTTATTATGTGCAAAGGCGGTAAGAGGTAGACACATTTTATAGCCAATATATTGGCTATAAGAGCAAAAAAATAAAAAGGCTTAAAGAAATAGTATACCCTTTGTAATTAGGCTAAAATAGCAGGAATACGGTGGATTTCTGTGTAAATGAAAATACGCAGGGATGCGCCCTCTTGACATACATAGAATATCTATGTAAAATATACCTAGATATTCTATGTAAAAATAAAAGGGGATGTATTGAGAATGGATAAGGGCTTGATTGGTGGAAGCACAGTTTTGATGCTACTTTCCTTATTACAGGAAAAAGATTGCTATGGCTATGAAATAATTAAGGAAATTGAGCAAAGAAGCAACAGTGTTTTTCAATTTAAAGAGGGGACGCTATATCCTGTTTTGCATCGCATGGAAAGTCAAGGTCTGATAAAAGCCTATAAGGCGACGGCGGAAACGGGCAAGGAACGGAAATATTATCAACTAATGGCAAAAGGAAAGACACAGCTTGCCGAGGAAAAAGAACAGTGGAATGAATTTACCGTATCCGTAAAAAAGGTATTAGGGGGTGGGGGGTATGCGTGTTCCTGACTGGGAAGAATATCTCAAGCAAGTTTTGTCCCATGTGAAATTCAAATATGACCATAACTCAATTTATTTTGAGCTTCAAAATCATATGGAGGATCGGTATGAGGATTTTATTACGGAAGGGATGGAGGAGGACGAGGCTCAGAAAGCTGTATTAGCCTGCATGGGGGATGCCGATGAGATTGGAGAGGAATTGAATCAAGCCCATTCCCCCGTGCTTGGATGGATTTGGAGGATATTAAAAGATGTACTGATTGTATTGATTATTATAAATATTCTTCCGATGTTTTCACTAGTTCTCACAAGCGTTATTTCTATTTTTGACATGTATAGAGTGAAAAATGACAGCCCTTTGGTATATACGATTGATGTGGATTATAAAGAAAAAGTATATGATACCACATATATGATTGATAAAATTTTGTATTATGAGGACAATACCTTGGAAATCCGCTATGCCACATGGACGAATCCCTTTTCGGATAGTATTAAATGGAATCACTCCTTAGGAATTCAACATGTTTATGTTGATGAGGTGGAAATCGCCAGAGGCGGAGGCGGATGGAAGGGGGTCGGCTATTTTGCCAGAGGATATTCTTGTCAAGATGATGTACCTTTCGATGCAACAAGGGTTGCTTTTTCTGTGGCAATAAATAATGAAGTATCCATTGATTTAACAGAAGGGCGGGTGCTGGCGGATGAATCGTAAAAAAGAAATTATTATTTTTATTATTATAATACCATTGCTATTGTTCTCCTTTTTGCGGTTGGGAGAATATCGGTTTTCTGCGGAAGGTATTTTTTATGCTTGCGAAAGGGGATTAGGCTATGGGCCTTCGGAAAAAATATTAGGGGAATATGAGCTTGAAGAAGGCAGGAAACTAATTGTGGGAAAATGCCAAGGAAATCTTTCGGTAATCCCTGTTCAGCGTGCCTTTGGTGTTCTTTGGAAGCTAAAAAGCGGTGGAATTGTAAATGGTTTAGTCGATTGCGAAAAAGTGGTTACAGCAAAGTTATTTCGTGGTGGCAAGGTAATGGGGCTTACTTCAGAAAAAGAAATCAGCGAGGTATATTGCAGAATTGAATATGGTGATTATGGAAACGACGAAAATCCATCCATACAGGAAATGACCATGACGGTAAATGAAGATGGTTTTTTTTATGGCATCTGGTCAACGGAAATTCTAGATGATACCTTTCAACATATTGCATATATTGAGGGAAGTAACAGCAATGGGAAGGTGATTTACCAAGATGGGATGACATCTGAGGGAATTTACTATAACAACGGTATTATAGAGGTTGAGTGAACAAGAGAATAACTAGGGAGTCAATGAAATTATTGAAAAAAACACTACCTTAGCAGACATAAAATCAGCAAAGACTTTGTTCGGCAATGGGTACAAAAGCAAAAAAATCGAAAAAAAAGTATTGACAAATTAGGCTGTCTTTGATATATTAAATGAGCGGTTTAAACGAGCAAGAAACTTGCCCGAGTGGCGGAATTGGCAGACGCACAGGACTTAAAATCCTGCGGGGTAACACCCGTACCGGTTCGACCCCGGTCTCGGGCATAACCGCTTAAAAAAACAATATGTGCCCAGATAGCTCAGTCGGTAGAGCAGAGGACTGAAAATCCTCGTGTCACTGGTTCGATTCCGGTTCTGGGCACCATTTGCGCGAGTGGCTCAGTGGTAGAGCATCGCCTTGCCAAGGCGAGGGTCGCGAGTTCGAATCTCGTCTCGCGCTTGAAAAGTGTCTGAATGGACACTTTTTTTTATGCATGGAAAACTGCGTCTAAGGGAACCGCCGATTAATTTCGTGTGCACATGGAATCAGTAAGTCTTCTTTTTGCCAGCATCAAAAAGCCTCACAATAGTGCTACGTTCTTGCGTTTTTTTCTTGCCAAAAGTAAAATTTCTTTGCTATCTGCGTGCCATCTATGAAATCAGCGTTTCGTTAGAGGCTAGGTTCAAAAAAAGCAGTTGCGTTTAGGAAGAGATAGATGTTCCTTTTCCTTAAATAATGTAGCTGGACAAATCTCCAAGGTCAAAATTTAAATTTTGTTTGATTGGTTAGTTGTCATGCATAAAAAGGCTGAATGAAAACACAAGTTATACTGATTTAAGAATTTTAAGAATTTGGTTTTTTGATAATAATCAAGATAACACTTGACGGAATGAGTTAGGCGTGGTAAACTTTAATTCAAAGTTAGTTGAGAGTAACAGTTAGTAGGAGGGGATACAATGCCACTTACATTAGCATGTACGGGAGTTCCACAAGTAATTAAGCATATTGGCGGGAAGGATGAATTGCAACGTTTTTTAGCTTCCCTTGGGTTTATCACAGGAAGCCAAGTGACAGTAATTACTGAGTATAATGGAAATGTGATTGTAAATGTAAAAGAATCCAGAGTTGCAATTAGCAAGTCGATGGCTTGTAGAATTATAGTATAAGGAAGGGATATCATGAGAACATTACGAGAAGCAAAAGTTGGAGAACAAATTTCTGTGCTGAAAATTATAGGGGAAGGTCCTGTAAAACGCAGAATTATGGACATGGGTATCACAAAGGGTGTAGAGATTTTTGTGCGTAAGGTTGCACCTTTGGGCGATCCCGTTGAGGTTACAGTTAGAGGGTATGAGCTTTCCTTAAGAAAAGCGGATGCGCAAATGGTTGTAATTGAGTAAAAATTTAATTTAAAGTTAGTGAATACTAATTTTGCAAAATGTTAGCTGTAACTAACACTAAGGAGGATTATTATGTCAGTAAAAATTGCCCTTGCCGGAAACCCGAACAGTGGTAAAACAACACTGTTCAATGCTTTGACCGGCTCGAATCAATTTGTCGGCAACTGGCCCGGCGTAACAGTTGAAAAAAAAGAAGGAAAATTAAAAGGACACAAGGATGTAGTCATAACGGACTTACCGGGTATTTATTCCTTATCACCTTATACCTTGGAGGAGGTTGTGGCAAGAAATTACCTGATTCAAGAGAAGCCGGATGCAATTTTAAATATTGTGGATGGCACAAACCTTGAAAGAAACTTGTATCTTACGACCCAGTTATTAGAATTAGGGATTCCTATGATAATTGCCGTAAATATGATGGATGTTGTGAATAAAAACGGTGACTCCATTCAAATTAAGCAGTTGACAGAAAAATTAGGGTGTCCTGTGATGGAAATATCAGCGCTGAAGGCAACAGGAATTAAGGAAGCGGCCCAGGCTGCATTGCAAGCAGCAACACAAGGGTCTGCTTGTAAGGTACATAATTTTACGGTTCAAGTTGAGGAAGCGTTGTCTACAATTTCCAGTCATTTGCCTCAGGAGATTAGTGATAAGCAAAAACGTTTTTATGCAATAAAGCTGTTTGAAAGAGACAGCAAAATTATCCAGGAAAATTTTTCAGCCTCTGCCTTTGAAGAAATCATTTCCAAGGTTGAAAAAGACCTGGATGATGATAGCGAAAGCATTATTACAAATGAGAGATATCTTTATATCGGGGAAATTATAAAGGGATGCTATAAGAAGCATAACAAAGGGAATTTATCTGCTTCCGACCGTATAGACAAAATTGTTACCAATCGTTGGCTGGCATTGCCTATTTTTGCGTTAGTCATGTTTTTGGTTTATTATGTTTCTGTCACAACCATTGGTTCCTACGGAACGGAATGGGCAAATGACGGTGTATTTGGTGAAGGCTGGGAATTTTTTGGTGCTTCTATTCCCGGGATCCCTGTTATTGTTGGTAACTTTTTGGCTAGTATCAATTGCGCTGATTGGCTGCAAGGACTCATCTTAGACGGTATTATTGGCGGTGTTGGTGCTGTATTGGGCTTCGTTCCGCAGATGCTTGTGTTATTTATCTTCTTAGCATTTTTGGAAGCCTGCGGTTATATGGCTCGTGTTGCGTTTATCATGGATCGTATTTTCCGTCGGTTTGGATTGTCGGGAAAATCCTTCATTCCTATGTTAATCGGTTCAGGATGTAGCGTTCCCGGTATTATGGCCTCTAGAACCATTGAAAGTGACAGAGATCGTAAGATGACAATCATTACTACCTCGTTTATTCCTTGTGGGGCAAAGCTTCCTGTTATCGCATTGATTGCAGGCGCACTTTTCGGCGGCGCATCATGGGTTGCACCAAGTGCTTATTTTATAGGGATTGCAGCGGTTATTATTTCCGGAATTATTTTAAAGAAAACGAAAATGTTTGTTGGCGATGCGGTTCCTTTTGTAATGGAGCTTCCTGCATACCATATGCCTACGGTTTCAAATGTATTGCGCAGCATGTGGGAAAGAGGTTGGTCTTTCATCAAAAAAGCAGGTACAATTATTTTGCTTTCTGCTATTTTCATTTGGTTCACATCTAATTATGGATTTGTAGACGGCTCTTTTGGTATGGTAGATGATTTGAGCAATGGATTCCTTGCTACCATTGGTAATGCAGTTGCGTGGATTTTTGCACCACTGGGCTGGGGTGATTGGAAAGCAGCAGTAGCAGCAATCATGGGTTTAGTAGCAAAGGAAAACGTTGTAGGTACATTTGGTGTTCTTTATGGTTTTGCAGAGGTTGCAGAGGATGGCGCAGAGATTTGGGACACCTTAGCTTCGAGCTTTACACAGGTTTCTGCATATAGCTTCTTGGTATTCAACTTATTGTGTGCACCTTGCTTTGCAGCAATTGGTGCGATTAAGAGAGAAATGAACAATTCAAAATGGACATGGTTTGCCATTGGATACCAGACAATTCTTGCTTATGCTGTTTCCTTCTGTGTCTATCAGATTGGTGCAGTGATTACAGGTGAATTGGCATTTGGTATCGGAACAGTAATTGCTATTTTGGTAATCATCGGCTTCCTGTTCTTATTGCTTCGCTCCAATGCAAAGGCCAAAAATGACAAGGTTTCGGTGAGCCTTGCCGGTTAAAAAAAGGAGGTTATTGTTATGACTCCAGGAACGATCGTTGTTGGATTGGTATTGATAGGAATTGTAGGCGCAATTGTACGGCATTTAAAAAAAGAAAAGGATAAGGGCTGTGGTTGCGGCGGAGATTGTTCTTCCTGTGGTCACTGCAACCATTCCTAATATAGCTTCTAAAAAAAGAGGGGACTGCTGTTTCAATGATAGCAGTCCCCTCTTTTTGAATTTATGTCAATATAGCGAGCAACAAAGGAGGCCTTTTATTATATAAGAATAAAATATATATCTTGAATAACCCATTAAGGTACGATATACTACGTATAAATATAATAGAAAAAGCTGAATGATATCTAATATCACTATACTGCATATGCTTGCAGATGGGAGATGAAATGTAGAGGATCAGCAAATAGTTGTAAAAGAACTTTGCTAAAAAGTTACGCTTATAATAAAAATATGAAATGATTTAGTCTTGACCTAAGCAAAAGCGGCAGGAACCCAAAATCAATCCATTTTACATTGTATATAAATAGATAATTGGATAAAGATATTATTTCTTTTTTTGTGGAGCTCTTGTTTGCTAAGCAGTAGATTTTTCTACTGTACAAACTGCAGCTCCATTTATTTTTGTGTAGATGAGCATCTGTAGATAAAATATTGGAGGTGGTAGTTTTTAATTTGGAAGATAAATGAAAAAACTGCAGAGCTTTTTATCTGGTTAAATATGTAAGGTTGAATTGATGACTTTTTAGTTAAAATAATTTTAGCACCCAAAATAACTAACACAAAATTGGATGAAATGAAAGGAAGATAAATATGATGCTTACTATGTTAAAAGGGAAAATACATCGTGCAAAAGTAGTGCAGGCGGAACTGGATTATGTTGGAAGTATTACGGTGGATGAAGATTTATTGGATGCTAGTGGTATTTTAGAATATGAGAAGGTATGTATTGTAGATATTAATAATGGTGAACGTTTTGAAACATATACAATTGCCGGGGAACGTGGCTCAGGCTTAATCTGCTTGAATGGTGCAGCGGCAAGGTGCGTACAGGTTAACGATAAAATTATTATTATGGCATATACTCAGCTTACACCAGAAGAAGCAAAAGAATTTAGACCGAGTGTTGTATTTGTAGATGACGATAATAATATTATCTGCAAAAGTAGTTATGAAAAACATGGATTGCTAAAGGAATTATGAAATATGGAATTTGAATAATTAACTTTTTATACAGTCCAAGGAATATTGAAGTGACAATAATGATGATGTATTTTGGTGAAAGTGGAAAAAGACGCTATACAAAAAAAGGGAGGCACCTGAACTCAGGTGCCTTAAAGGAAAAGGGTTGAAAATGATATAAATGTTTTAATATGCTGCGAATTCCTGACCAAGTGCTAAGCAGCGAGCCTTGCCATCTGCATCTGGGAACCCACAGATAGTCAAGCCTTCGTCGAAAAGGTTGATACCTGCTTTTTCGCATCTAGCACACCAATCGCGCATCCACTGGCCGTCACCCCAGCCAAAAGAGCCAAACAAGGCAACTTTTTTGCCTTTCAGGCTACCTTCAATAGAGGAGAAGAAAGGATCAAATTCGCCTTCTTCTAAAACTTCATCACCCATGGAAGGACAACCGAAAGCAATCTTATCATAGTCACTGACATTACCGCTGAAAGCATCTACAGAAAAAATTTCTGTGTCTGCGCCCAAACCCTGAGCGATTTCTTTTGCCATAACCTCAGTATTCCCAGTCCCGCTCCAATAAATTACTGCATTTTTCATTTACAATACCTCCTGTAATGTTTGTTTTGCTTCTAATAAAGAAAGGATTGGAATCCCCTCTGAAGCCTGATGTAATAATGTTTTTCTACAATTCGTATATTTTTGAAAAGTTGCTACGGCGGCTTTTTCGTCACCGTAGACCTTCCAATAACCGCAGAGCTTATAGTTCTGGCCTTTTTCCTCAATGAAAGCAAAAACATCCTCCGGCGGATATCCTAAAAAAAAACCGATTTCATGAGGGAAATCATTGCACTTTTGAATACGTCGGCGAAGAAAAGCCAAGGTATTCACTAAAGCAGCTTCTTGATTTACATTCAAGGGATAGCCGGTTTTCATAAGAAAATCCTTGATTTTTGGATTACTAAAATACTCCAAAAGCTTTTCTTTTCTGTAAACCAAGAAAAATACACGTTTGCCACAGCAATAAAGGTATTGCAAAGAAATCCCTTTTTTTTTCAGCTGTTTTTGATAGGCTGCCACTTCATTTTTAAGGTTTTGCAAGCAAGGTAAGGGTAGAGAAAAAAGATTTGCTTGCTTAATACCATAGAGGGTAGGGGCACCGTGATAAAGCATCTGCATTTCAAAATCAGACATAAGCCAACCTCCTAAGTTAGCGCAGGCTAACTTAAGCCTGACAGTATGAACTAAGTATTTTGTTTAAAGCAGCAGAAGAAGAGCTGTGAGAACGGGCAACGGTAATTTGATTGCGTTCTGCCTCTTGCACTGCGCCTGCAACCATAATATGTGATACCGTGCTGGTAAAAAGCACAATCAAATCTGCCTTCCCAATTTGGCCGCGGAAGTTTCCTGGCATTTGTGTGAAAACCTTACTCTTACAATTATATTTTTTACAAATATCCATATATTGACGAACCATACGGTCGTGACCGCCTACAATAACAACGCTCATAATGTACCTCCAAAAAAAAGTATTAGTTAGCATTAACTAACTATGTGTTTATGGTACCATTCGCTCAAGTAATTGTCAAGGCTTTTTTTGAAAAGTTTTCAATGCATTTTAATAATGGGATAATGTGGATTGCCTTCAACATATATGCTATAATATACAAAAGGAGAGATCGTTATGCTTAAGACAGAAAGACTGATATTACGCATTCTAACAGAAGATGATGCGTTTGATATTTTTGCGTATAGTAAAGATGAGGCAGTCGGTAAAAATGCGGGATGGAAGCCTCATGAAAGCCTTGAAGAGTCGAAACAAATATTAAATGAAGTTTTTTTAGGCAAAGAAGATGTGTTTGGCATCAGCTTAAAACAAAGTGGCAAATTGATTGGAACCTTGGGGCTTATGCCTGATTTTACCAGAATAAATGGTAATGCAAGAATGCTTGGTTATGCAATTGGCAAGGATGCTTGGGGAAAAGGGTTTATGACTGAGGCGGTGGCGGCACTTTTATCCTATGGTTTTTTAGAAAAAGGCTATGGCTTAATTTCGGTTTCCCATTATCTGGATAATTTCCGTTCTCAAAGGGTAATTGAAAAATGCGGATTTCAATTTGAAGGTGTTCAACGGCAAGCTGAACTCCGCTACGATGGTACGCTGATGGATAAAAAGTGGTACTCCTTGACCAAAGAGGTTTTTTGTCGAAATTTGAAATGAAAGCAAAGATTTTGATATATCATTTCAATACTATATTGGATGGTTTTAAAGTAAAATAAGAGTCAGTGCGAGGAGAAGAGGTGTTGTTGTGGAAATAGTCAACTGGAAAGAGCTTTTATATCCTTATGAACAAGCGATGGACGAATTACTTTTGAAATTTCGCTACTTAGACAAGGAGTGTAGGCATTTAGGGATATATTCCCCCATAGATTCAGTAACAGGGCGTTTGAAAAAACCTGCAAGCATTTTGGAAAAGGCGGGTAAGAAGCAAATATCACCTGATAAGATTGAAGAAAAGATAGAGGATATTGCGGGCATTCGAATTCTTTGCCAGTTTGTTGAGGATATAGAAAAGGTGGTGGGCTTGGTTCGCGCCAGAAAAGATATGAAGGTTGTGGAGGAGAGAGATTACGTCGCCAAAACAAAACCCAGCGGATACCGAAGCTATCACATGATTATACGCTATCCCCTCAGTACAGCCTTGGGGCCAAAAGAAGTATTGGCAGAAATTCAAATTCGTACCAATGCCATGAATTTTTGGGCAACGGCGGAGCATTCTCTCAGGTATAAATATAGTGGAAATATCCCTGAGAATTTGCAGCAAAGGCTTACAAATTGTGC
>JAQUSU010000080.1 GCA_028710085.1 Anaerotignum sp.
ATTGGCGGAGATGATACCATTCGCACCCTGCCTTACATAAACCTTGACATCATTCGCAAGCATCCCAAAATTTTTATGGGCTATTCCGACAGCACCATCAATCATTTTATGATGCACAAAGCAGGGATTGTTTCATTTTACGGACCCACCATTATGTGCGAATTCGGCGAATATGTAAAAATGTTTGACTACACAAAAATGGCCGTAAATAATTTATTGTTTGACGATTGGGCGCAATATTCCCTCCTTTCCAGTTCCCAGTGGACAGATGATTTCATCCCTTGGAGTGAAAGCAATCAAAATATCGCCTACGCTCTCAAACCAGAGGCGCATGGTTATGAAATCATTAACGGAAGCGGCACTGTGAAAGGTCATTTGTTGGGGGGATGTATTGATGTTTTCCTCATGGCAAACGGTACAAAAATATGGCCCACTTTAAACGAATGGACAAACGCAATCCTTTTTGTGGAAACAAGCGAGGAACAGCCCTCCCCCGAATTTTTGAAATGGTCCTTTCGAAACCTTGCGGCACAAGGTATTTTAAAGGTCCTAAAGGGCATTATTGTGGGCAAGCCCCAAGGGGGAAAATACTATGAGGAATACAAAGCTGCAATTACGCAGGTGGTAGCTTCCGAAGAAAAACTGCATGAGCTGCCTATATTCTATAATGTTAATTTCGGTCACGCAAAGCCCACAGGAATTATTCCATACGGCATCATGACAGAATTAAACTGTGAACAGAAAACAATCACTTTTTTAGAAAACCCAACAATATAGCCAAAGCCCGCGCATTTTGGAATCCGCTGTAGCCGGGTTCATTCTTCCACGGAAAGTAGGGATATCTGTTGCAAACAGGACAAATCTCATTTTTTGGTTCCGAAAATAATCATATTGAATTAATCTATTGTAAGGATTCTTGTATCTCCTATCCTATACATACCCATGTTTCAAGCTACACCCTTGGCTTGGTTTTATCAGGCATCATCGAATTTGAACAGCAAGAAGAACGTAAAAAATGCCTTACCGGAGATTTTTTTGTGGTTCCACCCGATACCAGCCATACCTTTTCGGCCAAAGACGGAACGTATTCTGTGTTGTCTGTTTGTCTGCAAAAGGATTTTGTCAATCAATGTGATTTACCTACGTTATTAGAAACTGTAAAAAAGCTCACAGACAGCCTTGTAAAAAAAGAAAACATCGCTGCCGAAAAAATATCTATGCTTCGTGAGGCAATAGAGGTCTTATATGCAAATTTAACAGGGATGCTCCTTCCTGAAAATGAAGGGGTCAATCAGGCAAAAAATTTATTAGGAAAAGCACCAGAAAACCCATTTCCCATTCAGCAATTATCCAAACAGGTTTTTGTAAGTCAGTATTATCTCATTAGAACCTTTAAAAAACAATTCGGGCTTACGCCCCATCAATTTCAAATGCAAAACCGAATACGAAAAGCGCAGCATTTATTATTGCAAAATAAAACCATAACAGAAGTGGCTTTGTCCACAGGTTTCTCAGACCAAAGCCACTTTGACAGATGGTTTCGTAAAATTTTGGGCATTACACCCTCAGAATATATTCAGGCGCAAAAACATCTTCTCCCGCCCGAAAATAATTAGGGCAATACCGCACAGTTCTGTATGTCCAGCTGTGCAGTCAGATTTTTCGTCAGACAAAACAAAAAACGCAGTGAATACTGGAGGTATTTGCGAGCATTTTTGTGCAGGATGACGGAAAAGATGCAATCAGATGGGCGTACAAGGTGTCAGCCGCGAATTGTGCGGTGTTGCCTTAGCAAAGTGCAGGGAAAAATTTTGCAAAAAGATATAAGCCTTCCTCCCCAGCAGTAATTTCATGGGGCTTTCCTTTGGGGAAAAACGAAATAACACCCCCTTCATATGGAATCGTTACGCCTTCGTTTACACACGTTCCCGTACCGCCCATTACTTCATGGGTTTCAAGCTGTGTCTCATGAATATGCATTTTAATGCTTTTGTTTGGGGCAATGCGCACCAAATGATAACTAAACTGTCCAGCGGTGTCCTCTGATGTTAAAATGTGTTTCAACTCTACACCCTCGAAAACGGGATGTTTTGACCACGGAATTTCACAAAACTCCTTTTGACTGTGGGGCAGACACAGCCTTCCAAAATTAAATGCTTCAAAACCCTCATTATTTTTCATTTCTCATCTTCCTTTCAATTTTTTATAATATAATTCTAGCAACAAAGCTGTAACATGAATTGTACAAAATTGCTTTGTTTATGAATAATAACAGCCCAAATTAACAAGATTAAAATAATTTAGCCTATTTTTCTATGCCTTCTTTCAGAAACTGAATTTTTAATTGTCAAAGAATTTAAATTATGATTATATTTGGGGCTTTTCATAAGAAAATTTCAGTGATTTTAGTTGAGTAAAGCATATTGACAAAAATATATTAAAGTGATAAAATTTGTCAAAATAATCGAAAAACTACCATGGGGAAATTTTATGAAAAGCTAAATGAATCGGAACGAAAGCCTAAGAGTTCAATGGAGTTTAAGAAAGAATGCCGGAAAACAGCTTTCGGGGGAAAGCGAAACAATATACAAAACATTCTTACAGAAATAGATTAAAATTATCTTTGTCTGGCTCTGTGTTGTCTACCTTGTATGCTGCTGTTAATATTAATAATTTATAAAAGCTATTTCAAAGCAAACGCCAAGCCTGATTTATGCATATTTGTTAGTTAAAGATAACTTATTGGCGAAATACTATCTATATTGCACAAAATATAACAGCTACAACATCTAATGTTTTAACTTGCTCTATTGTTTCAGCAGTAGGCATGCCCTATTTCGTGGCATTTCTATGCCTATGAAACAATTCATAATAGACAAGTGGCAGATTTGAACACCAACAAGTTCAAGGTAATTCTAGATTTATTTGTGTGAAGCAATGGAAATTCTTCAAAAAATGTTCCCTTTGGTAGAGCGCTTAAGCTGTCATCAAAGTCATTTTTTGAGCATCCAAGGGTTAGAAACTGGAGAGCTTAAGGCCTTTCCATTGTGAAAACGCATCAGTTTCGTCCTTTGTTTTACCGGTCAAAATTTCAATTTTGACCAAGGGTTCCAATGAATTGACACCCTTTCCTCATATAATTTGTTCTTAGCCCACAACAAAAAAACTAAGGAGCGTGCAAAATGCTAAAAACAGCAAAGCTTAAAACAAAAATTGTACTTTTTTTTGGCTCATTGATTGTTGCAACCATCTTCGTGCAATGCTTGGTATCATTTGTCCAGTTGTCAAAATCTCACAACCAGATTATCGAAGCCGAAAAGGAAACCTTTGATACAATCATTGAAACAAGTGTTGATAATCTAATTGGCGTGCTAGATGCAAATCATCAGCGCTATTTAGATGGTGAAATTACGAATCTAGAAGAAATGGAAACTGCCAAAAAAATAGTTCGTAATACCCGATATGACGAAGGTGTAGGTTATTTTTGGGCGGATTTGGAGAACGGTATCTGCATTGTCCATATGAACCCCGATCTTGAAGGCACCCAAAGAATCAACGCAGAAGATCAAGAAGAAAACTACTATATTCAAAATGTTATTGCAGCCGGAAATGAACCCAATGGCGGTTTCACTGAATATTACTTCACCAAACCCGACGAAGAAGGTATCTTTAAAAAAAGAGCCTATACCAAAAAATTTGAGCCCTATGGTTGGTATATCAGCACCGGTAATTACTATGATGATATAGATAAAATTATTTCTCAGTACGAGAAAGAGAAAGCCTTGTCATTGATTGGAATTGTTGTCAGCGGTTCCATCCTTGGTGCATTCGGCGTTTTCTGCATGCTAGTGATTGCAAAAAGAATGGAAAAACATTTAACTGTTGTCACACAACGCCTTACGTTGTTGAGTGAGGGTGATTTGCATTCTCCCGTTCCAGAGGTAAAAACAGGAGACGAATTTGAAACCCTGTCCTTAGCCACAAAGCAAACCGTAGATAATTTGAGCGGCATTTTACATAATATCCATGACGTTATGAAAAATTTTTCCGATGGAAATTTTGTTTTAAGCTCCTCAATGGAGTATCAAGGGGATTTATCTGAACTCAATCGTTCCATTCAAAATTTTTCTGGGAATATCTCAAAAACGCTGTCTCAAATCGAAGCAACCTCCTCAGAAGTTGCCCATGGTTCAAAACAGGTTGCTGATGGCTCTCAAATTCTTGCCCAAGGTGCAGCGGAGCAAGCTGCATCGATTCAAGAGCTATCCGGTTTCGTTACAGAAATAACCGAAAATATTCATCAAACCGCCAACAACGCTGCCCAAGCTAAGCAAATTGCAATTGAATCCAGTCATTCCACCTTGCAGGGTCAGCAGCAGATGCAGGAAATGGTGGATGCAATGGAAAAAATCAGCCATGCTTCCAACGAAATCGGGAAAATCATCAAAACCATTGATGAAATTGCATTCCAAACAAATATCCTTGCATTAAATGCCGCCATAGAAGCAGCCCGCGCAGGCAATGCCGGAAAAGGGTTTGCGGTTGTAGCGGATGAGGTACGTAACCTTGCCGGCAAGTCAGCAGAAAGTGCAAAAAATACGGCTACGCTGATTGAGGATTCGATTGTTGCAATTGCAAACGGCTCGAAAATCGTATCTGAAACGGCAGCATCTTTAAATCAAATTATTCTGAGTTCTGAAAAGACCACCGATATGATAGAAGGCATTGCTGATGCCGCAATCAAGCAAAAAAGCTCCATCGATCAGGTCAACAGCAGCCTTACACAAATTTCCGATGTAATCCAGCTAAATAGCGCTACATCAGAAGAAAGCGCAGCTGCCAGTGAAGAAATTTCCAGCCAAGCAGATATTCTAAAGGATTTGATCGAACAATTCCAGTTTGAGAATGAAGTACTTGAATTGACGGAGTGATACTATAATTTTGATTGTCCGAGTGCTATGTAAAACAACCATCCTTTACAAAATGGATGGTTGTTTTTATATGCAATAAAGAAATCCTGCCCCCAACGACTATATTCTTAGCTACTTCAGGCTTCTTTTTAAGCAATTTTTCTGCCTGCTAAAAAACTTATGAAAAAACTATCCCTTTTTTTACCTTTTTCTTGTTTTATCTTGATGAATAAACTAAAATATGTTATACAGTGTTCTGCAAAGGTTCATTCTCATACTCACAACTCAGTTCCCTATGGAAGGAGATTCACTCAATGCCGACAATCCAAGAAAAAGGCCTAAACTCCAATAACCTTAAGGTGATTGCAATTATCGCCATGACAATTGATCATTTTACCAGCGTTATTTTTCCAAATTACCCAACCAACCCAATCATTTTGTTATTACATATCATAGGCAGGCTAACCGCACCAATTATGTGGTTTTTTGTGGCGGAGGGTTTTTTCTATACCCATGATTTAAAAAAGTACATCGAACGGCTTTTTATATTTTCTATCGTTTCCCACTTTGCCTATAACTTTGCATTCGGAATTCCGTTTGTCCCATTCCAAACAACCATTTTCAATCAAACAAGTGTATTATGGACCTTGGCATGGGGGTTGGTAGCCCTGGCAATCTCCCAAAGCACGGATCCAAGGCTCAAGCCATGGATAAAAACCGTGCTTACCCTTTGCATTTGCGCAATTAGCTTTTGTGCCGACTGGAGCTGCATCGGTGCCTTGGCAATCGTACATATCGGAAATAACAGAGGTAATTTTAAAAAGCAGATGAAAAGCATGGTTTTTGTGGTCGCAATGTATGCAACGGTATATTTCTTATTTATCAACAAGGTATACGGCATATTACAATTATTTGTTGCTCTGTCTATCCCCCTTCTAAAGCAATATAATGGTGAAAGAGGAAGCTGGAAAGGCATGAAGTGGTTTTTCTACGCTTACTATCCCGCGCATCTTATTATTTGCGGTATCGTCCGTATTTCATTATACGGAAATCTAGGAGTCATGATCGGTGCCTAACTTTTAGAAACATTAATCAAAGATTCATTTTTACATCCATTGATAAGTAAAAGGAGGGATGATTCCCATGAGCAATTTCTGGGATAAAATGGCGAAAGCCTATGATAATTCTACGGAAAAACATTTTCATGATGCCAATGCTAAAATCATTTCCTACACCAAGCATTATTGCACGAAATTCAAGGACCTCCTTGATTTGGGTTGTGGCACAGGTGTAATTATTCTGGATTTGGCAGATGCTGTAAACAAAATAACCGCGGTGGATGCATCCTCAGAAATGATTCAAATTGCAAATCAAAAGAAGATGGAGCAAAAGCTTGAAAATATCGACTTTAGCGTAAAAGACATTTCCCAAATAAATTTTGCCAGCGGAAAATACGACATAATAACAGCGTTTAATCCTATTTGAAAAATCCGGAGGAAATCATAAAAATAATATATGAATGCCTTCCTTTTGGGGGATACTTTATTATTGTAACGGATTCATGGGAGAAAAATTTCTTTTAAAAACAGGATTGAAACCCTTAAGCCGACTTGGCATTATCCCTCCAATGAATTATTTTACCATGGCAGCATTGAAGAATATATTCATCAATACGGGATTTAAAATAGAGTTTTGCGAAAATGTTCATAGCGGGACACCGAATTATTATATTGTAGCCAAAAAGCAGTAAATAACTTGGAATGGAGGCTAACAAATGGTAGAAATTGAGCTTCAATTACCCACCCACCAGCATAAAAATGGGGCAGAAGAATTCAAGCAGGAATTTTTCCACAACAATGAAAGCATCATTCACGGAAGTGCTTTGTTTGACCAAATGAATTACGAAGAATGGCTTGCCAATACAGTCAAAAATCAAAGCCCTGAAACTGTAAGTGAGGACTGGGTTGTAACAACAACGTTTTTTGCCGTTCGAAAAGCAGACAAAAGAATTGTGGGCATGGTTGACATCCGGCACAATCTGGGGCATGATTTTTTAGCAAGCTTTGCTGGGCATATTGGTTTTTCCGTCAGACCCAGCGAAAGAAAAAAAGGCTATGCAGCCAAAATCCTTGCGCTAGGCATAGGCTATGCAAAAACCCTGAACCTTGAAAAGGTTATGCTGGGTTGCTTCGCCGATAACCTTCCCTCTAATCGAACCATCGAAAAATGCGGCGGTGTTTTAACCGAAGTAAAGCCTTTTCCTGACGGAACCCCGGTAAACATCTATTGGATTTTATCACATCTATAGACAGCAAAAAAATTCAAAAGCTGTTTGCAGATTATTATAAGATGTAGTGTCCCCCAAAAAACAAGCAAGAGCCAAAACCAATTGGTTTTTACCCTTGCTTATTTTATTGCTATTTGCCTTGCTTTCTGGTTATACCAAATTTGTATAGCCCATCAGCGTCTCATCCACGTCTCTTGCAACGCTGCGGCCTTCATGAATTGCCCAAACAACCAAGGACTGGCCCCGATGCATATCGCCGGCAACAAAAACCTTTGCAACATTCGTGCGGAAGCTGTTTTCCGCTGTCTTGACATTTGTTCTGTTATTCAATTCAACCTTGAATGCCTGCGCCACATAGCTTTGTGCACCCAAAAAGCCTGCTGCAATCAATACCAAATCCACATCAATGGTCTTTTCACTGCCTTTCAAGGGGACAAAGGAAACGGTACCGTTTTTGTCGACTTTTTTCTCCAATTTCACAATTTTAGCCTTTGCAACGTTACCTTCCTTGTCTAAAACAAATTCCGTTACCGTTGTTTCATAAAGTCTGGGGTCGCTACCAAAGACTGCAATTGCCTCCTGCTGGCCATAATCGGTTTTTAAAACCTTGGGCCATTCCGGCCAACGATTATCATCCGCTCTTTCCACAGGAGGTTTTGGCATCATTTCCAGCTGCACTACGCTTTTTGCACCATGGCGGATAGAAGTTCCAACACAGTCATTTCCTGTATCACCACCGCCAATAACCAAAACGTTTTTGCCTTTCGCGGATATGTATTTGCCATCCTTCAAATCACTGTCTAAAAGGCTTTTGGTTGTAGCCCGCAAGAAATCCACCGCAAAATAAATCCCTTTACCTTCCCGACCGGGCGCCTTAATATCTCGAGGGTTCGATGCACCACAGGCAAGAATCACAGAATCATATTCCTTAATCAGCTTTTCCGCCTTAATGGTATTACCGATGTCGGCATTGGTAATAAATTCAATGCCTTCTGCCTTCATGATGTTTACCTTGCGGTCAATTACAGTTTTCTCCAGCTTCATATTGGGAATGCCATACATCAAGAGGCCGCCCACTCTGTCATTGCGCTCATAAACAACAACGGTATGCCCTCTTTTATTGAGTTGATCTGCCGCTGCAAGCCCAGAGGGACCGCTGCCAATGACCGCAATCCTCTTTCCCGTTCTTACCTTCGGAGGATTCGGCTGAATCAGCCCCGAAAAATATCCGTTTTCAATAATACTCCATTCATTTTCCTTGATGGTAACGGGTGTATCATTTAAACCGCAAGTGCAAGCCGCCTCACAAGGTGCCGGACATACACGGCTTGTAAATTCTGGAAAATTGTTGGTTTTTAAAAGCCGATCTAAAGCTCGATCCATCTTTTCCAAGTAAATCATGTCATTCCATTCTGGAATCAAATTATTCAAAGGGCAGCCGGAGGCCATTCCCTTTAGCATCATTCCACTCTGACAGAAGGGTATCCCGCAGTCCATACATCTTGCTGCCTGTTGCTGTTGTTCGCTTTTTTGCAAATGCTCATGAAAATCCTGGAAGTGCTTAATTCTTTCCTTCGGGCTTATCTCGCCTCCGGATTTTCTATCAAATTCTAAAAATCCTGTTGCTTTTCCCATGCATAATCCCCCCTATCTTATTTATTTGAATAGAATGCATAAAACGCCTCAATTAATGCCTCATCGCCGCTCAAGCCTTTTTCTTCCATACGAACGGTTGCTTTATACATCTTGTCAAAGTCGTGGGGCAAAACCTTTTTAAATTTAGGCAGATAATTACTAAAATCGTCGAGAATTTCCTGTCCCTTTTTCGAGCCCGTCAATTTCACATGATTTGTCAGCATTTCCTTCAAAACCGTTACGTCTTGCTTATGCAGCATCTCCTCCAAGGAAACCAGCTCTTTGTTTACTCTGGTGTAGAAATCTCTGTTTTCGTCCAAAACATAGGCAACTCCACCGCTCATACCGGCAGCAAAGTTTTTGCCTGTATTTCCAATAATAACAGCAATACCACCTGTCATATATTCACAGCCATGGTCGCCAACGCCCTCAACAACGGCTCTTGCGCCGGAATTACGAACGCAGAAGCGTTCCCCTGCCACACCGTTGATATAGGCCTCGCCATCCGTCGATCCATACAGTGCAACGTTGCCGATAATAATATTTTCGTCCTCTTTCAGCTTGCTTTTCTTGGGCGGATATACAACCAATTTCCCACCGGAAAGGCCTTTACCGAAGTAATCGTTGCTGTCGCCTTCCAATTCAAGGGTAAGCCCCTTTGGAATGAATGCCCCAAAGCTCTGTCCGCCTGTGCCATTGCATTTAATATGTATCGTATCGTTGTCAAGACCCTCGGGGTGTCTTTTCGTAATTTCAGAGCCTAAAATCGTTCCAAAGGTTCGATCCGTATTTTTTACGTCCACCTCAACGGAAGTAGGTGTTTTAGTATCTATGGAATCCTTCAATTTTTGATACAAAATCCTTAAATCCAAGGCTTCATCCAAATGGTAATCAAAAACCTGCTTTGGATCAAAGCCAAAGCTCTGACCGGGCTTTGCAAAAGGATTGTTGATAATTCTGTCTAATTCAACCTTTGTGGTTCTTGTTCTTGCCCCGTCACGAATTTTCAGCAAATCGCT
>JAQUSU010000081.1 GCA_028710085.1 Anaerotignum sp.
ATTCAAGAAAAAGACAAAGCGGCAAACGGCTTGCAGCTACAACTGCACTTGAAGGATGGGGAATAAAAAAACATAAGCATATTTTAGCAAGCGGTAATTTTGAAATTAGAAAATTACCGCTTTTTTTCGACTTTAGATTCACCTACCCAAGAAATAAGAAAAACTTTTCATAAACTAGAAAGCTCTACTTGTTGCCACATTTTCTCTATGCTATAATGGTATTTATTGTAAGTTCTTTAGCTTTTTGATGAAATAGGATTTTTGGAGAGGGGATAATAAATGAAAAAAATAACTGCTTTTTTTCTGACGCTTTGCCTAGTTTTACCCATGACTTCTTGCACCACCAGCTCCGAGAGCACCACAGCCTCCGTAGAGCCTGCGCCTCGTATTGAAAAAACTGCGGTACAAAGTAAGGCAGAGGAATATCAGCCCATTGAGAAAATCGGCGGTTTCAATCAAGACATTATCACGCCAGAACTCCTTTCTTTTTGTACCCTTGGGGAGGTTGACAAGGCCGCCCTGCCCTATTGGAACGGGTACATTCTGGAAAATAAAATCAGTGTGAATTTTGAAAGTGAAAATTGGTGGAACGAATACACGCCCGGCCCCTATTATTTTGTAGAGGATGAAGTCAAATACCTTGCGGAAAACGGCTTCAACTGCGCCCGTGTGCTTTACAGCCTTTCGTTTCTGGGCAACCCCTCTAACCCAAATGAAATCAATGTTTCCCAGCTGGAGCAGCTGGATGAATTGATTGCCTGGGGCGCAAAATACAACGTTCATATCATGCTCAGCATTACCGGAGCACCAAATAGTTGGAATACCTCCTGGGAGGAAGAAGGGGTGCAATCTAACGACATTATTTTTACAGATGGCGAAATGCAAGCCTTATTCACCGCTTATTGGGATTTGCTTGCCAAACGATATGCAGAAATTCCCAGCGGTCTGTTAAGCTTTGAGCTTCTTGCGGAGCCGGCTATCCCCGATGGAGATTTGCAGCAATACTGCGATGTTCTCTCTCCCGTTTCCCAAAGCATTTGGAGCCATAACCCCAACAGAATCATCATTGCAAACGATGCCTGGAAGCAGGTTCCCGAGCAATTAGCAGCACTGGGCTGCTGCCTTTCCTATCATTCCCACATATACACACTGGACAAACGCAACCTTGAGGACCTTGGAATCCCCTATGAATCCGTTTGGCCCATGCAGTATCTGCCAATGAATTATAGCCCCGACAGCGGCATGCTTGTGCTGGAGAGCGAAAACGGGCTGAAGAAGGGAACCATAACCGTCTATTATGGCTATGTAGGTACCACGATGAACGTGTCTGCCGATGGTCAAAAGCTTTTATCTCCAGAACCTTATCAGTCGGAGGAGATGGTTTATAAAACATCCGGCACTCTTCCCGAAGGAACGAAACAGCTCACCTTTACGCCTTTGGATTGGGGAAATCTTGTGGCAGTCTCCATCGAACAGGAAGGGGAACAGGTGCTAACCATTCCAACTCATAATCTTTATGGCCCTGATAATGGTTTTGAGCCCTTCCCCACAATTATGATTCATGGTGATGGAACCCTTGAAAATATGGATCAGCCGCCCCATCTTCTTGATTCGGCGTATATTGTGAAGATGCAATTACAGCCTTATATTGACTGTGCAAAGCGCAACAACGTTTCTTTTATTATGACAGAGGTGGGAACGGACACGTTGGAGCTATCCCCCACAGAATACGTGGAATATCACGAAATGTGGTTAGATGCGTTGAGGGAAAACCATATCGGTTGGATGTATAATTGCGTACATAACGTGCTTGCACCTGAAAAACTCCTGTGGCTCAACGATGAAAATAGCGATTTTGCAGAGTTCAGCGAAACAGATATACTGAATTATCAAGTAAACGATGTCGTTATGGATATGCTTAAACGCTACCAGTAAAGTTTTTCAGAATTTTAGGGTACCGTAGGTCGTAAAGAATCAATGCCTGCACAGAAAGAAAGCCCTTTTCGTTAGATATAAAATCTAAGGAAAGGGGCTTTCTTTGCAAATAAAAACTGTTTTCTAGGAAAAAATCCTTGAAAACAGTTTTTTCTTCTTTATGAATTATCGAAACTTAGTCTTGTTTTTTTCAACCACATCCGCTTCATCCCTTGACAGGAATGTTACTTCTCCTTTGTTATAGAAAACTCCATTTTGTAGTTGACCCTTTCCGCGCCTTCTTTGGGTATCCTATAATCAATTTCGTAGCCTTCCCGCTCCACATTGCCAAAGTACCTGCAATGACCAACAATAAAATTGAAATCATCCTCAAAAAGTATATCTTGTGAAATCCACGCACCATTATTCTTGAAAAGTCCTACTGCTTCATCCGTACATCCAAAAGCAAGAACAAGCAAGCTTTTCTCTGTTTTTTCTGCATCTCTCCAAACTTGCTCGTTTTCCGTCTCGTACACGAAGGAAACGCCTATTAAGTAACCATCCTCGATGGTATATTCAAAGCTTGGTGGTTCATCACCCAAAATAGAAATCGCTCCATTAGAAGGCTTTTCCACCAACTGGCCATTTTCATCCATGTAGGCACCTTCATCCATATAGGCACCTTCGCCTACATCAAGATACTTGCAAAAATAGTTATAATTTTGGGCAAATTCCTCTAAGGTAATATCCCCACGGTTCGGCGGCAACTGCTGGTACTGAATCATGATTGAAGAGATAAAAATGAATATCACATATAACACAATGCAAGCTACCACACGATACCCTTTTGTATCCCTTATGGTATAGGAAATACCCTCATCCCAAGGCTGAATTTCTTCTGCTTTACACACTTTATAGCTTTTATACAAACGCACTAAATCATAAATGGGAATATTATAACCTTCACCTTTGCCAATGACAGCCCATGTACGGTTCATACCCTCGCCATAAGAAAGATGGGTTCCATCGGCTTTTTCCACCCTTAACCCAAAAACCCATTTCCCAAAGGTGGTGCCAAAACGGTTTAATAGCAAGGGCTCTATGGAAAGCATCATAGCCGTTGTAATCAAAACGCTAACAACACTCAGCCCAAAGCCTATATCAGTTAAGTTCACATGACAAAAATAGCCCAGAAATAAGTCCCAAACCAAACCATAAATAAAAGCATCCAGCATTCTCGCAAAAAATCTGCGCCACGGACGATAAACCTGATTTTGAAAACTTGGTTTAAAAGAAAAGGCGGATTCCATTCCCTCCGCATCCAATTGCTCCAGATACTTCT
Source organism: Anaerotignum sp. (assembly GCA_028710085.1). Taxonomy (GTDB): domain Bacteria; phylum Bacillota; class Clostridia; order Lachnospirales; family Anaerotignaceae; genus Chakrabartyella. The sequence continues at coordinate 3,257 of JAQUSU010000081.1, forward strand.
TCGCATCAAAGCTTTCAAGGTCAGCCTCCTCCTCCAGAAGTTGTCTGCATATTTCTTTCCCTAAACATCCATCCTCCAGCCCATCATATCGCCTTTGCAGTAATGCCTTTAGGGTTCTCTCTTTACTTCTTAGCATAACAAAATTATTCTCTGAAAAACCCATTTTTTCCAACAATAGCAGCCGCTGAAACTTTCCCCCATCCACTTCATAATATACCCATGACCCGTCTTCCAACCGTTTTGGTGTAACCAACCCAATATTACGGAAGCGCTCAACGGTATGCAATTCCACCCCATAAGCCGCACTGATTTCTTCCTTCGTCATACTTTTTCCCCCTTTGAAAGCTTCCCCCATTCTCCTGCCCGAAACAAATGCTACGAAATAGAAAGCTTTTATCAACGCCTTCCTCATAAAAACTGCGCACTCAACAGAAAACAGCAGGAAATATTTCCATTCAATTTGAATTATTTTCCTGTAACAGTTTACCAAAACAAACTGCAAACTACAACGCTTTTTTAGGGATTTAAGATACTCTTAAGATATAAAAAAACTCCTTACGATAAGCATAAGGAGTTTTTTCAGGGAAATTTATGTTGAAATACTTATTTGCTTTATGAAATTCCATTTCAGCACGCCATTGTGCAAAAATGGGACAATGGGAAAACAATAATACTGGCTTTTTATGGGCTTTGCCCCCACGCTCCTATGCTTCCCCTGTAAAAGGATTTAATCTTTGGGCAAGCCCAAAATCAAGCAATAAAGAAGCTCCTATCTGTATTTTCCCATTTTAGTAATCTTTGTCTGTCTGAAAACAATTCTATAGAGAAAGGTTTCAAAAACCTTTGGTTTCTTAAGCTTTGTTGCACTTTTTTATTTTGCCATCATAATTTCAATAACCTTCATATCCACGCCACCTAAAGCCTCATGGGAAAGCTTTGCCAAATTCTTTGCTGTATCTTCCACTTTTTCGCTGATAAAGCCATCCGTAGCCTGAATAATGCTGTCATCCATAGCAAACATAGCAGAATACACTGCCTCGCCTGCGCAAATGGAAAGCTTCAAGGAGCATCCGCCCTTTGCTCCATCACAGAACATACCGGCAACACCACCCATCAAGTTTTGCACTGCCCCGGAAGCCTGCTCAAGGTTACCACCCATCATATAGGCCATACCTGCTGCGCCGCCTGCTGCAGCCAAGGTAGCACCACAAATGGGAGATAAGCGTCCAACATGGTATTTCATATACATTATAATCAGCATACCCAAAAATTCTGCCCGTAACAGCTTTTCTTCGGGAATATTCATATGCTTTGCAAAAATTGCCATGGGCAGCATCGTTTCAATGCCTTGGTTGCCGCTGCCTAAATAGGTCATAACGGAGCCGTTACCGCCACTCATACGAAAATCACTGGCTGCTGCAGTCAGCTGCTTAAGCTCCGTAATCATATCATTAGAGATTAGCCCTTTTTCCGCCAAATTCTTCAATGCCGGTCCAACGCCAAGGGCATATTTCTTTTGCATACCAATGTTGGCAATGGAGAGGTTCATATCAATGCCTTCCTTGATGAATGCCAAATCCTTTACATCCACAGCGTTTGCCCAATTGTAAAAATCAGCAAAGGAATATTTCGTTACATCAAAAGCTTTTGCAGTTGATTCTGCTGCCGAAATGGTGCGCTGATCCACAATAACCTTGTCGTTTTTTTCCGCAAATACCATGTTATCATGGGCTTTTTCCGTAATAGTATGGGCTTTTTCCATTTCATTTTCGGCAGAACATTCAATGTAGAATTCGCTGCTGGGAAGAACCTTCACAGAAACAAAGCCTTCCTTCACCAATTTTTTTGCTTCCTCCACATGTTCGGGAAGAATCTGAGCACAAATCTCCATGGTATTTCCGGGTTTGCTTAATAAATGCCCCAAAGCACAGGCAAGCTCAATCCCATTGGTTCCGGCGTTTGGAATTTGCACACTATAGGCATTTTTGAAAATATTAGAGCTAATTACCATATCCAAATGGGTAGCGGGGTTTTGTAACAGCTCGCAGGTTCTGGAAACTGCCAAAGCAATGGCAACAGGCTCTGTACACCCCATACTTGGTTTCATTTCACTTTTTAATGTATCAAAAACAACATTCATATCCATAGTTTTTTCCTCCTTGTGTATTCGCAGGTTTTCATCTCATCTATATATACAGCAATTTTGATGCCAATTGAAAAATCCACATTTTTGGGGAATCATGTCCTGAATTCTTCTCATTTTTGAGACAAAAGGAAATGATTCTGATTTTCATGAAGCCCAAAGATTTGACATTTTTCAAAAAATTACCTAGTCATGCTATATTTTTTTGTTTTTTGAATAAATAAAACATATTTTTTTAAAAAAACTCCTCGGAATATATTTTATTTTCGGGAATATAACGCCATTTGAACACCAACATATCAAATCTTCACGCCATTTTTTTGTTTCTTTTGCACATACAAAAAGCCCTTTCCCAAAATATGATTTCCATGTTTCAGAAAGGGCTTCCTTATTTCAATATTTAAGGCACCAATTTTTTCTCAAAAAAGAGATTATTTCTCAAAAATGAGATTAAATCAAGTTGTACTTTTTTAGTTTCCGGTAGAGAGTGGCACGGCTAATTTGCAAGGAATCGGCAAGCTTTTCCTTATCCGCCAAGGAAGCCTCCTCCTTTAGCATATTTGACAACACGCGCCTTTCATACTCCTCCATAATTTTATCCAAAGACCATGCATCATAGCCCTTTGTGGAACGAAGCACAATATGGTCAGGCAAATCGGCAAGCTGAACCTCTTCCCCCTCCACAATATTCGCCAAATATTCTATAATATTCTTTAGTTCTCTTACGTTACCAGGCCAATTATAGTTTACCAGTGTCTGCAAAGCCTCCGCCGACACCCCTTGGATATGCTTATTCAGCTTTTGATTATAATAGGTAATATAATATTCCACCAAGGCGGGAATATCCTCTTTTCGCTTGCGCAAAGGTGGCAGCTCAATGGGAATAATATTCAGCCGATAATACAAATCCTCACGAAAGGTTCCCTCCTCCACCATCTGTTCAATATCCTTATTTGTGGCGCAAACCACCCGAATATCAATGGGAATCGGCTTTTGCCCGCCAATACGCTCCAGCTTTCTCTCTTGTAATACACGTAACAGCTTTGTTTGCACATGCAAAGGCATATCACCGATTTCGTCCAGAAAAATGGTGCTTTTATCCGCCAATTCAAACTTACCTATTGCGCCCTTTTTCTTTGCCCCAGTAAAAGCGCCCTCCTCATAGCCAAACAGCTCGCTTTCCACCAGATTTTCGGGAATTGCCGCACAATTTATGGAAATCATGAGCTTATCCCGCCTTTGGCTAAGGTCGTGAATCATTTTCGCCATAATTTCTTTGCCTGTGCCGCTTTCTCCCCGCAAAAAAACGGTAGAATCGGACTTTGCCACCTTATGCCCAATGGCAATGGCCTCCTGCATTTTTTTGCTGTTGCCCACAAATGACCATCCTTTTTTATCGTCATTGACAACCTGCAGCTGCTGCTGCAAACGATCTCTTGCCTCAGCGGTATAGAGTTTACTTTCCAAAAGCATTGTCATATATTTTAAAAATTCTTCCAGCTTGGCTCGATTTCTCAAGAGGTTTTCCCTCTGCCTTTCCTCAAACGCAACAATAGAAATCACCCCTACCACAGCACCATTTTTGAAAATGGGATATGCCAAATCTGCCAATTCTTTGCAAAACGCACGTTTTTCACAGCCAATACAGCTTGGATGCTGCGCCACATTGGTAATAATCCCACATTCGCCGGTTACTAAAATTTGATTAAAAAAACTGGTATGGGCAATGGTATTGCCGATTTCAGGGGCATAATTTCCCGTTCCCGCCACACGAATTAACTCATTATCCACCACCGTAACGTCACACTCTAAAATAGACGAAATCGCTTGGGCATAGGCCTGAATAAAGGTCTGAATTTTCATCAAAGCTGTCACATCGCTCACCTCTTCTTGTTTTAGTATAGCGAAAAAATGTGAAATAAACAATAAAAATGATTTCGTTTCACCCTCGAATTTCTTTATATTTCTTAAAGGAAAAACCGTCTTTCTTCTTTTTTCAACTTTATAGACCTCCTCTTTTGTCAAATCGAAAGGTCACCAGTATTCTTGTATTGCGAAATCAGCATATTTCTTGTATAGTAGTTGTATTACAACTTACAAATGATAAGGAGGGCTAACATGTTTTTTATTCAGCCAAAAACGACTGATGCTGCTTTGCATTTTGCATCCGAAGAATATTGCATGACTCTCTTGGGTCAAAACCAAGATATTTTCATGCTATGGCAAACGGATTGCTGTGCTATGCTAGGCAGTAACCAAATTGCGCAAGACGAAATTGATCTTTCCCTTGCCGAACAGCACAACGTGCAAATTACTCGCCGTTCCAGCGGCGGCGGAACCATTTACACCGATCCAGGCACTTTACTTTGTACATTGATTACCCCATTTTCTCCGGGGGACGATGCAAAAGAAATTGGAAGAACCCGCTTGGCAGAGCCTTTGATTTTGGCTTTGCAAAAAATGGGCATCCAAGCAGAGATTCAGGGGAGAAACGATATGCTCTTAGACGGTAAAAAAATTTCCGGCTTAGCGCAGCGTTTGGGGAAAAACTGCCTTTGCAGCCATTGTTCCCTTTTATTTGATACTGACCTTTCTGTTTTGGAAAAAATATTGACAGTAGATGAAGCCAAAATAAAAAGCAAAGGGATTGCTTCCATTCGCAGTCGGGTAACCAATATCCGTGAGCACCTTGTAGAAAAATATACAACCCAGGAATTTAAAGCTCTTTTGAAACAAGCTTTAACAGAAATCATGCCCATGGAAACCTATGCATTTTCCCCAGAGGAGCTTGTTCAGATTGAAAAAATCAGAGAAGAAAAATATGCAAATCCTCTTTGGACCTACCGCACCAACGCCAGCTTTACCCACCACAGCGAAAAACGGTTGCCCCTGGGTAAGGTTGAGGTTTATTTGGAAATCAATGAGGGAAGCATTGCCTCCTGCTCCATTCGCGGAGATTTTCTCTCTATCAAACCCATAGAAGAATTGGAAGTTCTTCTTCAAGGCAAGGCCTTTGATAAGGAAACACTGTTGGCTTGTTTAAACACCGTTGATTTATTTCCTTATTTTGGGGGAATTACCGCCGAGGAATTTTTGACCATCTTATTTTCCTAGGCACAAAAAGTAGTATTAAAAAAGAGTGGAATTCTTTAAGTATATTTCAAATGGAGGATTGTAAAATGTTAGAAAAACCCGAATGGTTAAAAAGAACCTTTAGAGATAATTCAAATTTAAATTATGTACGTGAAATGCTGAGTGAGCTTCACCTCAACACAATTTGTGACGAGGCAATGTGCCCCAATTATGTGGAATGCTTTTCGAAAAAAACAGCCACCTTTATGATATTAGGGGTGAATTGCACCAGAAATTGCCGTTTTTGTAACGTAACCAACCGTGAACCCCAAAAAGTGGATGTCGATGAACCAAACAGGGTGGCAGAAGCAGTATCCAAGCTGGGGTTGAAATATGTGGTGATCACCTCCGTAACCAGAGATGATTTGCCTGACGGCGGTGCTGCTCACTTTGCAGCAACCATTCGTGCCATTCATAAATCATGTCCTGATACCGCCGTTGAAGTTTTGATTCCCGATTTTCAGGGGAATCAAGAGGCTTTAAAAATCGTTGCCGATGCAAGCCCCGAGGTAATCAGTCATAACATAGAAACAGTAAAATCGCTGTATGATCAGGTTCGCCCTCAGGCAATCTATGAAAGATCCTTGGAAGTGCTGAAAAACATTAAGCTTTTCGCCCCTAGCATCCGTTCCAAAACGGGAATTATGCTTGGTCTTGGGGAAAAAGATACCCAGGTTTATGAGGTGATGGAGGATTTAAGAGCCGTTGGCTGTGAATTCTTGACCATTGGTCAGTATCTCGCACCATCTATGGAACACTACCCCGTTCAAGAATATATAACTCCCGAACAATTTGACCGCTATGGTGAAATTGCAAAAGAAAAAGGCTTTGCCTTTGTTGCCTCCGCCCCCTTTGTGCGCAGCTCTTATAACGCGGCTGAAGCACTGGAAAGAGAAGTTTAAAAAACTGATAAAAATGGCAAGTACCCCGAAAGCATACTTGCCACAGACTGTCGAAAAAGTCCAGCTTTTGCTGGGCTTTTTCATTTATCTATGGAATAATATAACAGGGTGATAAAAATGATTGAAAGAGCAGAAAACAGAAGAAAAAATATACAAATAGTTGATTAAGAAGGGCTTGTACCACAAGACCACCTTCTCCGAAAAATAGATGCCGTGGTGGAT
>JAQUSU010000082.1 GCA_028710085.1 Anaerotignum sp.
ATAATTTTCTTTCCCTTTGTGTGGTTGCGGCAATCTGCCATTGCAGGGTACAAAATTATTCGTAAGAATTGCCAATAGTCGTTCTCTTGGGGAATCTATAATACGACAGCCAACAATTCCCGCAGCATTACAACCAAAACCCATGCACATGGCATATATATTTTTGTATCACAATCGCCATTTTATTTTTACGTCATTACCGTCTATTTCGATACGCGCAATGAGGGCTGCAATCAGCATTCTTTTTGCATCCAAATCAAAAGATTCAAAATAGAATTCAAAGGAATTTAGGATATTTACGAAAACGGCAAGGTTGTCGGTTTTGTCATGCTTGCTATTTAGCTTTTTATTCAAGATATTTTTTTCTTGGGCTAAAGCTTTTACTTTGCTTGTCAAAATTTCCATATGCAGGGTGCCAATTTGATATAGGTCAATCAATTTGTTCAGCTGCTTGTCAATCGCTTCAATGCGCGCTTTGATTTTTTTTGTATTAATTATGTATTCCGTGTTTGATTTTGATTGTAAGGAAAGCGCCTGAAGTATTTCTCTATTTCCCACCAGTTCCCTGACCGCATCTACCACAAGCGTATCCAGTTCTTCAATCTTCCAATTATCATTTTTGCAATTTGGATCCTTGATAAATTTTTCTGCAGATTTTGAGCGGGAGTAGCATTTATAATAACCATGGTTTGCACTATACTTTGCACCGCAGCGGCTGCAATAAATGAAACCAGAAAGAAGATAGCCGGCACGGAAAGGGAATTTTTGCGCAATGGTTTTTGCATTTTCCCTTTCTTTCGAGTGAAGCCGGCATTGCACTTCGTTAAATTGCTCTAACGATATAATAGGGGCATGTTTCCCTTCATATTTGGTACCTTTAAATTGAACTTTGCCAATATAAATGCAGTTTTTTAAAGCATTTCGAACAGCTGCTGACGTCCAGTTGCGATTATCATATTTCCCATTCAATATTTTTGAAATGGCATGCATACTTTTTCCGCTAATAAAAAAGTCATATATCTCCTCAATTTGTATTGCTTCAAATTCGTTCACAATTAATTCCCCGTCCACATAATCATATCCATGGGGCGAATTTCCACCTCCATGAAAATAACCTGCTTTTCCTCTGCCAATTCTCCCCATTGTAAATCTCTCTGTAATTTGATCCTTTTCCAACTGTGCAAACACCGATAAAATGCCAATCATTGCCCGACCGAACGGGGTAGAGGTGTCAAAATTTTCATTGATCGAAATGAAATCCACATCATTAGAAAGAAATTCGTCCTCAATCAGCATAAGCGTATCTTTTTGGCTTCGGCTCAAGCGGTCAAGCTTATAGACAATGACGGCATCTACGTCCGCCTTTTTAATATCCTCCAGCATTTGTTGTAAAGCAGGGCGGTTTGTGTTGCCGCCGGAGAACCCACCATCGGTATAAACCTTTACTAAACCCCAGTCTTTCGCCTTGCAGTACGCCGCTAGACGGTCGATTTGCTCATCAATGCTGTAGTTTTCAAGCTGATTGTCAGTGGATACACGGACATAGCCAAACGCCATATACTTTTTGCTCAGAAAAATCGCCCCTTTCCGCATTATTAAAATATATCATTCTATTTATCAAAGAATTCATATAAATTTAAAGATGCTTTGTTGAAAGCATAGGACAAATATTACGCTTCATAAGTATGAAGCGGGGGGTGTCTGCATGAAAAAGCAGGAGCAAAAAAAAAGGGGGGAAATTACTCATGTAATGGCAAGTGGGGAGGTTAGAGATAGCGTTACTGGTTATGTAACAAGTGTGGAGCAGTTGCCAGAATCAGCAAGACGCTTACTTTACGAAATGCTTCAGGGGAAACATCAAAAAGATGACTGATAAAAAATTATGTGGCAAGCTCTATGCCTTGCGCAAGCAGGGGAGGAACGGCAATAAAAAAAGGAGCCGAAGCTCCTTGATTAATTATCCCCGCGAAGTAAGTTTTCGGCATAATCCTTTAGGCTTTCAAAAGAATTAACGCCGTTCGCCCGCGTGCTTATTTGCTCACGAACATAAACAGGGAGTTTATCAAAATATTGTTTGGCACTTGTATCGTTTTTAAACAGTTCATACATATCATAATATTTTTGCATATTATCACCTCTGGTTTTATAGGTCTTGCAAATCTGCAACGGGCATATTGTTTTCGATGTTGTCCCTGGCAAGGTCTGTATCGATTATGGGATATGCTTTGGAGATAGGTTTTTCAATTTCACCTTCTATGGTAGGCTGCCTTTTCTTTTCATCCATTTTATTCACCTCGGGTTTAGGATAACCAAGAGGAACAATAATATGTTGTCTGACGAATTAAAATTTTCCGGGAAAATATGCAAAATGAAAAAGCCACTCCGAAGAGTGGCTTTGTAAAAGGCTTAAAGCGCGCAAACATTGACAGCACGTGTCTTACGTTTGTCTTTAGGATCAGCCTCTGTATCGAAAGATACTTTCTGTCCTTCGTTTAAGGATTTAAAACCATTTGTCTGGATGGAAGAGAAATGTACAAATACATCGTCTCCACCATTGTCGGGTGTGATAAATCCAAAACCTTTTTCTGCGTTAAACCATTTTACTGTACCGTTATTCATAATCAGTACCTCCTAAAAAATATTATCTCGGGCATATAAATAAAAAACTCTTAAATCGTAGTCAAATAATAATTATCGACTAGAACTTAAGAGCGAATAATCATACATACGAAACAAATTTAGTATATATCATCTTAAATCAAATGTCAATAATAATTTGAAAAATAAAACAAAAAAAACAAATTTTATTAAATAATATGAAGCGGTGCATCTCATCCTTAACAGAGCAAATGAACCCTACACATTTAGTATAGACAAATCAAAACAAAAAACATCTGGTAATTTACGGAAAAAAATGGCAATCTATATTTCTCGAAAAAAAATCTTTATATGGTTTTACATTTTCAAATTTATATACCCCATGCACATGGTTAGCGCTTGCTTTCCGCAGGCACAGCAACATTTGAATGTTTTATCTAAATTATAAGCAACCCTGGGTAAATATCCAGCATCTTCAAGCAGTGTAAACAAAGGGAAGAAAATTGCCATAGGCGGTAACATAACTGAAACAACCCATGCTAGCACACGATAAACGCCTAATACTAAAATGTCATGGAGCCAAATAGGTGCGTTGATGTAATACATGAAAGCTGACAGGTAATTCTGAACCCAAAACAACGCCTTTGCCAATAGCTGAGAAGGATAGTTTGCTCCCGTAATTGTTAACCAAAGAATCAACGCAAGAAGGGCCAGCATAATCGGATAGCCAGTAGCCTTGCTGGTTAATACTTTATCAATTCTTCTGTCAGACAAATTGTAGCCTTCTTTTTCAAAAACAACAGTGCCATGGCAAACCTTTTCCGCTTCTGTCACAAGAGCGGATACAATTTTATCTTTAAATTTGTTGGAATCAATGCCGTATTTGACAAGAATATCCTTTGCTTTTGCTAACGCCTCCATTAATTCCTTGTTTTCATAAAAATCTATTCCAAGATAGTCCTTAATCTCCTTCATTAGCGAAGCATCTTGATCTAATAATTTTATACTAAGCCATCTGCTGTTGATTGTTTTACCGGTTAACATTTTTACAGATGGCTCAAGAACTGCAATCGCCTCCTCAATTTCTTTTTGATATTGTATATGCAAGCCAGAGGGCTTTATCCTGCCGTCAGTTACTTTATCAATAATATCCAAAAGCTCTTGCAGACTGTTCTTGTTTCTCGCTATGGTACCAACAACGGGGACACCAAGTCTTTTGGAAATTTTTGCGAGATCTATTCTGATATCCTTCCTTTTGGCCTCATCCATAAGGTTTACGCAGACGATTACATTTTTTGAAATTTCAATTGTCTGAAGTACAAGGTTTAGATTGCGCTCCAAGCAAGTGGCATCGCAGACTACAACCACGGCATCGGGATTGCCAAAGCAGATGAAGTTCCTTGCCACTTCCTCTTCCGCAGAATGGGCCATTAAGGAATAGGTTCCCGGAATATCTACCAAAACATAGGATTGATTTTCTGTGGAGCAATATCCTTGCGCATTTGAAACTGTTTTTCCTGCCCAGTTTCCTGTATGCTGATTCAACCCAGTAAGCTCATTAAAAACAGTGCTTTTCCCAACATTTGGGTTGCCTGCAAGGGCGATTATTTTATCTTCTTGCGATTGCTTTTTTATTTCCACTCCAAAATCAACAGCTTTCATGCCGATTGAACTATTTGTTAGGCCCATTTTGCACCTCCTACGATTAAATTTTTTACCTGCGCGTTACAAGTATATTTTCACAATCCTCAGAGCGAATTGCAATAACTGCTCCCCGAATTAAAAATGCAGTTGGATCACCGCCGGGGCTTCGACCAAGGCATTCAATCACGGTATTTTCAACCAGCCCAATATCAAGCAGCCTCCGTCGCATACTTCCTGTGGAGAGTAATGCATTTACAATGGCCTGTTCCCCTGGATTTATATCATTAAGTGAATTTATATTCATAGTAATTCCGCCTTCCGAATAAATTTAGGTTAAGGAAACTTTCTATCAATATAGTATTCTTTGATGGAAAAAAAGTGTATGTCAAACTGTTAATTAGTAAGGAGAATCCCTATGAGCTTGTCAGATGAGTTTTATACCCTTAAAGGTTATCAAATGAATGAGGACGTTGCACTTACAACTGCGATGGAAGACTATTTGGAAATGATTTATCGTTTATATGAGAAAAATGGAAGGTCTAGGGTAAATGATCTATCAAGAATGTTAAATGTAAAGCCATCATCTGTAACAAAAATGGTGCAGCAGCTAAAAGAATTAGGATATGTAAATTCAGAGAAATACGGCCAGATAAATCTTACGGAGCAAGGAAGCGCTTTGGGAGCGTATCTTTTATATCGTCATGATGTCGTTCATCATTTTTTATGCCTCCTAAACCAATCGAAAAACGAATTGGAGCAGGTTGAAAAGATAGAGCATTTCTTAAATCGGAAAACCGTGGAAAACCTAAAGAACCTAACATTAACACTAGAGGCTGAAGCAAGCAGGCATTAGAAGAAATGATTTTGCTACACGTTAAAAATGCAGCAGAACAGGGACATCCACCAATTTCTATGATTCTTTCAAATCAATGCATATTTTTTCACAATTTCAAGTATTATTCTATAGCCTAGCACCTTAGTTGTAAAATTCTTTTGGTCAAAATGAACATAAAGCAAGGTTTTTCACTGCAAAAATTCAACTGATTTGATTTCATTTTACCATTATTTTTTATATTTGCTAAAAAGTTTTTATTGACAAACAATATTTTAATGTTACAATGATAAAAATTAAATAAAAAGGCTATGACGAAGAGGGCTGAGTTGTTAAGTTCACAGAGAATCGGGATTGGTGAGAACCGATAATAAGACTGCTTAATGCCTATGGCTTCTGAGCTGAAGGTTCGAAAACATGAAAATGTCGGTAGGCTCCTTCCGTGATTGCTGCGTAAAGGCATAGGGCTTGTTAGAGCCTGAGAGTGGCATTATTTTTAATGCAATTTGAGTGGTACCGCGGGATTATCCCGTCTCAAAGTTTATCTTTGAGACGGGTTTTTTTATTTTTAGACAAAAAAAGGAGGCTTTAATTATTATGAATGACTACAGAATTGAAACAAAATGCGTACAGGGAGGGTATACCCCACAAAACGGTGAGCCCAGACAAATTCCCATTATTCAAAGCACCACATTTAAATATGATACCAGTCAGGAAATGGGAAAGCTTTTTGACCTTGAGGCAAGCGGATATTTTTATTCAAGATTGCAAAATCCGACCTGTGATTATGTTGCGGCAAAAATTTGTGAAATGGAGGGCGGAACCGCAGCTATGCTGACTTCTTCCGGTCAAGCAGCAAATTTCTTTTCCATTTTTAATATTGCTGCCTGTGGGGACCATATCGTTTCTTGCTCAACTATTTATGGAGGTACGTTTAATCTTTTTGCCGTTACAATGAAAAAAATGGGCATTGATTTTACCTTTATCTCTCCGGATTGCTCCGATGAAGAATTAGAAGCTGCTTTTCAACCCAATACAAAGGCGGTATTTGGCGAAACAATTGCAAATCCTGCCCTGACCGTCCTTGATATTGAGCGTTTTGCAAATGTAGCCCATGCACACGGCGTTCCGCTTATCATTGACAATACCTTTGCTACCCCTGTAAATTGCCGTCCATTTGAGTGGGGCGCAGATATTGTAACGCACTCCACAACAAAGTATTTGGATGGCCACGGCTCGGCAGTAGGCGGTTGTATCGTAGATTCCGGTAAGTTTGATTGGAAAGCGAATGCAGAAAAATATCCGGGGCTTTGCACACCTGATGACAGCTACCATGGCATTACTTACGCAGAAAAATTTGGGCTGGAAGGAGCTTTTATTACAAAAGCAACAGCGCAGCTCATGAGAGATTTTGGTTCGTGCCAATCTCCTCAATCAGCTTTTCTTTTAAATCTGGGACTGGAAAGTGTCCATGTGCGAATTGCCCGACATTGTGAAAATGCCCTTGCAGTTGCAAGATTTTTAAAAGAAAACGATAAAATTTCTTGGGTTACTTTTCCGGGGTTAGAGGGAGACAAATACTACGAAACAGCGAAAAAGTATATGCCAAATGGTACTTGCGGCGTAGTAAGCTTTGGCGTAAAAGGGGGAAGAGCAGCGGCTGAGAAATTAATGAGCGGCTTAAAGCTTGCCGCAATCGCTACCCATGTTGCGGATGCAAGAACCTGCTGCCTGCACCCCGCAAATGCTACACACAGACAAATGAATGAAGAGGAGTTAATTGCATGCGGCATATCCGGAGATTTGATTCGGTTCTCCTGCGGCCTTGAAAATGCACAGGATTTAATTGATGATATTGCACAGGCGTTAGAAAATATCTAAGCTGTTAAAAAGTTTCATGCATTTCGTAGGGCAAAATTCTCTGCGAAATGCAAATTGAAATAAACAAAATGAACAGAGGATTATTTATATTAATTTTTAAGAAAGCGGTGATAGAAAATGCCAATCAAAATACCCAATGAATTGCCGGCAGTAAAGGTGTTGACGGATGAAAAAATTTTTGTTATGACAGAGCTTCGTGCCATAACCCAAGACATTCGTCCATTGAAAATAATATTGCTTAACTTAATGCCCACAAAAATTGATACCGAAACGCAAATTTTCAGACTTTTGGGTAACACGCCTTTGCAAATTGAACTGGAGCTGATTCATATTAAGACCCACACCGCAAAGAATACTTCCAGCGAGCATTTGTTGGCTTTTTACAAAACCTTTGAGGATGTGAAGAACAAAAAATTTGACGGGTTTATTATTACAGGGGCACCTGTTGAAAAAATGGAGTTTGAAGAGGTTGATTATTGGGATGAATTAAAAGAAATTATGGAGTGGAGTAAAACCAATGTTCACAGCACATTTCATATTTGCTGGGGGGCACAGGCGGGATTATATTACCATTATGGAATCCCCAAATATCAAATGGAAGAAAAGCTTTTTGGTGTATTTCCCCATGAAATCGAACGGGAAAAATCAATGCTTTTTAGAGGGGCAGATGATGTGTTTTTCGCACCTCATTCCCGTTACACTACAGTGAAGGAGGAGGATATTATAAAGATAAGCGACCTTGAAATTTTGGCGTCTTCCAAAGAAGCAGGGGTTTATGCCGTTTCCTCTTTGGATGGAAAACAAATTTTTATTATGGGCCACTCGGAATATGACCCTCAAACCCTCAACAACGAGTATATTCGAGATAAAAACGCAGGATTGGATACCCCAGTTCCTGCAAATTATTTCCCCAACGATGATGATACAAGGAAACCCCTTGTTCGTTGGAGGGCCCACGGAAATTTGCTATATTCCAATTGGCTGAATTATTATGTCTATCAAACAACACCTTATGATATAACGAAAATCAGCCGATAATTTGTTTGCAATTTGTTATGTTAAATAAAATCATTCTATCGCAAAAAAGAGTATTTTTTGAAATACTCTTTTTGCAATAATGAGTTTTTCGAATTACTGGAGAAAACAATATTATTTGTGTGCTGCTGCTATTTTTTGACTATTCAGCCACAGCTTGATATATTTCATCTGCAAATTCCGTTAAATCTTTGTCTCCAAAATAATCCACACAAATTACCTTTTTCCCGATGGATGCAAAAAGCCCTTGGTAGTTTTTAGAAAAACAAAAATATGCTTGGTCAAATTTTGTGTTTTCCAATGCTTCGCATGTTATATGTTCGAAAAATAACAAATCTTTTTGATATTCTATCGCTTCCCTTAAATATGGCTTGACAAGAAATTGAAACCGCAAGGTGTAAACCTCCGAATCAATTGCTGGGGAATATACTTGCAAAGTATCCTTCGTTTCTATAACGCCTTCTTCTTGTATGATATAAACTTCAGGTGCTAATTCCGTCCAATCATAGCTGATAAAGCTCTGCCAGTGTACTTTTTGGAAAGAAGAGCTATCCGGAAAGTTTACAATCTGTAAATTTGGATTTTTTTCTATTGCCGCCAAGGAAATGGTTGGCTTTTCTCCTTGATAGTCGGTTAGACTCTTTTCCCAGCTCACCAAATGACTATATATAAAAACAAAAACAACAAACAGATGTAAAAACAATTGAATACCATTCAAAATCCGAAAAGTAGATGTGGGGGGAGAAACAACCTTTTCTCCGTACTCACTGCCAAAATTCAAATAATGATTTAATTTTTTTATATGTATATATTTCAGTACGGCTTCATAGCCAAAAAAGAAAAATGCAAAAGCAAATATCAGCAGTCTATATTTCACCCAATAATACACAGGATAGTTGGTAAAAAACGAATGGTATGCAAGCATTGCCAAAGAAATTAATATAACAATTTGCGAATAGAAAAAAGCAAAACGTAGGGTACTCCTTATTTTTTCTATGCCTTTTTGCCATTCGAGAGAATTGGTTGGAAATTCCTTCGTTTCGTTATTGGTTGCTTTGAAAACAAAAAAGGCTTTTGACATTGTAGAAATATATTCCCAGCCTGCACTTTGCAGCTGCAAACGTAATTCTTCATCAAGCTTCCCCCGCGTTTTTCCAAAAGGTTTTCCAAAAGGGTGGAGATGATATTTCGTTTTTTCTCCCACGCCTCTTTCAAAAACGGCAAAGCCTATTAGTTTTTTAAAAAATAACCCTTGTTCCGCCATATGAGAAAAATAAGCTTCAACTTGCCCAATGTCATACGTGCTTACAGGCATAAATCGTAAAACCAAAAAAACGCCCCCTATTAAAAAATATGTGTAAGAACTTTAGGTATTGTCCTTTAACCGTTTCATATGCTCTTTCATTCTTCGTTCGACGCCGCTATCTGAAAGGTCATAATAAACCGTTCCCACCAATTCATCGGGCAAATACTGCTGCTTAACATAATGATTTGGGTAATCATGAGCATATTGATAGCCAAG